>JAICIL010000103.1 GCA_025924435.1 Chloroflexia bacterium | reverse complement strand
GTCCACGGCAGCAGCCAGGGCGGCGCGCTGACGATCACGACCTCCGCGCTGCGGAGCGACGCGATTAAAGTCGGGGCGGCGGGCGCGCCGTACTTGTGCGGCTTCATGGACGCCGCGCACCTCACGCATTCGTGGCCGTATGAGGAGATCAACGACTACCTGCGCCTCTACCCGGAACGCGCCGAGGCGGTGCGCGCGACGTACAACTACTTCGACGGCATCAACTTCGCGCCGCTGATTAAGTGCCCGATGCTCGTCTACGTCGGCCTCGCGGACGATGTCTGCCCGCCGGAGACGGGCTACGCGCTGTACAACGCGATGACCTGCCCGAAGGAGATCCACGCCTACCCGCGCTGCGCGCACGATTCGGGCGTCTACTGGGAGATGCCGAAGGTCGAAGCCTTCCTCGCCGCGCAACTCAAACCCGCCGCGTACATGCGCCACGCCGAACCGACCGTCGGCTGAGAAAACGATTGAACCACAGAGGCACAGAGAGCACAGAGAGACACACAAAGAAGACGAGTTCGCTTTACTTCTCTTCTCTCATTTATCTCTGTGTCCTCTGTGTCTCTGTGGTTCAAAAGAGGAAAGGGGGAATTGATGGGAGAGCGACCGGGGGATTTCGAGGCGTACTGGGATGGGGTGGATGCCGAACTGGCGCGCTATCCGCTGGCGGTGGAGATGGAGCGGAACGCGCTGCGCAGTTCCGAGTTCTCGACCGTCTACAATGTCAAACTGACGAGCATCGGGCCGTACCGCATCTTCGGCTACTACAGCGTGCCGGTCGGGGACGGGCCATTCCCCGGCCTGATGAACACGCCGCGCTACGGGAGCGTCAATCACGTCCCGCACCGCGACGACCGCGAGCGGTATGCGACGCTGACGCTGATGCACCGGGGGCAGCGGCTCGCCGATCAGCCCTTCGCGGCGGCCTATCCCGGCCTCTTGACGCTCGGCATTGACGACCCCGCGACCTACATCTATCGCGGCATCGTCGCGGACTGCCTGCGGGGCGCGGAGTTCCTGCTCTCCCGCCCGGAGGTGGACGGCGGCCACGTCGGCATCGTCGGGGACGACCTCGCGCTGCTCGCCGCCGCGCGCCGGCCGCAGTTCGCGGCGGTGCAGGGGGGCGGTCTGCTCTTCTACCGGCTGCTCGAAGCCGCCGGTCGTTCGTCCGCCTACCCGGTCGAGGAGATCAACGACTACCTCCGCACCTACCCGGACCGACGGGACCAGGTCGCGCGCACGCTCGCCTACTTCGACCCGATCCACCACGCGGCCCGCGTGCGGGCGACGGCCCTGCTGATCACCGGCGACGCGGGCGCGATCAACGGCCCGGAGTGGCTGGAACCGCTGGCGGGCGCGCTCGGCGGGCCGGTCGAGCAATATCGGGTGACGCACGAGGGCGCGACGGACCACGACTGGCAGGACGCCTGGATGGCGCGGCAACTCGGCAAAGCGGCGAAGCCGCGGCTGTGGGTAATTGAGCAATGAGCGACGAGCAATGAGCAAAGAGGCTGGAGTCCCGACCACTCATTGCTCATTGCTCATTGCTTCGCGAACGGAGTGAGCGATGGGAAGGTATGACGATCTCGGCATGCGGCGGGTGATCAACGCGGCGGCGACGCTGACGCGCCTCGGCGGCTCGGTGATGCCGCCGCCGGTTGTCGCGGCGATGGCGGAGGGCGCGGCGATGCATGTTGATCTGCCGCGCCTGCAGGAGCGCGTCGGCGAGCGGATCGCGGCGCTCACCCAGAACGAGGCGTGCTACATTTCGAGCGGCGCGGCGGCGGGCATCGCCATCGCGGTGGCGGCCTGCATCGCCGGGGAGGACCCGGCGGCCATCGCCCGCTTCCCCTACCTGACCGACGGCAAGCGCGAGGTCATCATCCACCGCGCGCACCGCAACGGCTACGACCATGCGGCGCGGCAGACGGGCGCGACGCTCGTGGAAATCGGCGGCGCGCACATCACCCATCCGTGGGAACTGGAAGCGGCGATCTCGCCGCGCACCGCCTGCGTCCTCTGGTTCGCGGGGGACCACTACGCCCGCGGCGCGCTCGCGCTGCCGGAGGTCGTCGCCATCGCACACAAGCACGGCGTGCCGGTGCTCGTGGATGCGGCGGCGCAGATCCCGCCCGTCAGCAATCTCTGGTATTTCACGCGGGAACTGGGCGCGGACATCGCCATCTTCAGCGGCGGCAAGGGGCTGCGCGGGCCGCAATCCTCCGGCCTCGTCCTCGGGCGGCGGGACATCATCGCCGCCTGCCGCGTCAATGGCAGCCCGAACCACAGCCTCGGCCGCCCGATGAAGGTCGGCAAGGAGGAGACGCTCGGCGTGCTCGCCGCCGTCGAATGGTCGCTGGCGCAAGACGAAGCGGCGGTGCTGGCGGGCTACGAGGAGACGGTGCAGCGCTGGATCGCCGGGCTGCGCGACCTGCCCGGCGTCACCGTCGAGCGTGGCTATCCGAGCGAGGCGGGCCAGCCGCACGCCCGCGCCATCGTCCGCCTCGCCCCGGATTTCCCGATGACGCGCGACGCGGTCGTCGCCGCGCTCTACGGCGGCTCGCCGTGCGTCGCCGTCGGCACTGTGGACGGCGACGCCATCGCCCTCAACCCGCAATCACTCGTCGAACCGGATGAGGCGGCGATCGTGCTGGAGCAGGTACGCGCCGTCCTCGCGCCCGTCGCCGCGCGCTAAATGTAGATGAGAGAGGCACGAAAGGAGTAGTGCGATGCAGCCCACCCGCCTTGAAGGCATCCTGCCGCCGATGGTCACGCCCTTCACGGCGGGCGAAGAACTCGACGAGGGGGCCCTGCGTGCCGAAACGTGCGTGCTGCTCGACGCGGGCGTGCATGGTCTTTGCGTCTGCGGCAGCACGGGCGAAGGGCATGCGCTCTCCGTCGAAGAGACCGTCCGCATCTCGGAGATCGTGCGCGACGAGGTGCGTGGCCGCGTGCCGGTGATCACCGGCATCATCCGCGATGCGACGCGCGACGTGATCCGCTACGGCCAGGCGCTCCGCGCGGTCGGTGTGGACGCGCTGCAAATCACGCCGGTGCATTACCTCTTCAACCCCGGCGAGGAGGGGAATGTCGCGTACTATGAGCGGATCGGCCGCGACGTCGGCCTGCCGATCATCATCTACAACGTGGTGCCGTGGAACACGATCAGCCCGGAAACCCTGATGCGCCTTTCCGAGATCGAGCAGGTCGTCGCGGTCAAGCAGAGCGGCGGGGACATCCACAAACTGGCCGATCTCATCCGCATGAACAACGACCGCCTGCGCATCCTGACCGCCGTGGACGACCTGCTGTACCCCTCGTTCATGCTCGGCGCGCACGGGGCGGTCGCGGCGATCCTCACCGTCCTGCCGGACCTCTGCGTCGCGCTCTGGGACGCCTGCCAGCGCGGCGACCACGCCGAAGCCCGCGCCCTGCACGAGCGCATCCTGCCCGTCTGGCGCGCCATCAATTATCCGGACATGTCCGCGCGGACGAAGGCGGCGATCGAACTGCGCGGCCGGAGGGTCGGCCCGGCGCGCCACCCGCTCTTGCCGGTGTCCGAGCCAGTCCGTCGCGACATTGCCGCCGCCCTCGATCTCGCGGGCGTCCTGCCGGCGAGGGTGTAGCGGGTCGCCCCTCCCCTGATCCCTTTCGCATGACGGGGGAGGGACGGCCCCCGGCGAGCCGTTACGTCAACAATCGCACATGCGCGATCTTGCCGTCCGCGACGCGGTACACGACCGCGGCGTGCAATTCCGCGGGGAAGCCCTCCATGATAAACCCGGTGATCTCTTCCTCGTCAATCACATAGTGGCCGACACGGATGCGGTTGGCGATGCGGGCGTGGAGAGCCGGGCTGTTCGCGAAGAGCGCGCCATACAGCCCGCGCAGCGCGTCGCTGCCCTGCATCATCACATTCCCCATCCCATCCTCGACCGTCACATCCTCCGCGTAGCAGGCGATGAATCGCTCAAGATCGCGCGCGTTGTACGCTTCCACCTGCTCGTCAATAATGTCCATAGCGCTCACCCCTGTGTCCCTGGCGTCCGTACAAATGAAGCATGGATCGCGGCAACGATACCACAGCGGCGGCCCCGCGAGCGCGGATCGGTGGTAGCATCGGGCGCGACGCGGATCATCGAATCAAGGAGGGCAATCAATGGCGGACGGGCGGAAGATGCTGGTGATCGGCGCGCATTCGGCGGACTTCGTCTGGCGGGCGGCGGGGGCGATGGCCGTCACGACGGCGAACGGCGGCACGGCGGAAGTGATCGCCCTCTCCTACGGAGAGCGCGGCGAATCCGGCGAACTCTGGAAAGAGCCGGGGCAGACGGTGGAAAATGTCAAGCGCATCCGCGCGGCGGAGGCGCGCGAGGCGGCGGAGGCGGTCGGCGCGACCTTCCGCTGCCTCGACCTCGGCGATTACCCGCTCGAAGTCCCCCGCGCGGCACTGGAAGAATTGGCCGCGATCATCCGGGAGTTCGCGCCCGCTGTCATCCTTACGCACACCGAGCGCGACCCGTACAATCAGGACCACGATGTCGGCCATGCGGCCGCCGCGCGCGCCCGCGTGCTGGCGGCCGGGGCGGGTGTCGCCAGCGCCTTCGCAACGATCGCGCCGCCCGCGCTCTTCCTCTTCGAGCCGCACCAGCCCGAACTCTGCCATTTCATCCCGACGACCTTCCTCGATATCACCGCCGTCTTCGACAAGAAGCGGCGCGCGATGGAGGCGATGAAGGCGCAATCCTATCTGCGCGACTACTACAGCGAGCGCGCAGTCTATCGCGCGAACCACGCCCGCCGCGCCGGTGGCGCGGGCACGATCAAATATGCCGAAGCCTTCCAGCGCGTCTATCCGCAGGTCGTGGACGCACTCTAATTGGCCTCATCCCGGTCCCCTCTCCGTCAAGCGGCGAGGGAGAGCAGGCCCTGTAGCGGCACGATGTTCGGCAGAGGACACGGATGCTGAGGCGAGTCACCCCTCTCCGCGCGACGGAGAGGGGCCGGGGGTGAGGTCTCCCGCCGTTGCCGGGCCTCCGCCGCGTGTGCGAGACTAGCGGCACGTTCAACGGCATCGGGACATAACAGATGAAGAAGGGGGAGAAATGGCCGACACACATGCTCCAACGCTCGCCAGCGACGAGTTGCACGCGCTCGAATGGCGGCTGATCGGGCCGTTCCGGGGCGGTCGCGTCGTGGCGGTCGCGGGCGACCCCGCGCGCGATCAAGTCTTCTATTTCGGTTCGACGGGCGGCGGCGTCTGGCGGACGATCGATGGCGGCGTCTTCTGGGAGAACATCTCGGACGGCTCCTTCAAGCGGGCCTCCGTCGGCGCGATCGCGGTGTCGGAGGCCGATCCGAATGTCATCTATGTCGGCATGGGTGAGGTCTCGATTCGCGGTAACGTCGCGCACGGGGACGGCGTCTACAAGTCCACCGACGCGGGCAAGACGTGGGCGCATTGCGGCCTCGCGGAGACCCGCCACATCGCCAAAATCCGCATCCATCCGCGCAATCCCGACCTCGTCTATGTCGCGGCGCTCGGCCACGCGCACGGCCCGAACAAGGAGCGCGGCGTCTACCGCTCGAAGGACGGCGGCGAGACGTGGGAGCAGGTGCTCTTCCGCAGCGAGGCGGCTGGGGCGAGCGACCTCATCATGGACCCGTTCAACCCGCGCGTGCTCTATGCCTCGTTCTGGGAGGCGCGGCGCGACGCGCACCAACTGGTCAGCGGCGGCGAGGGGAGCGGCATCTTCAAGTCCACCGACGGCGGCGAGACGTGGATGGAGATCACGCGCAACACGGGACTTCCGAAGGGCGTGCTCGGCAAGATCGGCCTCGCCGCCTCGCCCGCCAGGCGGGACCGCCTCTGGGCGCTCGTCGAGGCGGAGGATGGCGCGGTCTTCCGCTCGGACGACGGCGGCGAGACGTGGGAGCGGCTCTCCGAGGATCGCAACCTGCGGCAGCGCGCCTGGTACTACATGCACATCTACGCCCACCCGACGAACCCGGAGACGCTCTGGGTGCTCAATGTCCCGGCGTTCAAATCCACGGACGGCGGCAAGACGTTTGCGCAGTTCCCGATCCCGCACGGCGACAACCACGACCTCTGGATTGACCCCAGGAATCCCGACCGGATGATCCAGGGGAACGACGGCGGCGCGGCGGTCTCCTTCAACGGCGGCGATACGTGGTCCACCCTCTACAACCAGCCGACGGCGGAGTTCTACCACGTCACGACGGACGCCGAGACGCCCTACGGCGTCTACGGCGCGCAGCAGGACAACACGACGATCGCCGGGCCGAGCCGTTCCCCGATGGCGGCCATCCCGCAGTCGGAGTGGTTCGAGGTCGGCGGCGGCGAGAGCGGCTACATCGCCGTGCGCCCGGACGACCCGAACATCATCTTCGCGGGCAGTTACGGCGGCGCGATCACCCGCTTCGACCGGCGCACCGGGCAGCGGCGGAATATCAATGTCTGGCCGGAACCGCACCTCGGCTGGGGCGCGAAGGATGTCAAGTACCGCTTCAACTGGACCGCGCCGATCATGCTCTCGCCCCACGACCCGAACACGCTCTACATCACGGGCAACCACGTCTTCCGCTCGACCGACGAGGGGGGCAGTTGGGAGATGGCCAGCCCCGACCTGACGCGCAACGACGTGACGAAGATGGAAGCGAGCGGCGGGCCGATCACGAAAGACAACACCGGCGCGGAGTACTACGGCACGATCTTCGCCTTCGCCGAATCGCCCGTCGAGCGGGGCGTCCTCTGGGCGGGCAGCGACGACGGGCTGATCCACGTCTCCCGCGACAACGGCGCGAACTGGGAGAATGTTACGCCGAAAGAGATGGGGGAATGGGCGCTGGTCTCGATCATCGAAGCCTCCCCGCACGACACTGCCGCCGCGTATGTCGCGGCGACGCGCTACAAGCACGACGACTTCCGCCCCTATCTTTTCAAGACGAACGACTACGGCAAACATTGGACGAAGATCACGGACGGCATCGCGGAGGACGATTTCACCCGCGTCATCCGCGAGGACCCGGCGCGGCGCGGCCTCCTCTACGCGGGCACGGAGACCGGCATGCACGTCTCCTTCGATGACGGCGCGCACTGGCAGTCGCTGCAACGGAACCTGCCCGTCGTGCCGATCCACGATCTCGCCGTCAAGGATTCCGACCTGATCGCCGCGACGCACGGCCGCTCGTTCTGGATTCTGGACGACCTGACGTCGCTCCGGCAGGCGACGGACGAGACGACGAAGGGCGCGTTCCACCTCTTCGCGCCGCGCCCGACCGTCCGCTTCGTGACGAACCGGGGCTTCTTCCGGCAGGCGACGCCCGGCAAGAATTATCAGATGAGCGGCGCGACGATCTTCACCAAGACGCTGGAGAAGAAGGCGGACGATACGGTTGTCGAGCATTTCCTCGATGCCGGCTCCAATCCGCCCGATGGCGTTCTCGTCACCTATTACCTCAAGGAGAAGCCGGAAGGCCCCGTCACGCTCACCTTCCTCGACGGCGCGGGGAATGAGATCAAGACGTTCAAGAGCGAGGAGAAGAAGTCGGAAGAAGGGGAACAGAAGGAAGATGCCGAAAGTCGAAAGCCCGACACTCAGTCCTCAGTCCTCAGTCCTCAGTCCTTGCAGCCCGGCATCAACCGCTTCGTCTGGGATATGCGCTACGCCGATGCCGAGGGGATTGACGGCTTCTTCACCGCCGAGGGGACGCTGCCCGGCCCGATTGCCGCGCCCGGCACCTATCGGGTGCGCCTGACGGTCGGCGACGAGGCGCAGGAGCAACCGTTCACGATCGAGAAGGATCCGCGCGTGCGGGCGACGCAGGCAGACCTCGACGCCCAGTTCGCGCTCCTCTGCCGCATCCGCGACACGATCAATGAGACGCACGCGACGATCAAGACGCTCCGCGCCGTCCGGTCGCAGGCGGAGGAATGGGAGAAGCGCGCCAGCGGCGAAAAGGTCAACCCGGCGATCAGCGAGCACATCGCCGCGCTGAAAGAACGGCTCGCGCCCATCGAGGAGGACCTGATCCAGACGCAGGCGAAAGTACGCTCCGACACGCTTAATTTCCCGGTGAAGGTGAACAGCAAACTGGCGGGCCTCTACGGCGCGGTCGCCGGGGCCGATGCCGCGCCGACGAAGCAGTCCGTCGCGGTCTACGAGAGCCTCGCCGGTCGCGCCGACGCGCACCGGGCAACGCTGGGCGAGATCATTGACCGCGATGTAGCGGCGCTCAACACGATGATCCGCGACGCGCAGATCCCGGCAATCGTCCCGCGCGAAC
Organism: Chloroflexia bacterium; assembly: GCA_025924435.1. The sequence goes on along the minus strand of JAICIL010000103.1, from coordinate 4,756 downwards.
AGGATAAGGGATAGGGAGAGCAAACCACCAAGACACCAAGGGCACCAAGGGCACCAAGAAACTCCAAAGGTATTCTCTCGGTGCTCTCCGTGTTCTTGGTGTCTTGGTGGTGATGCATCCATTGACCATTCGGTTAGAGAGGAAACGGCGATGGTACAGACGCGCGACGCGGAGACGCTGGGCGACCTCTCGCGGGAAATCTTCCGCGCGGCCGGGGCGACGGCGGAGAACGCCGAGGGCGTGACGCGCTCGCTGATCGGCGCGAACCTCGCCGGGCACGACTCGCACGGCGTGATCCGCATCCCCAGTTACATCGCGGATATCAACAACGGCAAACTGCGCCCGGCAAACGCCCCGTTCGTGACGCACGAGACGCCCGCGACGGCGATTGTGGACGGCAACGCGACCTTCGGACAGGTCGGTGCGCGGATGACGGCGACGATTGCGGCGCGCAAGGCGAAGGAGACGGGCATCGCGGCGGCATCCGCGTTCCACTGCCACCACACGGGGCGGATCGGCGAGTGGGCGGAACTCGGCGCACGCGAGGGCCTGATTACCTTCGCGGCGGCCTCCGGCGCGCACGGACCCTATCAGGCGACACCCTTCGGCGCGAAGTCGAAGGCGCTCGGCACCAACCCCTTCTCGTGGGCGATCCCGCGCGCGAGCGGGCAGCCGCCGATCTTGCTCGACTACGCGACGACGGGCGGCGCGCAGGGGAAGTTGATGGTCGCCCGCGCCCGCAAGGAGCCGGTGCCGGAAGGGTGGATCCTGGACAAGGACGGCAACCCGACGACGAATGTGGAGGAGTTCTACGACGGCGGCATGCTGCTCCCCTTCGCCGGGCACAAGGGATACGCGATGTCCGTGATCGTCGAGATGCTGGCGGTCGGGCTGAGCGGCGGGCAGGCCGTGCCGGAGGGGGAGCGCGGCTCCTGCCTCTTCGTCTGCTGCATTGACCCCGGCACCTTCCGCGCCGATGACGATTTTTCGCAGACGATCGAGAACATCGCCGCGCGCCTGAAGCGCCAACAGCCTGCCGAAGGGTTCGAGGAAGTCCTGCTCCCCGGCGAGCCGGAATCGCGCAGCCGCGCCGACCGCAGCGAGAAAGGCATCCCGCTCCCGGACGCGACCTGGGACGCCATCGCGACCGTCGCGCGCGATCTCAACGTTTCACTGCCGTGAGCGCATCACTCGGTAGCACAGGCTTTCCAGCCTGTGAGGAAGACCTGTAGCGCGGGCTTTCCAGCCTGCGAAACCGAGGGGAAGGATTCACGCCGGGAGTGACGCAGGCTTTTGCCCGCGCGACCAGATGAAAGGGGGGCGGGATGGCGGACGATCAGTTCAAGGCGCTGGTGCTGACGGAAGCCGATGGGACGGTGCGATCCGAGATCAGAGACCTCGCGACGAGCGAGTTGCCGGACGGCGATGTGCTGGTTTCGGTCGCGTACTCGACGCTCAATTACAAGGACGGGCTGGCGGTGACGGGCAAGGGGCGGGTGGTGCGCCGCTACCCGATGGTGCCGGGCATAGACTTCGCGGGGACGGTGGAGGAATCGCGCTCGCCGCTCTGGAAGCCGGGGGATCGCGTCATCCTGACGGGCTGGGAAGTGGGCGAGAAATATTGGGGCGGCTTCGCGCAGAAGGCGCGCGTGCGCGCCGAATGGCTCGTGCCCTTACCGGATGGGATGGGTCTCGAACAGGCGATGGGCTACGGCACGGCGGGGTTCACGGCGATGCTCTGCGTCGTCGCGCTCGAAGAACGCGGCCTGACGCCGGGCGAGCATCCCGTCCTCGTCACCGGGGCGGGCGGCGGCGTCGGCGGCGTCGCGGTGGCGGTGCTCGCGCACCTCGGCTATCACGTCGCCGCCTCGACCGGGCGACCCGAACTGCACGACTACCTGACGAGCCTCGGCGCGAAGGAGATTGTGGAGCGCGACACGATCGCGAAGCCCTCCGGGCGACCGCTCGAATCCGAGCGGTGGGCGGGCGCGGTGGACACCGTCGGCGGCGACACGCTGGCGGCGCTGCTCCCCGCGATGCGGTTCAACAGCAGCGTCGCGGCGTGCGGCGTGGCGGGCGGCCCGACGCTCAACACGACGGTCTTCCCCTTCATCCTGCGCGGCGTCAGCCTCCTCGGCATCAACTCCGTCTTCGTCCCGCAGGGGCCACGCCGCGCGGCGTGGGAACGGCTCGCCCGCGATCTTCCCGCCGATACATTGAAGAAGATCACGCGGACCATCCCGCTCGCGGATGTTCCCGCGATGAGCGAGGAAATCCTGGCGGGCCGCGTCCGGGGCCGCATCGTGATTGATGTGCGGGCGTAGCGATTCCGGCGAGGGGCGACGATGCGCATCGGGCTGATCGCCGACATTCACGGCAATTGCATCGCGCTCGACGCCGTGCTGGCGGCGCTCGAAGGCGAGCGCGTGGACGAACTCGTCTGCCTCGGCGACGTTGCCGCGCTCGGCCCGCACCCGGCGGCGGTAATCGCGCGGCTCCGCGCGCTCGATTGCCCCGTCGTGATGGGCAATACCGACGCCTGGCTGCTCGCCCCACCATCCGAGGATGCGGACGAGATTGACCGCGCCTTCACCCGATGGTGCCTGGGACAACTCTCGGCGGACGATCGCGCGTACGTCGCCGCGTTCCCGGCGGTGATCGAGCGTTCCTTAGGGGATGGGCGGACGCTCCTCTGCTTCCACGGCTCTCCCCGCTCGTTCGACGAGACGATCATCGCGACGACGCCCGACGACGCCCTCGACGCGATGTTGGACGGTCACGACGCGGCGCTCATGGCGGGCGGGCACACACATATGCCGATGCTGCGCCGCTATCGCGACCGCCGGATCATCAATCCGGGGAGTGTCGGTTTGCCCGGTGTCGGTTCCGTGCGGCCCTATAATCGCGATGTACATTGGGCGGAGTGGGCGGTACTCGATGTGGACGACGACGATACCCGCATCTCGTTCCGTCGCACCCCGCTCGATGTCGAGAAAATGATCGCGGCCGCATACGCGAGCGGCATGCCGGAGCCCGATTGGTGGGCGGCACGGTGGCGACGCGAGTGAACCGCGCCGCTATGCCTCAGGGCGAATGTAGGTCACGGTGTGGTGCGTGAGCAGTTTGCCCGCGCCGCTCGTGCACGCGGCGGTGCTGTAGATGAGCCGCCGACCGAGTTTGAGGACGTTGGCGGTGCAGGTCACGTCCTCGGCCCGCGCGCCGTTGAGGAAGTTCGTCTTCATCTCGACGGTGACGAGGTGGTCAATGATCCCCGTCTTCGTCATGATCGCCAGCCACGTCGTGACGTCCGCCGCCGCCATGAAGACCGGGCCGCTGATCAGGCCGTCCGGGCGCTCGTGCGTGAATTGGAACGGGACGGCGACGGTGCAGACGCCATCCCCGATGGACTGCACGCGAAAGCCGTACGGGCGATTGAACGGTGACGTTTCGAGCAAGTCCTGGAGCGCCGCTTCGGTGACCGCGAGGTCCATGTCGTTGCCCTTTCCGTTTGCCCGAATCCCCGGCCCCTTCCCGGCGCGGGAAGGGGCCAGGGATTCGGTTAATCAACCGCCGCGCGCTCCGGCACCGCAGCGGAGGTGATGACGCCGCTGGCGCGCAAGGTCTCCAGTTCGGCATCCGTCACGCCGATTTCGCGGAGGATTTCGTCGGTGTGCTGGGCGAAGAGCGGCGGGGTGCGGTGGATCGCGCCGGGCGTCTCGCTCAGTTTCACCGGCAGGCCGAGCAGCCGCACGCTGCCCATCGTCGGGTGCGGGCGCTCGACGACCATCTCCCGATGACGGATTTGCGGGTGTTCGAGGCTCTGCTCCATGTCGTAGATCGGGCCGCAGGGGATGCCGTGCGCGTTGAGGATTTCCTCCCACTCGTCGGAGGTGTGCGCCTGCAACTTCGCGTTGATCAATTCCGTCAACTCAGCATTGTGCGCGAATCGGCCGCCGTTCGTCGCGAAGCGGGGGTCGTCCAACCACTCCGGCGCGTCCACGATTCTGCAGAAGGCGTTCCACCGCTTGTCGCCCGTCGCACCGAGGATCACCCAGCCGTCCTTTGTGCGGTACGCGCCGTAGGGGGCGTTGATCGGGTGGTGATTGCCCGCCGGTGGCGGCGCGCCCGCGCCGTTGAGGTAGCGCACCGCCTGGAAACCGAGCATCCCGACCATGCTTTCCAGCAGCGAGGTCTCCACGCGCTGGCCGCGCCCCGTCCGCTCGCGCGCCATCAGCGCGGCGAGGACGCCGTACGCGCCGATCAGCCCGGTGAAGAGGTCCGCGACGGGGATGCCGACGCGCACCGGCTCGCCGCCCGCGAAGCCCGTCACGCTCATCAGGCCGGAGAAGCCCTGGATGATGTTGTCGAGGCCGGGCCGATTGGCGAACGGGCCGTCCGCGCCGAAGCCGGAGAGCGACGCGTAGATGATGCGCGGGTTCGTGGCCGAAATTGCCTCGTAGCCGATGCCGAGTGCGTCCATCACGCCGGGGCGGAAGTTCTCCACGACGACATCCGCCGTCGCGGCGAGGCGGCGGAAGAGCGCCTGCCCCTCCGGCCCCTTGATCTCCATCGCCAGCGACCGCTTATTCCGGTTCGCGGAGAGGAAAAAGGCGCTCTCGCCGCTCGCGGCCGGCCCGTTCTCGTCGAAGAAGGGCGGCCCCGCCGCCCGGCCAACCACGCCCCGCGGCGGGTTTTCGGTATTGATTACATACCCGCCCACAACGCCCCGCTACAGCGCGCCCGTCGGCCCCGCCCC
>JAICIL010000102.1 GCA_025924435.1 Chloroflexia bacterium | reverse complement strand
GCGTCGTGGACATTCACTCGCACCGCATTGAGAGCGTGGACGAAATCGTCGCGGGCATCAAGAAGGGCCTGGAATACATCCCGGCGGAGAAGATGTACGTCGATCCGGACTGCGGCCTGAAGACGCGCACCTGGGACGAATCGAAGGCGAAACTCGCCAACATCGTCGAGGCGGTGAAGATCGTCCGCGCCGAACTCGGACAGCCGGGCACGTAACGGAGATTGCCCACCCCCAACCCCCCCCCGATTCGGGAGGGGGCTTTTTTCTCCCCTTCCCTCCGAGGGAAGGGGCCGGGGGATAGGAAATCAGCCCGCGCAGGTCATTTTCTTGTCCGTCGTCTCCGGGGCGCGCAGGAGTTCGCGCAGTTTCTCCAGCGCGAGCCGTAGCCTCCCCTTGACCGTCCCGAGCGGGATGCCGACCCGCTCGGCGACTTCCTGATGTGTCAAGCCGCCGTAATAGATCATCTCGACGACTTGCCCCTGCTCCGGCGGGAGGGCCGCCATCGCCCTCCGGACGCGGTCGCGCTCCAGCCCCTGGGCGACCGACGCCCAGGTATCCTCGGTCGAAACGAGCGGCATCGCCTCCTTGATCTCGGCGTCCGCGCGGGTGCGTCTCCGCATGCTGCGCACCTGGTCTATCGCGCGGTGATGGACGATGGTGAGCACCCAGGTGCGCGCCGATCCCCGTTCTGCGTCGAACAGCGCGCCCTGTCGCCAGATATTCAGGAATGCCTCCTGCACGACATCCTCCGCGAGGCCGCGCTCGCCGAGCATGCGGTAGGCGAGGGCGAACGCCACGCCGCCGTACTGATCGTAGAGCAGTTCAATCGCGCGCGGATCGCGCGCCGCGCGTCGTATCGCTGTTGCTGGCATCGTTTTTTCTCCCGTGTGCATCACTGCACACCCCGCATTTCGCCAATCCCAAAGCGTCGGGTGACGCAGGTGATCGCCGCGCGCACGCCGACTGAGTGCGCGCGGGATGCGGGTTAACCGGGAGAAACGGGAGAGGTATGGAATCGCTGTGTGGGGGTGAGGGCCGGGGCGCGGATCCGTCGCCTGCCGACGAGGATCGCGATACCGAGTGTGGCGAGAAGCAGCGCCGTCAGGCCATGACCGCCGCTCCCCGCGCGCGATGTTTGCTCCGGCGCGGCGGGTGGTGTGGACGGCGCACCACCCCGTGATGGATCGGCGGGCGGCATCGCGCGCGCCCGCACGGCGGGCATCGTGCCCCCCTCTGGCACCGGGCCCGGCAGGGAGTGGAACCGACCACTCGCGGCGGTCGCGATGGGGGATCGCGCCGGTATGATCGCCGGAACAATCGGCACGCGCGCGCCGGGCGGCGACGGGTTCGAGCGCGCTGGGACCGATACGAAGCGTGGCGCGAGCGCCGGGGGTGTGTCGTACCTTGCTGTTGCGCCGTCGCCGGCATGCGCCGCGCGCGCGACGGGACCGATGGAAGAAGGAATGGGCGCGATGGCCGGTGTGGTCGGCTTCGCCGGCGACGCGATGGCGGGTGCGAGCGGCGGAACCGATCGCACCGTATCGGTCGTCGCCGTCGGACTGCTCGTCGCCGTTTCGGCGCGGTTGATGGGCGCGGGCGATTGCGAGGCGACGGGTGATGCGGCCCCAATCGGCGCTCCGGGCGCGGGCGGCGTCACCGGATTGAGCATCCCCAACGGTGGCGAGATTGATGGCGTATCTCCGCCGGAAGTGACGGGCGGGACGCCCGGTACGACGGTCTCGACGACGCCGACGACCGGCTGCGCGACCGGCGTGATCGGTTCGAGCACGGGCGCGACCACCGGCTGCACGGCCTCAAGCACCGGCGCGACGCTCGCAAGCACGGGGGCGATGATCGCCGCGACCGGTTGCGTAGCGGGCGCGACGACCGATGCGACGGGCGCGACCGCCTCTGTCAGCGGCGCTGCCACCGGCGCCGCCGTCCGCGCCACGGGCTGCGCCACGGTTCGGACGGGTTGGGCGACCGCGCTCATCGCCGGTATCGCCGGTTGCGCCGCCGCCTGCACGATTGGTGTCGTCGGCGCGATGGTGGGCGGCGCGGCTGCCAGGGGCGGCTGCGCGACTGCGGCCACCGGCTGAACCACGGGCGCGATCGCCGGGGTGACGGATTGCGCGGGAGCCGCCGCAACGCTCGCTACCGGGGCTACGAGCGCGTTGGTGGTTGGTGCGGCGCTCTGCGTCAAGGAGCCGACGATGTGCGCGGCGGGTGCGGCGGTCGTCGTCACCGCTTGGCTCGCGGGCTGGCCAACGGCCTGTACCGGCTGCGCGACGGCGGCACTCACACCGCCCGTTGTCTGCGCCACGCCGCCCGCCGCCGGGGCCGTAGTATGCGTGACGGTGTCTGCCGCGCTTCGGGCGGCGCCGGTATCGCTTCGCCCCGCCGCCGGTGGCCCGGACGAACCGCCAGACGCGCCCGGCTGACCGGAGGAGTTGGCCGATCCGGTCGCGGCGGAGCCGACGTTGCCCGCCGTGCCGCCGTTGCCGACGGCGCTGTTGGCCGTATGGGCCACACCGCCGACCGTTGTATCGGCGGTCTTCGTCACGTCGGAAACAGCGCCGGTGACATGGCCGGTAATATCCGTCACGGGGTTGGCGGCGTCGAGATGGACGGCGAACAGGAGCGATACAAAGGCGGCGCACATGCCGATCAGAAGCGGCATAAAGCGAGCAACGGCGCATTCGCCATGCTCGGCCACCGCGTCCCGACTCGTTTGTGTGCTACCAATGCGTGTGCTCATCTGTTCCGTGCGCCCGTTGCGGGGCCGGGAGGAATAGCCCACCGGCCACGCGTCAACTGTGTGCGTACGACCGAAGCAAGAGCGATACCATCATCGTATCACGTTCCCCGCAATCGGCGATAGAGATGCCATAATTCCTTTCCACCGAATGGCGAGCGAGGGCCGGGGGCGATGTGCCCCCGGCCGCGCGTTCCCGCGATGCGGGATTAGCCGAGGCGGAATGCCCGCCGCCGCAGGGCGAAACCCGCGACGATAAGCAGCGCCGCAATTGCCAGCGGGAGCGCCGTCACGAGCGTCCAGATGCTCGCGCGCGGCGGGGCCGCATGGCCGGTCTGCGGCAGGACGGACGGCGTGCCGTTCGTGCCGCTCGATGCATTCGCGTTCAGGCTACCGCCATCTGCCGATGAGCCGCCGGTACTGCTCGCCAAGCCGCTCGCGCCATTGACGCTCGTGGTGCCCGTGGCGCTCGAAGCCGGGGCGGCGCTATTGGCCGCCGGTGCGCCCGCGCTGTTCGCCGCCGGCGCGGAGAGGCCCGGCGCGGCCGCGTTCGCGGTCCCGGTGGTGACCGGGAGAACGCTCAGCGTGGTGGGCGCGGAAGTCACCGGGACGATGGGGAGGATCGAGCCTGTGGGGAAGGCCGGGATCGCCCCCGTCGGCGAAATCGGGTTCACGGGGAGGACCGGACTGATCGGCCCCACGGGATTGATCGTGCCCGTCGTGCCAACCGGCGCACCGGGGGCGACTGGCGCGACGGGATTACCCGTGCCCACCGGAACGACCGGGCCAACCGGCACAACCGGACTAACGGGATTGACCGGGCCGCCGACTGGGCCACCAACCGGGCTAACGGGATTGACGGTCGGGGGATTGACCGGTGTTACCGGAGGGATAGGGTTCGTGGGAGGGGTCGGTCCTCCGCTGGTCCCGGCGCCGCCGCAGTCGCTATTCAGGGTGATGCACGCCGTTCCGCTCACGGTCGTCCCACCGGGGAGGGTACCATCCACGCCCACCGGGACGATCGCGCTCACCGGAACGGGGGCGGTGACGCCCACCGGCGCGGTAACGCCGACGCTGCCGCCACTGCCGGTGTCGCCGGCACCCGGATTGGCGCCGGTATCCACGCAGGTGGCGTTCAGGGTGATGCACGCCGTCCCGCTCACCGTCGCCACGCCGGGGACGTTCCCATCCGCCGACACCGGGATGATGGCGGTCACGGGCACGGGCGCGGTGACGGCCACCGGGGCCGTCACGCCGGCGGTGGTGCCGTTGGTCCCGCCGGTGCCGGTGCCGCTCGTGGCGCCGTTGGCTGGGCAGGCGCTATTCAGGGTGACGCAGGCCGATCCGCTGACCGTCGCCACGCCGGGCACGGTTACGTCCGCCGCGACCGGGATCACCGCGCTCGCCGGAACGGGGGCGGTGACGCCGATGTTCGCCGGGTCCGCCGCGACCGCGACGGGTGCCGGGGTGTCGCCGATACCGGTGTTCCCATTGCCCGTGCCGCTGGTGCCCGCGCAGGCGCTATTGAGGGTGATGCAGGACGACGCGCCGATCGTTGCCACGCCGGGGATGCTGGCATCCGCCGCGACGGGGATCGCGGCGCTGACCGGCACGGGGGCGGTGACCGCCACCGGCGCCGTGACGCCGATGTCGCTCCCATTCCCGGTGCCGCCGTTACCGGCGCTCGTGCAGGCGCTATTGAGGGTGATGCAGGCGGCAGCGTCCACCGTCGCCACGCCGGGGACATTCGCGTTCGCCGTCGCGGGGATCGCCGCGCTGACGGGCACGGGGGCGGTGATGTTCGCATTCACCGGGTTCGCCGCGACCGCGACCGGCGCGTCCGCAGGCCCACTGGTGGTGTCGGTGCCGGTGCAGGCGCTATTCAGGGTGATGCATGCCGCGCCGCTCACCGTCGCCACGCCGGAGAGGGTGGCATCCGCCGCCGCCGGGACGACGGCGCTGGCGGGCACGGGGGCGGTGACGGCGGCGTTTACCGGCTGCGCCGCCACGGTGACGGGTGCGGCTGTGGGGCTGGCGCCGCCATTCGCGGCGCCAGTGGTGTTGCCCGCGCCCGCGCAGGCGCTATTCAGGGTGACGCACGCGGATGCATTGACCGTCGCCACATGGGGCACGGCGACATTCGCCGCCGCCGGGACGGCGGCATGTACCGGCACCGGCGCCGTGACCGCCGCCGCGGTCTGGCTGTTGATCGCCGTTCCCGTGTTCTGCGGCGCGGCGATCTGCGTGGCGCTATTCGTGGTTGCCGCGATACCGCTCGGAGCGATCACGTTCGCGCTCGGCGCGGTCGCGGTGTTCACTGTCGCAGTGATCGGGGCTGCGACGATCGGAGCTGCGGCGACCGGCGCCGCAGCTTGCGCCGTGAGGCCGGTATTTGTCGCGACGCTCGCGGTCGTGCCGGACGGCGCTTGCTGCCCGAGGCGGGTCGCGATGTGCGCGTCCGCCACCGGCGGGTTGGGCGCGGGCTGATTGCCGACCGTGACGCTCGCGGCGACGGTATTGCCGGAGGACGCGCCGGGGTTGCTCATCGGCTGGCTCCCGCCGAGTGCCACATTCGCGTTCACGAGGCCGGTCGGATGATCGCCGCCGACCGCGGCGCTCGCGGAGACCGGCGCGGCATGATCGGCGGGCGCATTGCCGCCGACTTGCGCGTGGACATCCACGGCGGCCTGCGTCGCGCCGCCGGTGGACGCGGCACCGGGCGCGCTCCCGATGTGCGCGTCCACAGTCACGGCGGTAGTACCGGGCTGCGACGCCGGGGCCGCTGCCCCGCCGCCCGCGCCGACTTTCACATCAACCGCGCCGCCGACGTTGACATTGACGTTCGTGCCGATCTCTACCTGGCCGTTCAGCGAGACGGCCGGCCCTGCCGCCAAAGCGCTCGTCGCGCCGAAGGCGAGGAAGGCAATTCCCAGGCCCATGGCGTATGCCACGACCGTAGCCACTCTTCGTGCTGAGGACATTGATTGCTTCTCCCTGGCGTGCAACGCGCACACCATGCGTCCAAAACCGTTGCGTCACACCGACGCACTTTGGTTCTTGCGCGCACGCGAAGGCGTGCGCGGGACGCGATCAACCGGGAGAAACGAGGGGGCGATAGGAGGGCTGCTGCGTGGACAGCACACGGGGAAGGATGCGCCGCCCGGTGAGGATCAGTGCCCAACCGGCGGCGACGATGGCGAGGAGGAAGGAGAAACCCGGACCGACGCTCGTGCCCACCGCACCCGCTATCGCCGTCAGCGGCCCATTCGGGCCAACCGGCAGCGCCGGGAGGGAGGACGGCGCGGCGTCAATCGCGGCGTGGCGCATGCCGGGTGCATGCATCGCGGTATCGGTGGTCGGTGCGCCGGGGAGCGCGCTCACTGGCTCGGTCGTCGTCGAAAGCGGCGTCGGGTCCGTCGGGACCATCGCGGGTGCGAGGAACCCGACGCCTGGCGCGGTCGCGATTGCGTGCGTCGCGCGTGCGGCGGCCGGTGCCATCACCGGAACGGGACTGGTGATCGGAGCCGGAGCGACGGTCGCGCTGCTCGCATGCGGGGTGGGCTGGATCGTGGCCGGTGTCGCGTCCGCGAGCGGCGATGGATCGGGCGCCGGGGCGACGCGCTCGGCGCGATTCGCGGGCATGACCGACTCGGTCACATCGGCGGCCTGTACAACGCGCACGGGCTGCGCGTGTTCCACGCTGGCGGGCCGCGACGCAGGGGTGGTCGGGGCCGGGTCGCGCGCGGGCGGGGTCGGTATGGGCGCCACGGTGGCGACGATGGGCATGATATTCGCCATCACCGGCGCGACCGCCGCGACGACCGGAGCGGCGATTGGCTCTATGGGTGCGGCCACGGCGTTCACGACGGGCGCGGCCGCCTGCACAACCGGCGCGACCGTCCGCGTGATCGGCTGGATAACGGGCTTCGCCGCCGCCCGTACCGGCGCGGTGACGACGGGCGTGAGTGTCTGCACCTGCTCGGTTACCGGCGCCGCAGCCTGCGCGACCGGCGCGGCGGTGACGGCGACGGTCTGCACCACGGGTGGTGCAGCGGCGGCCACGGGCTGTGCGACGGTCTGGATGACTGGCTGGGCCGGCTGGGCGAGCGCGCCGACGATGTGCGGGGTCGGTTGGCTGACGGGCTGCATCATACCGCCGACCACCTGCGCGGCGGGTGCCGCGCTCGACGCAACCGCGCCCGTCGCGCGCTCGACGCCCGGCGCGGCATCGCCGATGGCAGACTGCCCGGACCGCGACACCGTCTCCGCGACCGGTCCGACGGACCGGCCCGCTTGCGATGTCGTCTCCGTCGCGCCTTTGGCGGTCGTCTCCACGGCCCTGGCCGTCGTGTCTGCCGACTGCGTGACCGAATGGGTCGTCTCTTGCGCGGTCTGCGTGACGCCCTTCGTCACATCGCCGACGGTCTTCGTCACCGTATCGAGTGGACCTGCCGCGCCAGCATGCGCCGCGAAGAGTAGCGAGATGAGCGCGCCGCAAATGGCGAGCAGCACCGGATGGATGGGATTCGAGATGAAATCCCTCCCGGCTGCTCGCGCGCCGGACGGCGCTATCGTGGCTCGCTCGTTCATCAACTCGCGGTGCTCCAATGCCTGCACGAAACCGCAATCGGCGCGGTTCGCCGGTATCTGGCGATGCATAGCATGGTATACGAGCAAGATTTATACCACGGATCACTTTTGACGCAAATTGCGGTGAATTCGCGCGATCAATTCGATGCCCGGCGAAAAAGAGGACCGTTCACAGGCCCCCTTGCCACTCAACCGCATTCCGGCGATCAGGCGGGTGCGGGCACCGCAGCAGCGCCGGTGAACTCCGCGATGGCGGCGCGATTCCACTCATCCACCCGCCCCTTGCGCCACGGGCCAAGTTCGACGAAGAGCGCCTGCCGCGCCTCGGGCGTCAGCGCGCTGATCGGCTGGCCGGGCGTGCCGAGATCGGGATGGCGGGCGAAGAAGTCCGCCATGAACGCCGCCATCTCCGCATGGCCGACCTGCGGCCGTTCGAGGAATTTCCCCACTTCGTGCATCCCTTGATCGAAGAAGACGACAATCGGGATCGCCACGCGGCCCGTCGGCATCGGAAACAGGGCCGCGAGATTCTTGTGTTCGTCCCGCTTGAAGATGCGGACGTTAAGCCGGTCGCCGGATTCCCGCGCGAGGCGGAAGAGCACGGGCAGGTGCGCCAGCGAATCGCCGCACCAGTCCTCCGTGACGACGAGCACATCGAGCGGCTCGGGGAGCGCCGCGAAGCGGGCGGCATCCTCCGGCGCGACGGGCGCGGCGGCGATGTTCGCCGCGAACTGCTCCTTGTTCTGGCTCATCTGCGCCTGGTACTCGTCCATCGTCATGCCGGTCGCGAACTGTTCGGCGGTGATCGTCATGCTCGTCTTCCCCTTTCGTCGCGCGGATTCTCCGCCTTTTTCCAACGCACGATCCCTGCCGCTATTCCGCACCGACGATGCGCTATACTCACCCTTACAGACGACGATTGGATGACAAACCGCTTGAACCACAGAGACACGGAGGACACGGAGAAACGTAGAGAAGAGAAAAATAATGTTCTCCCTCTTTTCCTTCTCTTCCCTCTCTGTGCCCTCTGTGTCTCTGTGGTTCAAGCGGTTTCAATCCTTGGAGGGTAAGGAAGATGACTGCGACACCCATAGCCGAGAATGTTCGGATCGTGCATGGGGTCTGCCCGCACGACTGCCCGGACACCTGCTCCTTCCAGGTCACGGTGAAGGATGGCATCGCGGTGAAGATCGAGGGGGACAAGCGGCACCCGGTGACGCAGGGCTTCCTCTGCGTCAAGGTGAACGACTACCTCTCCCGCACGTACAACGAGACGCGCGTCCTCACGCCGCGCCGCCGCGTCGGGCCGAAGGGGCTGGGCCTGTTCGAGGAGATCACCTGGGATGCGGCGCTGGACGAGATCGCCGCGCGCTTCAACGCGATCATCGCCACCGGCGGGCCGGAGGCGATCCTGCCCTACAACTACAGCGGCACGCTCGGCCTCCTGCACAACGAGAGCATGGATTACCGCTTCTTCAACCGCCTCGGCGCGAGCGAACTGGACCGGACGATCTGCTCCGTTGCGGGGGGTGAGGCGATCCGCCACACGCTCGGCGCGAAGACGGGCACCGACCCGGAGACGTACATCTACAGCAAACTGATCGTCGTCTGGGGCTCCAATCCGGTCTCCACGAACCCGCACCTGATGCCCTTCATCAAGAAGGCGCGGCGGAACGGCGCCGAACTGATCGTCATTGACCCGCGCCGCACACGCACCGCCGCGCAGGCGGACTGGCACATCCAGCCGCGACCGGGCACGGACGCCGCGCTCGCCCTCGGCGTCATGCACGTCCTGATCGCGGAGGGGATGACGGACGAGGCATATCTCGCGGCGCACACGCACGGCTACGAAGCCCTCAAAGAGCGGGCGATGGCGTACCCGCCCGCCCGCGTCGCGGCGATCACCGGGCTGGCGGAAGAGGAGATCGTCCGCTTCGCGCGGCGCTATGGGACGGTCGCGCCCGCCGTGATTCGCGTCAACTACGGCATGCAGCGGCACTCGAACGGCGGCATGATGATCCGCACCGTCGCCTGCCTGCCCGCGCTGATCGGCTCCTACAGCACGCTCGGCGGCGGCCTGACGCTCTCGACGAGCGGCGGCCCGAAGATCAACCGCGCCGCGCTCCAGCGGCCCGATCTGCGCGCGGAACCGGCGCGGCACATCAACATGATCCAGATCGGCGACGCACTGACGGGCGACCTCGACCCGCCCGTCCGGGCGATGTACGTCTACAACGCGAACCCCGCCGCCGCCGCGCCCGATCAGGAGAAGGTGCGCGCGGGGCTGCTGCGCGACGATTTGTTCCTCGTCGTCCACGACCCGTTCTTCTCGGACACCGCCCAGTACGCGGACATCGTGCTGCCCGCGACGACGCAACTGGAGCACATGGACCTGCACACCGCGTACGGCACCTACTACCTCAACCTCAACCAGCCCGCCATCGCGCCGCTCGGCGAGAGCGTCCGCAACACCGAGGTCTTCCGCCTGCTCGCCGCGCGGATGGGCTTCGATGACCCCTGCTTCCGCGACACGGATGAGGATTTGGTGGATCAGGCATTAGCCTCCGACCATCCGAACATGCGCGGCATCACGCGCGAGCGGTTGATGGCGGAGGGGTTCGCGCGGCTGAACGTCTCCGCGCCCGGCACGCCGTACGTCTCCTATGCGGACGGCATCTTCCCGACGCCCTCCGGCAAGATCGAACTCTTCTCCGAGACGCTCGAACGGATGGGCCTCGACCCGCTGCCGACGCACACGCCGCTCGCCGAGAGCGCGGACGGCAGCCCGGCGTTGCACGCGAAGTACCCGCTCGCCCTCCTGACGCCGAGCACGCACCACTTCCTCAACACGACCTTCGGCAATGTGCCGTCGCTGATCCGCAAGGAGGGGACGCCGTTCATCGAACTGAACGGCGCCGACGCCGCCGCGCGGGGCATCGCCGACGGCGACCTCGTCCGCGTCTTCAACGACCGGGGCGAGACGTTCGTCACCGCCGTCGTCGGCGAGGCGACGCGGCCCGGCGTCGCCGTCGCCCCGGCGGTCTGGTGGGACGGGCAGCACAAGAGGCGGCACGGCATCAACGCCCTGACCAGCCAGCGCACCGCCGACATGGGCGGCGGCGCGACCTTCTACACCAATCTGGTGGAAGTGGAAAAGCCGACCGCGTAGCGCGGATTGCCCCCTGCCTCTCCGGAGGGCAGATACCGCGCTTCGCGGCCCCGCGCGCCGCTACTTGGCGGCGCCGCCGTAGATCGCGGCGGAGGAGGCGAGCCCCTCGCCGTGCGGGGCCTGGCCCCACATGCTCTTGCGCTCTGACTCGCTCCATCCCTTCGTCTTGAAGAACCACAGGGCCTGCCGGGCGGCCTGATCGGGGAGCACGCTCTTGTCGGGGAGCGCGACGCCGCCCGCCACCTTCGTCTGGGCATAGTCCGCCGGGACGAGGTACGGGCTGGCGATCTTGAGACTCGCGACGAGCGCCTCGATGGTCTTCACTTTGTGCACGCTCATCAACGCCTCGTAGACGTACTTGCGGTCGCTCTCGTACTCGACCGCGGCGGTGTGCGCGCCGCCGCCCTTCACCTTCGCCGCCGCCAGTTCCGACCGCTGGCGGGCGTTCTGGGTCTCGAAGGAGAGCGTGTCCAGCATCTGATCCGCCGTGGCGAGCTTGACCGGGTCCAGGCTGACGACGTTGAGCACGGTGTTGAAGAACCCGGTCGTCGTCGCGGGGACGAAGATGATCGCCGGCTTCTTCTTGCCGCTCTTGAATGTCGCCTCCGTGAGCAGGTAGCGGCCATACTCCTTCGCCCGCTCCTTGTCCACGGCCTGGCTGACCAGTTTGGTGACCACCGTGTCGAAGGCCCAGTCGGGATT
This sequence comes from Chloroflexia bacterium, assembly GCA_025924435.1. Next base: position 2,033 of record JAICIL010000102.1, on the reverse strand, counting down.
TTGGGTGACCCGCGTGTTGATGTGCGCCGTGAGCTCCTGCCCGGCCTCGGCGGTCCATTGCAGTTTCTTGTGCTTGCACAGCTCCTCGACGAACGTCGCCAGCCCCGCCTTCTGCATTTTCACGAAGATCGGGTCGGGCGAGACCCACGCCATGAAGAACTCCTCCTTGATCGCGCCGACATCCGCGATCGGCTCCATCTTCATATTTTCCGGCGTGGGCTTGTACTTCATGATGCTCCACTCCTCGGCATACGTACTGCCGACTTTCGCCTCCGCGCTGACCGGGGCGCCGCGATAGGCCCCCCAGACGAAGCGGTGGTGGCCGTCCCCCAGGACGCGCACGTCGGCCTCCGTCTCGGTCTGCTTGTTCGCGGGCAGCCGCAGCAGCTGCGCCTTCGCCCCCTTGATCGGCGCGTCCGGCTTCATGTACTCGGCGGATTTCTCGGTGTTCAGGTAGTCCTGCCCGGCCTTGAGGCGGTAATCCTTGCCGTCGAACGTGATGGGGATGTACTGGGGCGGCCCGGCGAAGACGTTCTTGCCGTTCACGGGGGCGTTCACCTTCGGCATGCTCCGCACGGTGAGCATGCCCTCCTTCTCCTTTGGCGCGTCGCTCTCATGCCCCTCGGCCTCGTGTTCCTCGTCGCCCTTCTTCACCGTCGGCCTGATGGACTTCGGCGTCGGCTTCTCCACTTCCTTGCGCGGCGGGGTCAGCGTCGCCCCGATCGTCGGGCCGTCGTTCGTGCCGCCCATCTTCGCGCCGCCCACGTTGGGGGTGGGAAGCGGGCGGAGCGTCGGCTTGGTCGGCTCCGGCGTGATCGCCTTTTCCGGCGTCGCGACCACGGTCTCGGAAACCGGCGAGCCGCTCGTCGTTTCCACTTTCGGCTTCAGGCCCAATTCCGCCTTCAGATCCTTGATGTCCGTGCTCCGCCCCTTGCCGGTGTCGTCGTTCTCCAGGAAGGTGATCACCGCCTGCAACTCGCTCGCGGACATCTGATTGCTGTCGGTCTTCCCCGCGAGCAGTTTGGCGAACGCCGCCTTCTCCTTGGCCCACCAATCCTTGATCGGCTTGCGCTGCACGACGCCCGGCGCGAGCGGGGCGGGGCGCGCGAGTGGAACGGGCGTGCCCGGCATCGCCGTCATCTGGATCGCCGTCGCGCCCATCGCGTCCGCCTCGGCCTCCAGCCCCGCGTCGTCGTTGACCGCGGCTCCCCTGACCTGTACCGTCGGCCGCACCCGCCCCTGCTTCTGCTGGACGGCGTGCCACGCCTCGTGCGGCAGGTGCCGCTCCTGCCCCGGCCCGACATGGATCTCGGCGCCCTGCGCGTAGGCGAGCGCGCCAAGCCCCGCCGCCTTCGGCGAATTGTAATGCACCCGCACATCGTCGAGCGCGAGGCCCGAGAGCGTCTCGACGCCCGCCTTGAGCGCGTCGGGCAGGCCGGTCGCATTCTTCCGCTGGACAAGGGGCGCACCCGCCCTCGCCGGCGTCGTTCCCCCGGCGCCGGCTTCGACGGACTTCACCGAAACCCGCGCTTGGACCATGCCCCGGACCGCCGCGGGCGCCGCTTCGGCGCGCGGCGCCTCCGCGGGGAAGAGGGGGATCGGGATGAGCGAAGCCCGCGCAAGCCGTTCCGTGCCGGGCGACTCGGCGTTGGGGAGCGCGGCGGGAAAGCGCTTCTCATCGGCCACCGGCGCGGCGACGAAATGCGAAGGCGTGCGGGGTCGGCGTTGCGGCGTCGCGAAGGATGCCATGCTGCGCTCCTTTTCATCCGAGGCGAGGATGTACCGCCCGACGATCCCACCGATCACGGAGCGCGCGGGTTAATTCTCGTCAAAAATCACTCCAACGAGTATACCGAATATTTGGTTGTAAGTACACCATATCGGCGGAATAGCGGGCGTATGCATTGTCGCCAGTCGGGGAATCCTCACCCCCCGGCCCCCTTCCCTCCGAGGGAAGGGGAGCACGGTGATCTGGGCGCATCAATGTCCGGTGGCAGGGCACGGCAATTCGCACGAGTCACCCCTTCCCTCCG
>JAICIL010000101.1 GCA_025924435.1 Chloroflexia bacterium | reverse complement strand
GCTGAACGGATATGGTATGAACCGCCAAGACGCCAAGAACGCCCAGAGATACAGACGCATAGTGATCTATTACGCCTCTACTATTTACTTCTCTGCTTCCCTTTTCTTGGCGTTCTTGGCGTCTTGGCGGTTCAGAAATCCCCATGACAAGGAGGAACCCCTCGGATGGCACACACGCACCCGCCGATTATCCCCATTCTCGGGCCGCTGGAGCCGGGGACGACGCAGCGGCATATGGTGACGCTCCCCGGTGACGCGCTCGCGGACGAACCCCGTCCCGTGACGACGATCACGGGCGCGCGGCCCGGCCCAACCCTCTTCATCAATGCGGGCGTGCATGGCGGCGAGTATCCGGCGGTCGAGACGGTGATCCGCCTCGGCGTGCGGCTGGACGCGGCGGAGATCGCGGGCACGGTTGTCCTCATGCCGGTGCTGAACCTGCCCGCCTTCTGGAAGCGGAGCATGTTCGTCTGCCCGGTGGACAACGTCAACCCGAACCGCGTCTTCCCCGGCGACCCGCACGGCACGTACAGCGAGCAGATGACGCACGCGCTCGTCAACGCGTTCATCGTCCATGCCGACGCCTACATTGACCTGCACGGTGGCGACATCCCGGAGGCGCTCGTTCCGTTCAGCATCTGCCGCAAGGGCGACGATCCGGCGGATGCGAAGGCGGCGGAACTGGCGCGCGTCTTCGGCCTCCCGTACCTCCTCACGGTGGATCGCCCGATCCAGCAGGCGAAGGGGTCGTCGAGTTACGTCGCCGCCGCCGAGCGCGGCGTGCCCGGCGTCCTTGCGGAGGCGGGCGGCGTCGGCCAACTGCAACCGGACGCCGTGGACCTGCTGATGGACGGCGTGCATCGCGTCCTCGCGCATCTCGGCATGGCCGCGAAGACCGTCCCGGACGCGCCGCCGCCGACCGTATTGACATCGTTCGAGTGGCTGTACACGAAGCACGCGGGGATGTTCTACCCGTCGGTCGCTGTCAATGATGAGGTGCGGGCGGGGCAGGAGATCGGCAGGGTCGGCTCGCTCTTCGGCGAGACGCTGGAGAAGATCACCTCGCCCGTCGCGGGCCGCGTGCTCTTCCTGACGATCAACCCCGCCGTCCTCGCGAACGGATTGGTGATCGGCATCGGGGTCGCGGAATGAACCTACCCCCCGGCCCCCTCCCGTTCCGGGAGGGGGTTGTCTCAATCGAAGCGCCATGGCGTTCTCCCGAACACCCCGATCTCCCAAAGGATCGCTCCCCCTTCCTCGCGGGACGGGGGCCGGGGGGTTTAGGTTTTTTGCCCCTTGCGACCGCGCGGTCGCTACGGTATGCTAGCGATCACGCACCAGTTGCATCGTCTTGGACGGCCCGCGTGGCACGCACATTCCGGTTGCCACGACCGACAAGCAGCGCGAGGCGCGCGGGACAGTTTTCTCATGTCGGGCGCGATGGCGAGTTGCCGTGTCGCGCGAACGGTACCGCAAGCATCGTGAAGGGAACGGGAGACGCATGGACGACGACATGACTGGCATGACGAAACCGGTATCCGCACGGCGCGCATTGAGCCGCCGCCACTTCCTCACCGGCGTCACGGCAGCGGCGGGCGCCGCGATCCTCGCCGCCTGTGGCGGGAGCAGCAGCGCGACCGATACGCCGAAACCGGCGGGCGGCGCGACGAGCGCGCCCGCCGCCGCGCCGACGGCCGCCGCTGCCGCTGCGACATCGGCACCGGCGACAAGCGGTTCGGCAGTCGCTCCGACCACCGCCGCCGCCGCCGCCGCCGGGGGCAAGGGCAAGACGCTCAAGATGTCCCGCAACGCCGAGCCGTTGACACCACTCATCCCGTGGCAATGTGACGATAACCCGGGCCTGTTCATCCTCGTCAATATCTACGACACCCTCCTGCGGACAACGAAGGACGGCCTCGGCGTCGAAGCGGGCCTGGCGACGAAGTGGGAACCGAGTGCGGACGGCCTGACGTGGACCTTCACGATCCGGGACGGCTTGAAGTTTTCGGACGGCACGCCGGTCAAGGGTGATGACTTTGTGACCTCGCTCAAGCAGGTTTCGCAGGGCGCGAAAAGCGCTTGGAAGAGCAACTACAAGGCGATCAAGGATGTGCAGGCGCCGGACGATAAGACCGTCAAGGTCATCCTCAGCCAGCCGCACGCGCCAATCCTCGCCGAACTGGCGATGTTCTGCTCCGCGATCCTGCCCGCCGATATGGCGAAGGCGAGCGATGCCGATGGGTTCGACCCGACCAAGACCAGGGGGACCGGCGCGTATATGCTGAACGGCTGGAAGAAGGGCGATCCGCTCGTCCTGACGCGCAACCCGAACTACTGGAAGGGCACGCCGACCCTCGACACGATTAACATCGAGTATGTGCCGGACGACAACACGCGCATCCTCAAGTTGCAGGGCGGCGAGACGGACATCATTGACTTCGTCCCGTTCAGCCAGTTGCAGAGCCTGAACACCCAGCCGAATGTCAAGGCCCAGGCGTTTCCCATCCAGCAGTTCTCGGTCATCGGCATTGATGTCGAGATGAAGCCGCTCGACGATGTGAAGATCCGCCAGGCGATGAACTACGCGCTGGACAAGGACGCCATCATCAAGACGGTCTACTTCGGCAATGCGACACTGATGAACTCCCCGATCCCACCCGGCACGTACTATGACAAGTCCTTGCCCGGCTACCCCTTCAACCTCGACAAAGCCAAGCAACTGATGGCGGCGTCATCGTCACCGAATGGCTTCACGCTCAACTACCCGATTGCCTCCGGGAGTAACACCGCGCAGCAGGTCGCCACGATCGCCAAGGACCAGTGGGCGAAGATCGGCATCACGGTCAATATCCAGTCCATGGAGTCCAGCGTCTTCCGCCAGAGTTATCGCGACGGCAAGGATATGGTCTTCCCGGCGGGCTGGACGAACGACATGAACGACCCGACGGAGATCGTCAACTACGAGATGCGCGGCGGCGAAAGCCCCTTCGCCTACTGGACGCACTACAACAACGCGGACCTGAATACCCAGATCACGGCAGCGGATTTGGAACAGGACCCGAAGAAGCGTGAGGCGGCATATTCGACGATTCAGAAGACTTATCTGGATGCCGCGCCGATGGTCTTCCTCGTCTACCTGCCCGCCACGGCGGCGTGGCAGAAGTATGTGGACGGCTTCTTCATTGACGGCCTCTCGTACTATCGGTTCGAAGACGTGAAGGTGAACAAATAAGGTGGGGCGCGCGGCATACATCCGCAGGCGGTTGGTGTTGATGGTCTTCGTCCTCTTCGGCGTGACGTTGATCACCTTCAGCCTGATTCATTTCATCCCCGGTGACCCGGCCTTCATCATCCTGGGAGACCGGGCCACCGAGCAGAAGGCCGCCGAACTGCGCCAGCAACTCGGCCTGAACAAGCCGTTGCCGCTGCAATACTGGGACTTCATTTCCGGTATCCCGCGCGGAAATTTCGGCATATCGCTCCTCTACCGGCAGCCCGTGAACAGCGTCGTCTTCCGCCGGATGCCGATCTCCTTCTTCGTCGCGGCCTACGCGATGGTGCTCACGGCGATCATCACGGTGCCGGTCGCGGTCTGGGCGGCGACCCACCGGAACAAGCTCTCCGACCATCTCATCCGCGCGGGCTTCCTCTTCGCACTGACCACGCCGAGTTTCTGGCTCGGCATCCTGCTGATTCTGCTCTTCAGCCTCCGGCTGCATCTCTTCCCCGTCGCAGGGTACGGGCTGACGTTCCCGCAGCATCTGCACTATCTCTTCCTCCCCGCGCTGACGCTGGCACTGCAACTCTCCGCCGTGCTGATCCGCAATCTGCGCAGCCAGATCATCAACACGTTGGATTCGGACTATATCCGGACGGCGCGGGCGAAGGGGCTGACGAACCGGACGGTGCTGACGGCGCACGTTCTCCGCAACGCGCTCGTCTCCACGGTCAGCCTCTTCGGGTTGCAGTTCGGCGCGTTGGTCGGCGGTACGGTGGTGATCGAGACCGTCTTCGCGATCCCCGGCATGGGGCAGTTGCTCTTCACCTCGATCACGGCGCGGGATTACCCCGTCGTGCAGGCGATCACCGTCATCACGGCGTTCCTCGTCATCGTCGTCACGTTGATCGTTGACCTGTCGTATTCATTCCTCGATCCGCGGGTGAGCTATGAGTGAAAGCGTCCTGACCGGCAGACCGGGCAGCCTCGCCACCGCCGAGCGGCCGGTTCGCCCGATCTCGTTCATCCAGCGGCTCAATCTGCGCGGCCCGCTGCTCGTCGGACTCATCATGCTGGCGATCATCCTGCTCGCCGCGATCTTCGCGCCGCTCCTCGCGCCGTATAACCCGATCGCGCAGGACCTCGGCGGCGCATTCAAGCCGCCGCTCAGCGCCGGCCATTTCCTGGGCACGGACAACTTTGGGCGCGATGTGCTGAGCCGGATCATCTTCAGCACGCGGCTCGATTTGCAAATCGGCTTCGTCTCGGTCCTCTTCCCCTTCATCGCCGGCAGCCTGATCGGCGTGACGGCGGGGTATCTCGGCGGCGTCACCGATACGATCATCATGCGCATCGTGGATATCCTGCTCGCGTTCCCTTTCCTTGTCCTCGTCATCGCCCTGATGACGCTCCTCGGCCCCGGTTTGCGGAACCTCTACATCGCGGTCGGCATCTTCGGCTGGATTAACTATGCCCGGTTGGTCCGCGGCGAAACGCTGATCGCGCGAAACCTCGAATATGTCCAGGCGGCGAAGACGATCGGCTGCACGAACCGGCGCGTCATCTTCACGCATCTGCTGCCGAACGTGATCGCGCCCTCGCTCATCTACGTCTTCACCGGCATGGTGCAGGCGATTCTCACGGGCGCGACCTTGAGTTTCCTCGGCCTCGGCCCGCAGCCGCCGACGCCCGAATGGGGCGCGATGATCGCCGAGGGGCGGCAGTTCCTGTTGCAGGCGTGGTGGATGCCGACGCTGCCCGGCATCGCCATTCTCATCACCGGCGTCTCCTTCAGCCTGATCGGCGACGGCCTCGCCGAACGGCGGCGGTGAGCGTCGCGGTCGCGTGCATTAATGACGTATGTCGGGGATTTGCTCGGTGGCGGCGGCTTTCCAGCCCGTTATCACCGGGCAAACCTTTTGGTGTCGGGAATTCCTTGACGGTATCGCCGCCCTCGCCTACGCTGCGACGGTCGTGGATTTACGTGCGTGCACCGGCCGCGGTCGGCGGCGCCTCATGCGAGAAATGGCGGAGCGGTACAGCATGAAGATTACGGACCTGAAGTGCGCCATCATCGGCCAAAATCCCGTCGTCCGCATCGTCACGGACGCGGGCATCAGCGGCTATGGGGAGATCGAATCGTACAAGCCGTATCTCAAGCCCGCCGTGCTGACGTACAAGCAGTACATCCTCGGCGAGGACCCGACGGATGTCGAGCGGGTGATGCTCAAGATTCGCCACCGGGGGGCGTTCAAGCCGTGGGGGAGCGCGGTGAGCGCGATCGAGATGGCCTGCTGGGACATCGCCGGGAAGGCGGCGGGCGTGCCGGTCTACAAACTGCTCGGCGGCAAGGTGCGCGACCGCGTGCGCGTCTACAACGGCGCGGTCCGCTTCCCGATGAGCGGCTACAACCCGGAAGACTACGCCGAGAATATGAAAAAGATGAAAGCGGCGAGCGAGGGGTTCTCGATCATCAAGCAGGGGATCGGCTTCCACAGCCCGATGCACCGCGAAGTCCCCGGCTTCTCCTACGGCGATATGCAGCGCGGCACCTCCCACGGCGCGCGGAATCGGGGGTTACTCACGGAGCGCGGGTTGAAGCACACGATCGCCTGCGTGAAGGCGATGAAGGAGGTGCTGGGCGACGAAATCGGCCTCGCGCTCGACTGCGGCCCCGGCTGGATGGCGCCGGACGCGATCCGGCTGGCGAAGGCGCTCGAACCGCTCAATGTCATGTGGCTCGAAGACCTGATCACCGGCGACTACGTCCCCTACGTCTCCGCCGATGTCTACCGCGACGTGACGCGCGGCACTTCGACGCCGATCCACACGGGGGAGCAAATCTACCTGCGGCAGAACTTCAAGGAATTGATCGAGGGGCACGCCGTCAGCATCATCGGCCCCGACCCGTGCGACATCGGCGGCATCGCGGAGTTGAAGTGGGTCGCGGAGTACGCCGACCTGCACGGCATCCTCATCGCGCCGCACGGCACGGGCGATGGCCTGCTCGGCCTCGCCGCCCTCGTCCAGGTCTGCGCGACCCTGCCGGACAACTACATCGCCTTCGAGTACCCGACTGGCAAGCCGGACTGGTGGTACGACATCGTCGAGGGCCTGCCCGATCCCATCGTCAAGGAAAGTTTCATTGACGTCTGGGATCGCCCCGGCATGGGCGTCGAGTTCAACATCGAGGCGACGCAGCCCCATCTCTCCGAAGAAGACCGCGACTTCTTCGCATAAATTGCGCCCATCCCTCCCCGCATTTCACCCCCTCTCCTTTGCCCCGAGGCAAAGGAGAGGGGGCCGGGGGGTGAGGTTCCCCTACCGCAGCGCGCTCGCGTAGATGCTGTTGAACAGGAGGCGATACGTGCCGCGCGCCTGGGCGCGGAACTGGGCGCGGAAGCCGAGCAGGATGACGCGGCCATGCGCCACCGGCACTTCGACGACCGCCGCCCGCCCCTGAATCTTCTCCGGGCCGAGCATCCAGCCGGAGAGGAGCGGGTCGCTCATCGGGTAGCGCGCCACCGCCGCCGCGCCGCCGTGCACCTCGAAGGCGGGGCTGTTGACGAAGAGCGCGACGCTCTCCCGCTCGAAGCCGTAGCCGATCGGGTGGTTCGGGTCGAGGAGGATGCGCACCATCGAGCCGGGCGAGTAGAACTCCTGCGCCGTCACCCCTTCCAGCACATTCGTCACCGGCAGGTAGCACTGCTTGATCGCCACCTCGCACGCCGCGTCCAGCGCGATCAGCGTGCCGCCGCTCTCCACGAAGCGCCGCAGGTTCGCCGCGCCGAGTTCGCCGATGCCGCCGGTATACTCCGGCGGATAGTCGGCGGGGTTGTTCCCCTCCATAATCATCTTCGCGGACATCGCGGGCAGGATGATGCACGAGCAGCGGCCCCGCAGGTCGCCCTGCCGCATGTCGCCGTCCCGCAGCGTGTCGTAGAGGAAGCCGTATTCCTCCAGAATGAAGCGCGTCCACCCCTCGTCAATCGCGTTCGACCACCACGGGCGGTAGAGGCCAACCTTCGGCTGCCGCAGTCGCCGCGCCGAGGTCGGCACCCGCTCGACCGCCGCCGCGCGCACGCCGCCCTCGATGCAGCGGTTTCGCACCCGCTCCAGCACGTCGCCCGTCGCCGCGATGGCGTAGGCGCCCGGCGCGAACTCCTCGCCGCCGCCGCGCACGGGGCCGCTGGTGCGCGTCACTTCCAGCCCGTCGGCGAGCAGGGCGTTGACGAGTTTGACGCTCGCGTTCGTCTCCGCGCCGACGATCATCCCCGCCGTGCCCGTCCCCTTCACCACTCCCTTCGGGGGCGCGACGAGGCCGGGGACGGGCGCCAGTTCCGCCTTGAACGGCGTGGCGACCGCGACCGCCTCGACGCCCATCTGCAAGGGGAGCGAATGCGCGGTGATGTCGTAGGGCGGCTTCGGCGGGCCGTCCGGGTAGAGGCGGAGATCGGGGTATTTCTGCGCCTCCAGCAGCGTCTTCGCGTACGCGCCGTACGGCTGCGCCATCTGGACGACGGCGGACCCGGCGGGGTAGGTGACGCCGTCCGCCGTGAAGCGCGTCTTCGCTTGCATCAGTTCGACGCCGCCGCGCTGCAGGACCTGCAGAAGTTCGGCTCGCGTCGCCGGGTCGCGCTGCCCGGCGGGGACGACGAAGGCGATGGGCGGGCCGGCCTGCTCGACGGCGCGGCGCGAGAGCGCGGCGAAGTTCGAGAGCCACATATCCCGATAGCGGGCGGCGTGCAGGAGGAGGGCGTCCACGCTGATGCGGTTGTAGGAGACGATGTCCGCCAGCGTCCACTCGCCGCCGGGCCACGGATTCGGGTGGTTCCAGGTCGCGGCGTGCGGGTCGAAGCCGCGCCCGACTTTCAGGTCGTCCTTGTTGATCGTCACGGGCGTGGCGATGCGGCAACTCGCCGCCTCGGAGAGGATGCGCACGCCGCCGTGGTAGTGCTGATAGGCGCGGGAGGGGGAGAAGGCGTCGAAGATGACATTGGTCGTCACGCCCGCCTTGCCGTGCGCCGCCAATGCCTGCGCCATCGTCGAGCCGAGGACGTTGATCTCCTGCGAGAGGATCGGGTCCACATTCGGGTCGTACGGGTCTATGAAGGGCGGCACGAAGTAGCGCGGCCCGTCCTGCATCATCTGGTGCAGGTCGTAGACGATCTGCGGGTGCCAGACGTTGTGAATCTTCTCGACCGCGAGGCGGTTCTCCACCTGCGTGAGCATGAACCAGTCCCGGTTGTTGTCGTGGCCGGTGTAGGGCTGATAGATCTGCGGCGGCGCGCTCCCCTCGAAGGGCGTGCCGAGCGTCTTCGCGTACCACTGCTCGACGAGGTCCCAGCCGTCCGGGTTGAGCGAGGGCACGAGCAGGAGGATGACATTGTCGAGGATTTGCCGCGTCGCCGCGTCGTCCTTCGTGGCGAGGTCGTGCGCGAGGCCCATGGACATCAGCGTCGCGCCCACCTCGGTCGCGTGGATCGTGCAGGTGACGAGCGCGATGGTTTTGCCTTCCGCGACGAACCCGGCGATCCGCCGCGCGCCGACGCCGCGCGGGTCGGCGAGATGGGCCTGGATGTCGCGGTAGTGATCGAGCCGTGCGTGCGTCTCCTCGCTCGCGACGATGGAGAGGAGGAAGGGCCTGCCCTCGGTCGTGTTGCCGAGCGTCTCCGTATGGACGCGGGGCGAGCGCGCGCCGAGCATCTGGAAGTAGGCCGCGACCCGGGACCACGGCGCGAGTTTGCGCGCGTCGCCCGGCGCGAAACCGAGATGGTCGGCGGGGGTGAGGATCGGTTCCTGGGTGGTCGTTGCGCTCTTGGTCCCCGGTGCGGTTGCTGTCTCCGCCATGCCTCGCTCCTTCATCGTACGGACTGATGCGAATGTGCGCCGAGTATAGCAGGCGGAACACCGGAGATTGAACGCTCATTCGACACAGAATAACCTGAATTCGTTATTGCTCGTCGTCCGGTGGCACGGCGTTCAGCGTCGTGTAGAGGACACCTTCCGACCAGTCCGGTGATTCCGCGATACAGGAGCCGTCCGGAGCAAACAGATACCCGCCACCGGGGAAATCCTCGTCCTCGGTGCGGCCCGCCTGGGTCGCGACCGCGATAGCAACGTGGTTCTCCCGCGCATATTCGCGGAAACGCGCGTGACACGCGTTTCGCCACCAATCGAACCCGGCGTGCCAGTCCCGCGTCTCTTGCGACCCATACAGGCCGGGCGCTGCCGCCTCGAAGACGATCCGCGCCCCGCGTCGCGCGTATTCGGCGAAAAGCGCCGGGTTGCTGATATCGTAACAAAGGGCGATGCCGAATCTGATGGATGGATGCGCGAAGAGCGGCGCGGTACGCCCGGCCGCGAACCATGGCGCCTCATCTTCGGGAATCGTCACTTTGCGATACACGCCCAGCAGTTTGCCGTCACAGGCGGCGATCTGGGTGATGAAGGGTTTTCCGTCCGGATTCGCTTCGACAAGTCCGGCAATCGCGGTGACACGATAGGCACGCGTCATCGCGATGAAGCGGGCAATCGCCGGGCTATCGAGCGAGAGGACCGATTCCGGTTGCCGTGAGGGGTTAATGTAACCCGTGATACTCATCTCAGGAAAGCACATGGTGTCCACGCCTCGGCTTGCGCCCTCAAAGAGATACTGCTGGATTTGCTCCAAATTCCCTTCGATATCGCCTTTGGGGCAACGCATTTGCACGAGGCCGATCTGCAAGTCGTGTGTCGCGGTCATGAGATCGCCCGATCACTGAGAAAGGAGCATACCCGGCGGCATCATGATATGGCGATGACGCTGACACATTTCACGATATGCCCGAAGGTTCGGGGGCGACGGGCGCGCCGACGGCCATGCTCGCCTGCGCGGCGAGGATGGCGGCGAGGCCGGGGCGCATCGCCCACGCGGCGGTGGCCGGTTCGTCGCCCGCATGGACGCAATCGAGGAAATGGCGAATTTCCGCCGTGAAGGTATCCTCGTGCGGGAGGTGCTCCGCGCTCATGCCGTCCGGCGCGACGATGGTCACTGTGCCGTCGCCATCGGTCATCAGGGAGCCGTCGGGGCCGAAGACCTCGACGCGGATGCGCTCGCCGCGCGGCGCGTGGGTGGAGAAACTCTCGGAGAGGACGGCGACGACGCCCCCCGCCATGCGGAAGAGGCCGACGCTCGTGTCGTCGGTCGCCATCTCGACGAGCGTCTTGCGGGCGGCGGCGGCGTAGACCTCCCGGAAGGGCGCGTCGCCCATCAGCATCCGCACCGTCTCGATGTCGTGGATGCCGCCGCTCCACATGATGCCGCCGGTCGGGTCGGTGAAGAACCAGGGCCGCTCGCGCAGCGCATCGTGCATGTGATGGTCGCGGCTGATGCGGCAGAGAAAGGGCGCGCCGATTGCCCCGGAGAAAATCGCCTCGGCCATCCGCAGATAGACGGGATCGTAGCGGGCATTCTCGGCGACCATCAGGACGCGCCGGGCGCGGGCCGCCGCCGCGATCATTGCATCCGCCTCGTCGAGGCTCGTGGCGAAGGGCTTCTCGACCAGCACATGCTTGCCCGCCGCCAGCGCCGCCTCGGCGGCCTCAGCATGGAGCGCGTGCGGCAGGCAGATGTCCACCGCCCGCACGTCGGGCCGGGCGAGCGCGGCGGCGAGATCGTCCGTCGCGAACGGGGCATCCCACTCCCGCGCGCGCCCTTCCGCGACCGCGCGCCGCGTGTCCACCACGGCGACGATCCGGCCCCGATCCGGCAGGGCGCGGTAGGCGATGGCGTGCCGGTTCCCCGCCCACCCCGCGCCGATCAGTGCAACGCCTATCGGTTCTGACATCGCGCACGCCTCTGATCGAAACCGGGGAGAACCGCGGAGACGCAGAGGACGCAGAGGACGCAGAAGACGCAAAGAAAGAGAGGAATGGGAGGGAAGTACATATTTGCTTCTTTTCCTTCTCTGCGTTCTCTGCGTCCTCTGCGGTTCAATCATTGAGCCGGTCTTCGATTGTCGCGAGGAAGGCGCGCGTCGCGGTCGCCGGATGGTCCGGGTGCGCGGCGAGGTCGTCCATGCACCGGCGGAGGCCCGCCGCATCGTCAATATCGTACCACGGCGGGAGCGTCGCCAGCGTCAGCCCACATGCGGCAACCTTGGCGACGGTCTGCGCGAAGACGGCGCCTGTGCTCCACGCGATCCCGGCGAAGAGCGCGGGATGCGGCGCGGTCGCGGCGATCAGGTAATAGCCGCCATCCTCCGCCGGGCCGAGCGCGACATCCGCCCCGTCGTCCAGCCGCGCGAAGGCGTGCGCGATGTGCGCGGGCGGCAGCGAGGGAAGGTCGCTACCGATCAGCGCAACCTGCGTCGCGCGGTGGCCCAGCGCGCGCGCGATCGCGTGGCACATCGCCGTGCCGACATCGCCGGGTGGGACGGCGAAGGCGGGCGGCAAATCGTCGCCGAGCAGCGCGGCGAGCGGCCCTTCCGCGCCCGGCGGGTGGGCGAGCCGGAGCGTACAGCCGCCGACGTTCCGCGCCACCGCCAGCGTGTCCATGAGCGAGGCAACGGCGAATTTGGCGGCCTCCTCCGGCGTGAGGGGTGGGCAGAGGCGCGTCTTCGTCACCCCGGCGGCGGGCGCTTTCGCCAGCACGATCAGCGCGCGGCGCATTTTATGAAGATCGCTCATCAGCGTGCCCGCTCCCACTCATCACGGGAGATGCCCGCTTCCTTCAAAATATCATTGAGCAGGATCGGGTCAATATCTCCGCTATGCGGATTAGGGATGCGGACTTTGAGTTTGTCGCGCTGCATGAATTCATGCTTGCTGCCCGCGCGCGGGCCGGTGAAGCCGAGCGCACTTAGACGCCGGATGAGGTCCCGGCGGCTCACAGGTGTGAGTCTCGGTGGCACTAGGTGACGACTTTCGTGCTGAGTTCAATACCGTCCACAATGGGCAATACATCGTGATCCGCGATACTGAGGAGAAGCCAATCTTCCAGCACCTCACGCAATTCTTCCCGGCACTCCTCAACCGTCTTAGCATGCGCCCACACGCCCGGAAAGCCGGGAATTGTCGCGAAGAAACTCCCGTCTTTGTACATCTTGTAGGCGGCGTGCCGCATCGCGGCGTGAATATACGCTGTCAGCATCAGGCGCGCTCCCGTTTCCGACGTCTCCGAAGCAAAGTTTCGCAGAGACCGTCTTCCGTCGCAATGCATCAGTATCATTGCCGCAGCGCCGAGAACGCTGTGTGCTACACGGATTCTATCGCGTCGCGTTCGGCGAGGAAGCGTTGGGCGTCGTCCTCCGGGCGGTAGCCGAGTTTCTCCATCGTGTCCGTGATGTCCCAGTGGCGGTCGCTGTTCGCGGAGATGGCGTAGAAGATGCCGAAGGTGAGGTCCGACTCGATCGCCCGCCACGTCACCTGCGCGCCGTCGCGCGGGCTGAGCCACATCCAGTGCGCGATCTCGTAGTGCGGCTCCGGCAAAAACCAGCCGATGCGCAGGCAGATCACCGAGAGGCCGTACTGGTCGCTGTAATGCCGCCCCAGCGCCTCGCCAAACGCCTTCGAGACGCCGTAGAGCGAATCCGGGCGGACGGGCTGGCTCGCGTAGACCGGCCACTGCCGGTCGCGGTCGTACATGCCCATCACGTGGTTCGTGGAGGCGAAGACGATCTTGCGCACCCCCGCCCGCCGTGCCGCCTCGAAGACGTTGTATGTGCCGATGATGTTGCCGTCGCGCACGCTCTCCCACGTCGCCCGCGTGCTCGGGTCCGCCGCCATGTGGACGACGGCGTCCATCCCTTCCAGGGCGGGCGCGATCGCGTCGTAGTCCGCGATGTCCGCGACGATGTACTCCTCCGCCGGTCGCGAAGCGGGGATGGTGCGATGGTACTGGAGGCGCAGATCGTAGCGATCCTTCAATTGTTCCGCGAGCGAACTGCCGATGTTGCCCGCCGCGCCCGTGATGAGGACGCGCTTCTTCGATGCGGTCATGAGGCGGAAATCCTTTCCATCGTCCCGGATACGTCGCGCCTATTCGGTAGCGCGGGCTTTCCAGCCTGCGCCTGTATGTCGTTGGCGCAGGCTGG
>JAICIL010000100.1 GCA_025924435.1 Chloroflexia bacterium | reverse complement strand
GTCACTCCGCACGACCGGCACGCCCTGCGTGGAAACGTCCAGCTCGCGCACCACGGGCGGCGGAGTACCCTGCGTCGCAACATCGAGTTCGCGCACGACAGGCGTCTCCCCGGTCGGTGGATGGAGTTCGCGCACGACCGGCGGTGGAGGCTCCGGCGGTAAGGATGGCGGCGTTCGCGGTCGCTCCGGTCTCGCCTCCGCACGGGTCGGTCCCTGCGGCATGGGCGGCCGCGATGCGGTCGGCGGGATGAAGGCGGGGTTCGCCGCGCCGGGCGGCGGCCCGACCGGCCGTGCCGGTCGCGATGTGGCAGCCGGTACGGATGGGGGCGAACCCGATGCGGCCATTGGCGACAGAACCGGGAGGGCGGCGGATGGCGCATCCGCCGCGCGCATCGCCGGTTTCGCGTGCGCGGCGATCAGATCGGCGGCCGGGTAGATCATCGGCGGCGAGACGCGCGGCGGCAATTGCGGCCGTGTCGGAAGCGGCGACGCGGCAGGGATCGTCGCCGCTTCCGTCGCGGTGATCGGTGGCGCGACGGGTTCGGGCGATTCCTTCGCAGCCGATGGCTCGGCGCGCATGCCCGGCGGCGGGCTGGTGGGCCAGTCAATCAGCGGGGCATTCGCATACACCGGCTCGGGGGCGGGAGGCGGGGCGGGTTCGGCTGCGGGCGCCGGGCGCCGTGGTTCATTCGGCATCGCGACGGCGGGTACCGCCGCCGGTTCGGGCGATTCCATCTCGCGGACCTCACCGTCACGTGACACGAGGAGGCCCGCCACTGCCGCGATGCCGCCGAGCACGAGCGCCGCGAGGAGTAGATAGCCGACATCCTCGATCAAAAAACGCGACAGGACGCTCGCATGCAGCGTCTGACCGCGCCCCGCCGCGAAGGCATACGAGCGCAGCGTGCGGAGGACGAGGGCGAGCAGCAGCCCGCCGTTGAGCACGCCCATCGCCGCGCCGAGCGCGCGTTCCGTCGGGCCGAGCGGGCGGGGCCGATTCAGCGCGAAACCGCCCAGGAAGCCGAGCACGAACGTCCCGACGAGCAGATAGAGCAGCGCGACCCCGGTCGTCGCCCGCGCGATGCTCCAATGGAACCGCGCCGAGAGATCGCGGCCGTTCGGCGCGGCCCACTCGGAGAGGACGGCATAGGAGAGCAGCATCGCCGCCAGCAGGACGACCTGCCGCCAGCCGCCGTGCCGATAGCCGAGCGCGACACAGGCCACCCAGAGCAGCGCGAGTAGTACGGTGAGCGCGAGCGCGGCCATTCCACCTCTTCCCTTCGTCGTCGCGGTGTCCCGTGTGCGGCTATCCCCAACTGTCCGTACATATGATACCATCGCCGCGATGGAACGAAACGAGGCGGATTACACGATTATCTTCGACGGCGGCTCGCGCGGGAATCCCGGCGAGGGGTACGGCTCCTACGAGCTGCGGACGCGGGGGGGACGACACATCGAACGCCTCTCGTTCGGCGATCATGTGACGAATAACGAGGCGGAGTACCGGACGCTCATCGCCGCCCTGCGGGCTGTACTCGCCCACCTCGCCGCCTCCGACGCGGACCCGAAAACCCGCACGCTCGCCGTGCGCGGCGACAGCCAATTGGTCATCTTCCAGGTGACCGGCAAATGGAAAGTGCGGACGCCGCACATCCGCCCGCTGCACGCCGAAGCGACGGCGCTCCTCGCCCGCTTCAAGCGCGCCGATGTGCAATGGCACCCCCGCGCGATGAGCGTGCGCACCCTCGGTCATTAAGAACGCATCTTCCAACCGCCAAGACGCCAAGGACGCCAAGAAAACGCGAGGAAGAAGGAAAATGATCGCTTTTTCTCTTTCCTCTCTTGGCGTCCTTGGCGTCTTGGCGGTTCGATCTATTCCACTTCGCTGGGTGCTGGCACACCGATCTCTTCGGCGAGTTGGGCGAGGTAGTGGCGCATGAACGCGGTGCGGCGCTCCGCTTCTTCGCGCCCGGCGCGTGTCCGCATCGTGCCGCTCAGGATGAGCAACTTGACGAAGAAGTGATCGAGCACATTCTCGCGATCATCGGCGGTGCGGGTGGCGGGGAATGGCTCGTCCGCGTCGTAGAGCGGCTGGCCCATCGCGCCACCGAGCATCAGCGTCCGCGCGATGCCGACCGCGCCGAGCGCGTCGAGACGGTCGGCGTCCTGCACGACTTGCGCTTCCAGCGTGCGCGGGGCGATGCGCGCCGAGAAACTGTGCGCCTCGATCGCGTGCCGGATCGCCGGGATATGGACAGCCGGGTAGGCGACGCTTTGCAGGAAATCGCCCGCCGCCGCCGCCGCGAGCCGGGAGGCCATGTTCCGCTCCGGCGAGTCCTTCGGCACGATCATGCAGTCGTGCAGCCACGCGGCGGGCAGGACAACAGCAAGGTCGGCCCCTTCCGCCGCCGCCAGCGCGCGGGCGTTCGCGACGACGCGCCGGATGTGCATCGCATCGTGCGCCGCGTCTTCCGCGCCCCGATTGGCCGCGAGGAACGCGGCGAACCGCTCTTCCCAGGCTGAACCGTCGCTCCTGTCCACGCGTTGCACACTCCGTTCAGGTATGGCTATTCCACCCTCCGATTCGCACCGCGCCGGAGGATGAAGACGAAGAACCCGATCCAGAGCAATGCCGCAAGCACCAGAATACCAAGCGGCGGCAACCGAAAAAGGAAACGCTTGATGACGACGAGCACGATCACCGTGACCACGCCGCTGATGAAGCAGCCGCGCCGCATCAGGCTCTCCTGATTGCGGTTCGCGCTCATGTTAGCCGGACGCGGACGCCGCGCTCCCGCAGCGACCGCTGGAGCCACGCGCGCCGCTCGGAAGCGGGCGGGCAGGCGGCGGGGTCGGCGGCGAGTTGCCGGACGAGCGCGGCGAGCGTCGCGTTGACGGGCGCGCGCGTCCCGAACTGCCGCGCCGCCGTTTCGACCGCGCCATTCAGCCAGTCCACCTCCGTCTGCCGTTTGCCGCGCGCGAGATCGAGCGCGAGCGACGGCCGCTTCTCGCCCCGCCCGCCGCCGATCCGCCTCTTCAGGAGCCGCCACGCGACGGGGCGAGGGAGGCGCATCGCCAGAGCCAGTTTCGGCACGTCGTACCCCGGCAGCGCGATTGGCCGCGCCGGGACGCGCCGCATCGCGCGAATCGCCTCGCGGAAGGCCCGCCGCTCGATGCCGAACAGCGCCGGATCGCCGACGACCGCCGCCGCGTCGCCGTCGAGGATGGCCGCCTGCGCGTTCGCGAGCAGGTTGAGCAACAATTTCGACCACTTCAGGTCCTGATACGACGCGACACCGACCGCCGGTAGCCCCGTCTCATCGAAAATGGCGAGCGCCGTCCCCGGTGTCGGCCCGCCGGGGACGGGCGCGAAGGCGACGCCGCCCTCGCCCGTGTGCTGCGCGACGAGGCCCGGCTCCGGCATGCCGACGCTGATTGTGATCGCGCCGCTCAGGACATGCGCCGCGCCGAGTGCGCCGGTCAGCACATCCTCATTGCCGATGCCGTTCTGCATCGTGCAGATCGTCGCGCCCATCGCCGCCAGCCGCTTCAGATCGGGCAGCGCGGCTTCGGTATCGTACGATTTGACGGCGAGGAAGACGAGATCGGGCGGCGTGCGCACCGCGTCAACGGTGGCGACCGCGCGGACGAGGGCGACGAATGTCCGCCCCCCCGTTTCAAGCGCGAGGCCCGTCGCGGCGAGCGATTCCACCATCGCGGGCCGACCGAGGAGTGTCACGTCCGCGCCCGTCAGGCCAAGCCGCGCCGCGAGGAAACTGCCGACCGCCCCCGCGCCGTAGACGAGAATCCGCACGGCGGGGCGCGACACCGGCCGATCCCGCGCGACGAACGTCTCGCTCATGTGCTGCGGTCGAAACCGATTGAACCGCGGAGACGCAGAGAACAGAGAAAAAAAGGGGGCGAGGGCGGAATGGTCATGCTGTCGCCTCTATTTCCTTTTCTTATTCTCTCCTCTCCGCGTCCTTCGCGTTCTCTGCGTCTCCGCGGTTCTCCCCGGTTTCCTCTTTGCATTATCGCGCGCCGACGGGTTGCGCCGCGCCGACCTGCTCATAGACTGCCGCGACGAGTTCCTTCGTCCACGCCGGGATGTCCGCGACGACGCGCCCGGTGACGAGGTTGCCGTCCCGGATCGCCGGGACATCCACCCACTCGCCGCCCGCGTTGTTCACGTCGTCCTTAATCGCCCGCGTGCCGGCAATCCGCCGCCCGCGCAGGATGCCGGCGGATGCGCCGACCCATCCCGCGTGGCAGACGAGCCCGACCGTCTTCCCCGCGCTGTCGAAATCCCGCACAAATTGCAGGACGCTCTCGTAGCGGCGCAGGCGGTCCGGCGCCCAGCCGCCGGGCACGATGATCGCCGCGAAGTCGGCGGCGTCCACCTTGTCGGCGGTCGTGTCCGCCGTCACGGGCAGGCCGTGCTTGCCTTTGTACGTCTCCGCGCTCCCCGTCCCGATGATCGTCACCTGCGCGCCCTCTTCCTGGAAGCGCATCACGGGATAGAGCAGTTCGAGGTCTTCGAATTCGGCCTCAATGAGCGCCGCGATCTTCACGCCTGCGAGTGACATACGAGCCTCCTTGTTCACCCCGGTCCCGACACGACACCGCCAGTGTACCGCAGGCACGCCGCGCCCGCACCGATGCGGGCGAGCGCATGACAATCGTGCAAGGCGCACCCGTCACACGATCGCTTTGTAGGCGTAGACGATGCGGTCATACCAGAGCAGGAGCGTCGTGATCGCGGAATAGCCGAGCAGCAGGGCGACCACGCACCATCCCCAGCACACCCGGCGGATGAGCCACGCCGCCGCCACACCGGCGCCGAGTGCGACCGCGGGCAGGGCGTAGATCGGGTAACGCACGTAGAAGCGCGTCGTGATGCCGACGACCAGCATGATCGCCGCGACGGCCAGCCAGACCGCGATGACCAGAGCCGTATCCCCCATACGGCCAGCGGCGACCGGTGTGCCGGGCGCATCACGCTCACTTCCCGCATGTGGGCGCGCCCGACGGATGAGCAGCGCGAGGCCGGCGAGGGCGGCGAGGATGGGCCAGATGCGGTAGAAGGCGTACGACATCTCCCACGCCTCCCGCGCGAGCGCGACGACGAGGTGTGTCGTTTCGATCTGCGGCAAGCCGATGCTGGCGTCGGGCGTCGCGCCGCCGGTGCGGTATCCGGTGATTGTCGCGGCGGTGTCGGTCGCCGCTGTCGCCGTTGGCGTCCGTTGCCCGGTGAGCAGCGCGTGGAAGGGGATGCGATAGAAGAGGATGAAGGCGAGCGCGGCGGCGGCAAGCCCCGCGACGGTGAGCAACGGCACGCCCCCCGCCCACGGGCGCTTGCGGCGCCATGTATTGTGACCGGCGCGCGCGAGCAGGTAGAGCGCCAGGCTCGCGGCGGTCAGCACGAAGACGCCGTTGTGCGTCAGCAGCGCCAGCAGGATGACGGCCGTAAACGCGACAACCGAGCGCCAGCGGGATGCGGCCGTCAGGTCGCGATACCGGAGCGCGAGCAGGGCGAAGAGGACCGTGAGCGCGCCCTCTCCGAGCAGGTTCGGGAACGACCCCCACGAGAAGATGATCCAATCCACGGGCATCAGCGCCATCGCGAGGGCCGCGAGATTGGCGCTCAGCAGATCGCGCGTCGCCGCGCGCGCGACGATCCACAGCACGCAGTAGCGCACCGCCTCAATCGCCATCGCCAACAGGAAGAAGAGGGTCGCCCGATCCTGGTCCTGGACCACGCGGGTAAACGGCCACAGGATGAGGTACGGCGTCGGCACGTAGTACATCGCCTTGTCCTGGAACTCCTCCGCCGTCGTGCGCAGCAGGAGCATGTGCCGGTCCGCGACATCGGCGAGGCGATGGAGGTGGAAGGGGAGGTCCACGATCACCATACCGGGATGGAGCATGCTGGCGAACCGTAGCGCGAGGATGCTACCGGCGATGATCGCGAGCCACCGAACGTCCCGCCGCGCGGTCGGCAGCCCGGAACGGGAGCAGAGGGACGGCAGGAGGAGCACGATGACCGCCGCGACGGCGAGCATGAGCAGCCCGCCCCGCGCGATGCCGCCCGCATCCACCGTGAGAAAGGGGCGATCGCGGATCAGGAATGCCGCCATCCCCGCCGCCACGATTGCCGCCCCGGCGCACGCGGTCGCGATGCCGAAGCCCGCGACGAGGAACGCCAGCGCGACGCAGACCGCACCCAGCCAGAGCGAGAACGCGACCCGTGCGGGAGGCAGCGCGAAACCGGCACCCACCGGTTGGACGATCATCGCCCGCGCGACGACGCCGAGTTCCCGCCGGTCGCCCGGCAGCGTGAAGGTCGGCGCGACAATATCGAGGGTGAGCGAGCCGCCTCGCATGAGGGAGGCGGGAACATCCACCCGATACGGCTGAAAATCCGGCGTCACATGGAATGCTCCCACCGCGACGCCGTTGGCGAGGACGCGCACATCGGGGTGGGGATTCCGCGAGCCGGCAAGGATGAGGGTGGCGGAGACGGCATCTCTGCCGATCCCCGGCAGTGTGATCACACTGTCATCCTGCGTCCAGCGGAAGGTGCGCCCGCCATCTTGCGCGGGCTGGCGCTCCGGGGGATAGAAGTCCGCGACGAGCGCGGCGTCGTGCGGCGCATCGCCGAGAGTCACGCGATAGGTGGGGCGCACCTGATAGGCCGCGCCGAGCAGCAGCGCGGCGAGAATCCCCGCAACGATAAGCCCGCCGAGCATGCGCGCGGCCCCGGCACGACGCGCGGATGGCTGCCCGCGCTTTCGGGGCGGTACGGTTGCCGTTCGCGCGCGTGCCGCCCGTGGCTGGCGGTCCACGTCCACCGTATCGCGCCATACGTTCTCGTCGCGGGGATCATCAAGCGTTTGCGTGCGCTCTTCACGATGGTTCGTGTTGCGCGTTCCCCGGTCCTCGGTCATGGCTCATCCCTCCCGCATCGAGGGACGGTATCGCCAGTTGTATGCCATAGCAGGTTCCAGGGCCGCGCGACCGCGTCCATCCGAAAGGCTCAAGAATTGGGACGGCGCGCACCGGCTGTCGGAGCCTCACGCCGTGCGGGCGTCGTGCCTGTGGCACATCCGTTCGCGACACAGAAGCGTAGGCGTCGCTCGACCGGGGCGACCGCAGGCCGCCGCCACCGGGAGAGAAGCCTATCCCACCGCCGCCGGGGCGCGCTCGTGGACGCGCATGCGGACGCCGTGGCGCGGCCGGCTGATCACGCCGAAGAGTTCGACCTCCTGATCGGGTGCAAGTGCGAGCGTGTAGCGGCGCAGGATTTCCGAGACCATCGCCTTGATCTCCACCTTGGCGAAGTTGATGCCGATGCAGATGCGCGGCCCGCCGCCGAAGCCGACGAGCGCGTACGGCGTCTTCTTCTGCTCCTCGCGCGGCGGGGCGAAGCGGTCCGGGTCGAAGGCCGTCGGGTTCGCGAAGACGCTCGGGATGAGGTGCGAGGCGGCGATGGCGTAGAAGACGTGCGACCCCGCCGGGACGTGGTAGCCGTGGAAGTCGAACGCCTCCACCGTGCCGCGCGGCCCGTACATGACGGGCGGATAGAGCCGCTCCGCCTCCATCAGCCCGTTTTCCAGCACCTTCATCCGCTGGATCAGGTCGAGCGTCGGGGCCGCGCCCGCCGGGACGAGCGCCGCCTGCTCCTCCCGCACGCGGCGGAGATAGTCGGGGTGCATCGCGAGGAGATAGAGGAGCCACGCGCTCATGCTCGTCGAGGTCTCATGCCCCGCGACGAGGAGGATGTTCGTGTGCGCGATCAACTGCTCGTCGCTGAGCGCGTTGCCGTCCGGGTCGCGCGCCCGCACGAGCATGCCGAGCACGTCGTCCGTCGGGTGCTGGCGGCGTTCGGCGATCTTCGGCCGCAGGAGGCCGTACAGTTCGCCCTTGAGCCGCGCCTGCTCGGCGTAGAATGCGTCCCAATCCTTCATCTGCGGCCCGAGGCGGAGCATCGCGAGGTAGAGATCGCGGAACTGGTCCACCTCCGGCCCCGGCTTCAGGCCCGCGAGCGCTTCGGCGGCGACATCGAAGGTAATCTTGCGCGCTTCCTCGTAGACATCCACCTCGCCGCGCGCCGCCCAGCCCGCGATGCGCTCCCCGATGATGCGCCGCATGATCGGCAAGTAGCGATCCATGTAGGTGATCGCGAAGGCGGGGTTCATCATCTTGCGGTGGGCGTCGTGCTCCGCGCCGTCCATCGAGAGGAGGCCATTGCCGAAGGCATCCTCGACGCCGAAAATCTTCGTCCAGCCGATATAGTTCGAGAACTTGAGCCGGTTGGAGAGCAGGACGAAGCGGTTCGCCTCCGGCCCGGCCATGAAGATGACATTGTGGCCGTTCTGGTCGGAGCGGAAGATCGGCCCGTGCCGCTCGTACATTTCCGCCAGGAATGGGCCGATGCGGCTGAGATACCCGTCGGGGATCTGAATGAGCGGGATCGCTTCCCACGAACGGAGTTCGGTCATCGCTGTCTCCCCTTTCCTTGAGTCGCCGATGCCCGGCGCTATCCCAAATAAGTGGGTGCCACTCATAAAACAAACGAAAGGGCCGATTCCCCTCTTTTCCTCTTTCGCGCCCACTCTACGCGTACCGGGAGACGTGCAAACGCATCCTATGGACCGTATTGTCCCTATCCGACGGGATCGGATCACTCGATATAGAGGGCGCGGCTGAACATGCGGACCATCAGGTCAATGTACGTGCGCTCATGCTCCGCATGGCCGCCGACGATGCAATCCTCCATCGCCTGATTGACGGTGCCGAAGATCAGCCGCGTCATCACCGGGATATCCACGCTGCGGGGGATCAGCCCCGTCTCCTGCTGGCCGCGCAGGAAGGCATCGAGACCGGCGAGGGCCTCCACGTCCGCCTCGGCGGAGGTGCAGACGACGCCGGGTTGGGCGGGGTCGTGGAAATCCACGTTGAGGGCGAAGGCGCGCATCAAATCGGCGTGCTCGTGCGCCGCCTCGAACGCCCCTTCGAGCATCACGCGGATCAGCGCGGCCCCCTGCAACCCCGGCACGGCCCGCGCGAACGCCCGCTCCATCGTCATCCGCTGCGCCTGCGCGGCGAGCGCCTTGACGATCGCACCTTTGGAGGAGAAGTAGTTGTAGATCGTCCCCTCGGAGATGCCCGCGCGCCGGGCGATCTGCGCCGTCGTCGTCCGCTCGTACCCCTGCTCCGCAATTAATTGCCGCATCGCGGTGAGAATCTGCTCGCGCCGCACCGCCTCGGTCTGCACGCGCCGCGCGGTTCCGTTTGCCGCCGTGACAACCATCCACTTCCCTTTCACTCCCCGGTCACAACTGAGTAATACTCATTCTATGGAATGCGAGGCGGGATGTCAAGATGGGATGATCGTCGCCCTCCGGGCAGTGGGGGTTAGGATTCCCCGTCAGATCGTTGAACGGGAAGTGCCGTCGCGCGCCGCGTAGTATACTGTCCCCTGTGCTGCTCCTGTTGTTTCGGATAAGGGAATACGCCGATGCGCGATGACTCGCCCCGATCACGACCGGACTTCGATATTGACCCGCGCCAGCGGCAGGCCTTCGAGCGCATCCGCCGCCGCACGCGCCGCGCGCAGGCGGGCGTCTGCTGCTGGGTCTTCGCCTCCACCTTCGTCATCGTCCCGCTGATCTTCCGCCATTCGCCGCTCTGGATCGTCGCCATCGCGACGGGTATCATCGGCGCGATCATCGGCTATTTCCTGCCGGTGAATGTCCCGATGCCTCCCGAAAAACCGTGGAATTCGGAACAGCCCTACGGCGTCTATGACCCGCGCGGCCCGCACGGCCCGCCATCGTGACGAAGGACCGAGGGCAAAGGACTGGGGACTGAGCGGGGCGCACGACGATGCTATCCCGACCGCCTCCTGCCTATTATCGGGCGATCGCATCTCCTGCCGGAGAACTCGATCCCCTTCCCTCTCCATCGCCGAACGAACTCCTCCGTTCCTCGGTCTCCGGGCGATGGAGGGGAAGGGGTGAGGAAAACTACGCCCCGTTCGCCCGCGCCGCCTGCATAACCTTCTCCGGCGTCATCGGGATTTCGTAGACGCGCACGCCGATGGCGTCGGCAATCGCATTGGCAATCGCCGCCGCGCCGGGCACGACGGGCGGCTCGCCGATCCCCTTGCCGCCGAACGGGCCGACGGGCGCGGGAATCTCCAGGATGATCGTCTCGATCGGCGGCACGGCTTCCATGCTCGGCACGGCGTAATCGAGGAATGAGGCGGTCAGCAGCGTGCCCCGGTCGTCGTAGACCATGCTCTCGTACAGCCCCCAGCCGATCCCCTGCGCGACGCCGCCCATGATCTGGCCGTCCACCGCCGCCGGGTTGATCGCCCGCCCGACATCCTGTGCCGCGACATACTGCGTGATGCGCACATCGCCCGTCTCCGCATCCGCCTTGACCCGCACGAGGTGGGCCGCTGCGCCGGGCGCGCGGTTCGTCTGCGCCGTCGTGCCGCTGCCGTAGACGGGCGCATACCGCCCGCCGAAGGTCATCGTCATGCGGGCGAGTTCGGCAATCGTCTTCTCCTGCCCCGGCGCGCCCTTGACGCGCACCTTATCGTCCGCGATTTCGAGGTCCTCCGGGGCCGCTTCCAGCTGCTCGGCGGCGATTTGCAGCAGCTGCTTCTTCGCAGACTCGACCGCCTGGATGACCGCCGGGCCGACGGTGTAGAGAATCTTGCTGCCGCCCGCCGAACCGGCGTACGGCGCGGTGTCCGTGTTGCCGGAGATGATCTGCACCTTCTCGACATCGAGGCCGAAGACTTCCGCCGCCATGATCGCGAAGGACGTGTTCGAGCCGGTGATGTCCTGCGAGCCGAGGACGAGGGCGAGCGAACCGTCCGCGTTCAACCGGCACGCCGCCGACGCCGGTTCCAGCCCGCCGAACCACGCGCCGACCGCCACGCCGACGCCCTCGCCCGCGACGTTGCCGCGCCCCGTCCAGGCCGGGTGCTGCTGCAACGCTTCGAGGCAGTTCTTGAGGCCGACGGGCGCCCACGGCGTGTTATCCGGCAGCAGATCACCTTCCGCGACGATGTTCTTGAGGCGAAAGGCGATGTCGTCCAACCCCAGTTCTTTCGCCATTTGGCTGACGTTCGATTCGATGGCGAAGGTCGCCTGCGGCGCGCCGGGGGCGCGGTACGCGCCGAGCGTCGTCTTGTTCGTGTGGACATCGTACGCCTCGATGTCGAGGTGCGGAATCTTGTAGTAGCCACCGAGCAAGAGCGAGGCGATGCCGGACGGCGCGCCGGGGAACGCGCCCGTGTCGAAGACGATCTTCGCCTTGAGCGCGTGGAACGTGCCGTCCTTCTTCGCGCCCGTCGTCAGTTCGATGAAGCAGCCGGGGGCCGGGTTGCCGGAGAGGAACTCCTCCATCCGCGAGAGGACGAAGCGCACCGGGCGGCGCGTCTTGATCGCGAGGATCGCCGTCAGCGGTTCGTAGAGCAGGAACTTGCCGCCGAAGCCGCCGCCGACGGGCATCGCGGTCATCTTCACTCTGTTCTCCGGCAGGCCCGTCGCCTGCGCGCACGCCGAGCGGCAGTAGAACATCGCCTGCGTGCTCGTCCAGACGGAGAGCGTGCCGCTGTTGTCCATCACCGCGACGGTCGAGTGCGGCTCGATGTACGACTGATGGACCATGTTCGTCTTGTATTTGCGCGTGATGACGACATCGGATTCCGCAAGCCCCTGCTCGATCTCGCCCCGATGGTAATGCTTGAAAGCCGCGACATTCGGCGGCAGATCGCGCTTCTCCTCGGCGACCGCCGCGACCGCCGCGTGCATGTCCAGCTCGTCCGCGCCACCCTCCTCCTTGAAGATCGCGCGCGCCGAGTCCGGCCGCATCGCCGCCTCGGCATCCATGACGACGGGCAGTTCCTCGTAGTCCACCTGCACGAGCGATGCCGCCTCCACCGCAATCGCCTCGGATTGCGCGACGACGACCGCGACGGGCTGGCCGTAGAAGACGACGCGCCCCTGCGCGAGCGGCAGGCGGGCGGGCGGCATCTTCCAGATCGGCAGGATGTCCTCCGCCGTGCAGACATCAATGACGCCGGGGAGCGCGCGGGCGGCGCTCGTGTCAATGCCCCGGATGCGCGCGTTCGCGTAGATGCTGTTAACGAGCCGCGCGTGCGCCATGCGCGGGAGGGCCAGATCGCCGGTAAACTGCTCCTCGCCGGTCAGTTTCTTCGGCCCATCCTGGCGCCTGGTCGCTTTGCCGACATACTTGAACGCTGTTGCCACCGGCCACGTCCTTTCGCTTCATCGTTCATCGTGCGGGCGAAATCGTGCCTCGCGTCCGGGCAAGGCAGCCGAAATCATCCGCCCGCTCGCCGCATCCGTCAAGCATGAGGCATCGGTTGTCAGGGTTTCCTACGAAAACAGGCAGCAAAGCCTGTTTTCATTCTCTTCGATGTCGGCGAGCCGACATAGCCCTTATGCATTCTCGAAGGGCCGCCACCATCCCTTGGTGACCATGCTACTGCTCGCCTGCATCGCGATGCTGTGCGGTGCCAAGGGCGAGAGCGCAATTGGCGGAACTATGGGAAGGAATGGCGCGCACGCCTCCGCTTCACGCGCCCGACGGGGCCGCATCAGAGCACGGTACAGCGCGTGCTCAAGGGGGTGGACTGGCCGCCCTTGAATAGGCCGTCGCGCTGGGCACAGCAAGCACTCGCCGCACTTCCCGCGTCCGATGCGCCGCTGCCCATGCCGTCGCGGTGGTCGCGCCACTCGCTGAGAGGATCGGAGACGCAAAGCTGCGGGAGGGGTTCCTCGCCACTCCGCCGGGGCAGCGGCTGTTGGGGGCGAGCCAGGAATACGACCGTCAATAACTGAGGCCACATGGCGCACTGACGAACCGAGCCTGCATGACATGGCCCGGTAATATGCGGCACGGAACGACACAAGAGCTATATGCGAACGAAGAAGCAGCCCGCGAAGAACGGACTGCTTCTCACGCTCTACTATCTGGATGGTGCCCGGCCCGTTGATGAGATTGACCGCGTGGCCTAACGGGACAAGGCGATCGGCTCTGTGTCGATTTGCTTAGACGAGGGGTTATGGGAAGAAAAGGAATATAGTCATATCAGAATGGATCATGGGAGCAGGAGGAGGGGAGTGGCTCTGCAACTGCTTTTCGGGTCGTATATTCGGGATATCCGCCCACTGATCGGGCGGCGCATCTGGAACTGGCCTCCCTCGTGCCCGCGTAGCGTCACTCGCTCGTTCCAGCCATTGTCAGTCCGACTCTCGATGCGCGTATCCTGGCTTGGGCCAAGACCCTGTCTAAACTTTGCGGTGTGTCTTATGATCAATCCATGTCTACGCCGGTTTTAGCGACGAAGCTCTATCTCCCCCCGCCGCGGCCGGCGGTTGTCCCCCGCCCCCGCCTGGTCGCGCGGCTGGACGCGGGCCTGCACCGCCCCCTGACCCTCGTCGCCGCCCCCGCCGGCTTCGGC
>JAICIL010000099.1 GCA_025924435.1 Chloroflexia bacterium | reverse complement strand
GCCGTGGGTCGTTTTCACGATCGGCAGTTTCGATTGGCTCGGGCTTGGTCCGTACATGCGACGGGTCGGCATCGCCCTCCCGATCGCGCTCTGCGTCAGCCTCTGCCTCGCCGATCTCCTCCTCTTCTTTACCTTCCTCGATCTCCTGGAGAGCACCCGCCTCATTGACTCGGTGAAGCATCTCCGACCGTGAGCGCGCGTCGCGCCGCGATAGCGCGGACGCGGAGACAGTGCTATCATTCCGGGGCACGGCGGTACGCTGTCGTGTGGGCTTCCGTAAGGGAACATCGGGAAAACGAAAGAGGGCTGCGTGCGCGCATTCCGCCTCACGCGCGTTGCGGGGATCGATGTCCGCGTCCATCCCACCTTCGCGCTCATCGTGCTCTGGTTCGCGTACATTTGGGGAGTGAAGACGGGTGCGGGCCTCGGCGGCGTGCTGTTCGGTCTGCTGCTGGTCCTCTGCCTCTTCGCCTGTGTGCTGCTCCATGAGTTGGGGCATAGCCTTGTCGCGCGGCGGTCGGGCATTCGTGTCCACGATATTACGCTGCTTCCTATCGGCGGCATGGCGCGCATCGAACGCGCCCCGGTCCACCCCGGCGATGAATTCTGGCTGGCCCTCGCCGGCCCCGCCGTCAATGTCGGCCTCGCGGTGCTCTTGCTGCCGGTTGTCGGCGCCATCGGCTGGGTCGGCCACATCGAAGGCGTCGCGGGGATGATCGCGGCGGTCGGCCAGGTTGATCTGCCCGGTTTTGCCGCCTATCTTCTCTTCGCGAATATCTCACTCGTCGTCTTCAACCTCATCCCCGCCTTCCCGATGGATGGCGGGCGCATCTTCCGCGCCTTCATGAGCCTCTTCATTAGCCGGTCGCTGGCGACGCAGATCGCCGTCACCGTCGGCAAGGTGATCGCCATCGGTTTCGTGTTCGTCGGCTTCCTCGTCCTGCGGGATTGGACGCTGCCGATGGTCGGCGTCTTCATTTTCGTCGGCGCGCACCTCGAAGGCCGGGCGGTCGCGATGGAAGAAGCGCTGCGTCGGATGCACGTCGGCCAATGCATCACCTGGGAGGCGGGCGGCATCGGACCATACGAACCGCTCGCGGGGGCGCTGCTCGGTGGCCCGCGCGACCTCGCGGTGACCGAGCACGGCCGAGTCGTCGGCATCCTCTGGAAGGTCGAAATCCTCAACGCGATGCGCGTGCGCGGCTCGCACGTCCGGGTGCATGAGGTGATGGACCACTTCCCGCCCATCGTGGATGTGGACACCTCACTCTATCTCGCCCAGCAGGCAATGGTGCGCGCCGATCGCGGCGCGGTGCTCGTCACCGAACGCGGCATCTATCGCGGCATCCTCACCGCAGAACGCTACTGGTACCTCCATCGCGTTCTGCAGGCGCGGCGCCGGTCGAATGGCGCCGCGCGCTACTGGGGGTGGCTCTTCACCTATGCGCGGCGGTGGCGCCGCCAGACGAAGGCGCTCTCCTCGGTCGGCCGCCGGCCGATTCTCTGACCGATTCCGACGAACCGAGGCCTGGCATGCACGCAGCCGATTCCGACCGAAGCGGCCCGTCGCACCGGCGATTGCGCGCATTGCGATGGACGCTGCGCGCGACCTTTAGCGTCTTCGCGGTCGGTTGGGCGCTCGCTGTCGTCGGCATTTCCCGCGATATGCGATTGCCGGTTGATGAGCGATGGGCGGGGAGCGGCATGCTCTTCCTCGAAGGAGCCATCGCCCTGCTCTGGATCGCGAGTGCGTATTCCTGGCGCCACGCGGCGCGGTTCGCGCTCGCCGTCCTGCCGAGCGCCTTCCTCATCGAGGTGATCGGCGTGACGGTCGGCGTGCCATTCGGCCCCTACCACTACACCGGCGCACTCGCGCCGAGCATCGTCGGCCGCGTGCCCGCGCCGATCACCTGCGCGTGGCTGATGATCGCGCTCGGCGCGCTGACGACGGCGGCCCGGATCGCTCGGAACGGGAGGCGATGGATCATCGTCCCCCTCGCCGCGCTCCTCGCGACCGGGCTCGATGCGTGCCTCGAACCGACGGCATATCACGTCAAGGCGTACTGGCTCTGGGAACGATCGGGGCGCTATTACGGCGTCCCCGCGATCAATTTCCTCGGCTGGTTCGTCGCGGCGGCGATCATCACCACGCTCGCCGCGCCGGTTCTCGGCCTTCGCGAAAGCGCGGCCCGACCGGCATTCCCCATTGTGCCGGTTGCGCTCTTCTGGGCGACCGTCCTCATGTTCGCGATCATTGACGGCTTTCGGGGCTATCCGGTGGGGACGGCCATCGGCGCCGCGCTCTGCGTCACGGCGCTTCCTCCGCTCCTCCGATCGCGTCGGGCGCGGCGGTCGCCTTCGTCGGATAGACCCGACCCTTCCACATCGTCGCGCCGCGCGCATGCCACCGCACCGAATTCGCGAGAATGACGAGGAAGCAGGCGACGGCGAGCGGATGGACGACCGGCTGCCAGAGCGGACGCCGCATCCGACGCGCGACGATACCATTCTGCGCCACCATCAGGGCGATGAGGAGGAGCGGCAGGATACGCCATGTCCAGCCGCCACCCTCCAGCACGAACCCGCCGACGAAGACGATCGCGGGCAGCAGGTAGAGCAGCGTCACCAGTATCGCGAAGCCGACCGCGATACCGGGCGATGCACCCGCGAGCGCGTAGGCGTTCTTCGAGAATCCCCGCCAGACCTCCGCCGCCGTCCGGTACATCCGCGTGCGCACCGTGCCGACGCCATCCGCCAGCCGGACCCGCAGTCCGAGCGTTTTGGCCCGCCGCGCGAGCGCCATATCGTCGAGGACGGAGCGGCGGACCGCGCGATGCCCGCCGACGCGCGCGTACGCGGTTCGAGTGAATGCCAATAATTGGCCGTTTGCCGCGACCACGCGCGGCGACGGGTCCGACCAGACGCGTCCGACCGGCAGCAGCGCCCAGATCGTGAAGAAGACGAACGGCACGACGAGCGCCTCGCTCCAACCGCCGATTTCCTGCTCCGGGAAGGCCGTGACGACATCCGCGCCCGCCGCCACCGCGCCGACGACCGACCGGATCATCATCGGCGCATGCAGGGTGTCCGCATCGGTGAAAATCAACAGGTCGCCGCAGGCCAGCGATGCCAATTGATCGCAGGCGAACGCCTTGCCGAACCACCCCGGCGGCAGACGTTCTCCCGACGCGAGCCGCACCCTGCCGCACCGCTCGGCAACGGCGCGCACAATCGCCGCTGTCCGGTCCTCGCTGCCATCATCGAGAATGATGATCTCGTAGTCGCCGTATTCCTGCCGCACCAGCGAGTCGAGGCACGCGGCGATGGATCGTTCCTCGTCGCGCGCGGGCACGAGCACCGAGACGAACGGCGTGGCCGCGCCTTCGCAATCGAAATCGGCCAGCCGCCGAAAGGCGCGCAGATTGCCGATTGTGTTGATTGTCACAACCAGCGCGATGAGGCAGGAAACGACTTCGAGCCAGAGGAGCGCGATCATGGATCGGCCACGAGGCGGTCGCGGCGGAGCAGCCGGTCGAAGCGGTCGTTCACACCGGCACGACCGCGGAGGATCGTGCGATACGCCGCGAAATCGCCCCGCGCGATGTCGTTCCCCACCGCGTCCACCACCCCGGTCAGTGCATCCGACAGGCAGGCGGTAACCGACGGCACATCGCGCGCGCGCGCCCTATCGAAGACGATCATATCGCCGATCAGGGCGACGATCTCCGGGTGCTGCTCGCCGCGAAAGGTCAACTCCCACGCGACGGGCAGGACGCCAATCGCCCCGCCGCCCGCCGTGGCGCGGCGGACGATGTGCGCCGCACCGGCATGGAAGGCCAATGGCCGGGCGCGCGACGGCGTGATTTCGGCCTGCGGAAAGAGCCAGAGCCATGTCGGTTCCGCCTGTCGGAGCAGATCCGCCGCGTAGGCGATGCCGCGCGCCACATCGCGGGCATCGGCGCGCTCGATGCCGAAGCAGCCCGCCCACGCGAAGAAGCCGTAGCGCGCCAGTTGCGCGGCGTCCATCATCAAGTACCGCCGCGCGCCATAATGGCGGGAGAGGAGGAGCGCGAGATAGCCATCCCACCACGACGGATGACTCGCGATCAGCAGCAGCGGCAGCCCCACCGCGCGCGGGTTCCCGCCCGTCTCGCGCAGCCGCACGCGGACGAACATCCGCCGGAGGGAGGCGCGGACGAGCGCCCACACGAGCAGTTCGCCGCACAGGCTCTTGCGCGCGGGATAGCGCGGCGTGACCGGATAGCGGCGGCTGGGATGGCGAATCGTCACGGATGTTCGTACACCTATTCCAAAAGTTCGCGTACAATAGAGACGGATCGGGTCATCTGATCCCCAGTATAGGCATTCATGGGCGGAGGCGCACCAGACGATGCATGTGGCGGTAATTGGCGCGGGGATGGGCGGATTGGCGGCGGCGGTGCGGCTGGCCGCGCGGGGCCTCTCCGTGACCGTGTGCGAGCAGGGGCCGCGACCGGGCGGCAAACTGAATCAATGGGCATGCGACGGCTGGACATTCGACACCGGCCCGTCCCTCCTGACGATGCCGTGGGCGCTCCGCGATCTCTTCGCCGATGCCGGTTGCGCGCTGGACGATTCCCTCACGCTCGACCCGGTGGACCCCGTCTGCCGGTATACCTTTGTCGACGGCTCGTGCCTCGACGTGACGACGGATAGCGCGCGGATGGCCGCGAATATCGCGGCGCTCTCGCCCCGCGATGTCCCGGCCTTCTTCCGCTTCCTCGCCCACACGGGCGATCTCTATGCGACAGCGGCGGAACCGTTCCTGCGCCACCCGATGCGCCCGGATACGCTCGCCCGCGCGCGGCGCGACCTCTTCCGCTTCGGCTTCCGCCCGCGCGATCTGGCGAAAGTCGCCTCGCTCCGAAGCGTTCACGGAACGGTGCAACGGTTTTTCCACGATCCGCGCCTGCAGCTGGTCTTCGACCGCTACGCGACGTACAACGGCTCGTCGCCGTATCGCGCGCCCGCCGCGTTGTGCCTCATCCCCTTCGTGGAATTCGCCACGGGCGCGTGGCATCCGCGCGGCGGGATGTACCGGATTGCCGAGGCCATGGCCGCACTCGCGGCACGGCTCGGCGTGACGCTGCGCCTCGCATCGCCGGTCGCCGCGATCACACATCGCAGCGGGAAGGCGACCGGGGTGCGCCTCACTTCCGGGGAACGGATCGAGGCCGACGCGGTGATCTCGAATGTTGATGTGCTGACCACCTACGAGCGGCTGCTCGATGGTGACGCGCCCGGCGTCCGGACGATGCGGGCCGCGCTCCGCAAGCGGGAGCCGTCCTCTTCCGCGTTTCTCCTGCTGCTCGGCACGCGCCGGACGTTCCCCGAATTGCCGCACCATTCCATCTTCTTCAGCGACAATTACCGCGCCGAGTTCGCGGACATCCGGGAGCGGCGCGTGCCGCCGACCGATCCGACGATCTATCTCTGCCGCGCGACGGCGACCGACCCATCCGCCGCGCCGCCGGGCTGCGACAACCTTTTCGTGATGGTGAACGTGCCCTACCTCGACGGCCGGACCGACTGGCGGGCGCTCGCGCCGCGCTATCGGGAGCGGGTGTTGGGCGCGCTCCGGCGGCGCGGGATAGACATCGCGCCGCATATCGCCGTCGAAGCGACCTGGACACCGGAGACGATCATGCACGCGTATGGCGCGCAACGCGGCGCGATCTACGGTTTCGCGTCGAACGGACGGGGCGCGGCGTTCCTCCGGCCGCCGAACCAGTCACCGATCCTGCGCGATCTCTATTTCGCGGGGGGCAGCACGCATCCCGGCGGCGGCGTGCCGCTCGCGCTCCTTTCCGGCAAGATCGCGGCGGATTTGGCGCTCGAACGTGCGAAGGAGCGCGCCGCATGACCGTGCATACGCCCGCGACCCGCTGGCTCGTTGATCCGGAAACTGCGCAAGCGGCCCTCGATCGGTACCACGGCATCCCGCCGCTGGTCGCCGCGCTCCTCCACCGGCGCGGCATATCGCCCGGCGATGCGGCGGCATTTCTCCATGATCGGTCGCGCGCGCTCGCCGATCCGTTCCTGCTCGCCGGGATGGCCGACGCGGTGGCGCGCATCCGCGATGCCCACGCGCGGTCGGAGAAAATCTGCATCTACGGCGACTACGACGCGGACGGCATGACGGCGCAGGCGGTGCTGCTGACCGCCTTCCGCGCCTGGCATTTCTCGGACATTTGCACGTACACGCCGCACCGGGAACGCGAAGGGTACGGGTTGCACGACGCCGCGCTCGCGGAACTGGCGCGCGACGGCGTCCGCGTGATCGTCGCCGTTGATTGCGGCATCGGCGATGTGGACGCGGTCGCGCGTGTGCGGGCCGCCGGGGTGGACGTGATCGTCGTTGATCACCACACCGTCCCGGCGATCATCCCCGCGGCGGCGGCAGTCATCAACCCGCATCTCCCGACCAGCGCCTATCCCTTCCGCGACCTCGCCGGTGTCGGGGTCGCCTACGCGCTCGTCCGCGCGCTCGCCGCGTCCGGCGCGCCCTTCGGGCGACCGGACGCCGACACGCTCAATACGCTGCTCGCCTTCGTGGCGATCGGCACCGTCGCCGATGTCGTGCCGCTCAGCGGCGAGAACCGGATTCTCGTGCAAGCGGGCCTGCGCGCGTTGCGGCAGACGCGCCATCCCGGCCTGCTGGCGCTCTGCGAGCGCGCCGGTATCCCCGTCCCGACGCTCGACGCCGGCCATATCAGTTACGGGATCGCCCCGCGCCTCAACGCACCGGGGCGCGTGCGCGGCGAGGAGGACGCCTATCGCCTGCTCGCTCCCGCGTCCGCCGTCGAGGCGCGCATGGCGGCGCTCGCGCTGGACGAGGCGAATCGCGCGCGGCAAACGGAGACGCGCCGCGCGATCGCCGAAGCGACCGCGATGGTCGAATCGGGCAGGCTCATCGAGACGGATCGCGTGCTGATGCTCGGCGACGCGTCGTGGAGCATCGGCATCGTCGGCCTGGTCGCCGCGAAACTGGTCGAGCGGTATCACCGCCCGGCCCTCGTCTACGCGCGGGGCGAGGCGGTGAGCCGGGGCAGCGCGCGCAGCATCGCCGCCTTCGACATCGTCGCCGCACTCGAAGCGCACGCGCCGCTCCTGAAGCACTACGGCGGCCACCCGCGCGCGGCGGGCTTCACGATCGAGAACGACCACATCGCGGCCCTGCACGCGGCCCTCCGCACGCATGCCACATCCCTGTCGGAGGAGGATTTCCTGCCGACGCTGCGCCTCGACGGGCGGCTCGATCACGCCGACGTGTCGCTCGCGGCATACACGGCGATTGCCGCGCTCGCGCCGTTCGGCCACGGCAATGCGGAGCCGCTCTTCCTCGTCCCGCGCGTGCGCGTCCTCGACGCCCGGCGGGTGGGGGGCGATGGCGCACATCTCACCTTCACCATCGCCCTGGACACGGGCGAGAGTGTGCGCTGCATCGCCTTCGGCATGGGGGCGCGGGAGGGCGAATTGTCCGCGATGCGGGAGGCGGACCTCGCCGCGACGCTCCAGCGCGATGTGTGGCGCGGCGACGAACGGCTGCAACTGCGCGTGAAGGACTTCCGACCGGCGGCGGATTAGCCGCCGCGCCGGATGCGGGCGCGCAGGATGTCGCCGAAATAGCGGACTTCATCGAGCCGGAAGAGCCACGCGCCGCCGAGGTAGACAACGCCGCCGACGGCGAGACCGGAGAGCACAATCACGGCCTGGCGCACGAAGGTTGCATCGCCGATGCTCCGGCCAATAACGACGGTGACGGCGGCCACCGCCACCGCCATCGCGAGCGCCGCCGCACCCGCCCGCCCCGCCGTTCGCCACAATCCATGCGCCTGAAAGGTGGGCATCACGCGCCGCGCGAGCAGGAACATCACGACGGCGTGAAAGGCGAACTGCGCCGAATTTGCCAGCACCAGCCCCAGCACGCCGAAGGGCACGATCAGCGCGAACGAAACGGCGAGCAGCACGCCGACCGAGAACGCGCCGACGATCACGGGCGTGCGCGTGTTCTTCCGGGCGTAGAAGGCAAAAAGCAAGAGTTGGTCCCACGCCACGAACGGCAGCCCAATCGCGTAGCCGATCAGCGCGACGCGAATTTCGTGGACGCCCTCGGTCGTCGCCTTCCCGTGATTGAAGAGCAGGTTGACGAGCGGCCACGCGAGCGCAATCAGGCCAAATGTCGCGGGGAGGACGAGCGTCGTCACCAGCCGCATGCCGAGCGCCAGCGTGCGACCGAAGGCGTCCTCATCCATCTCGGCGGCGGCGCGGGAGAGTCGGGGCAGCGTGGCGATGCTGATCGCCGTCACGACCATGCCGACGGTCAGTTGCTGCACCTGCGTCGCGAAGCGCATCGCGGCGATGCCGTGCTCCCCGGTCGTCTCGGCGAGATTGCGATCAATGATGAGCGCCCAGGAGTTGAGGAGTAACCCCAGAAAGACGGGCAGGTAGAGCGTGCCGATACGCTTGAGCACCGGGTCGCGCCACGCGAACGAGGGCCGGATGCGCAGCCCCGTGCCGCGAAACCCCGGGATTTGGAGCGCGACGAGCAGCACCGCGCCGACGAGGACGCCGACGACGAGGCTGTGCACGCCGAGCGACCGCCCCAGCACGAGCACCGCGAGGACGACCGAGCCGTTCCGCGCCGCGAGCGAGAGCGCGGGCATCGTGAATCGCTGGAGCGCATACAAGGTGGATTGCAGCACGGAGGCGACGCCGAGCAGCAGGAGCGCCGGGAGGATCCAGCGCGTCAGCGAGACGATCAGCGCGCGGTCGTACGACTGATGGTTCCCGCCGATGCCGGTCATCGCCCACGCGACGCCGCGCGCGCCGAGTTCGAGCGCGAGCAGCATCACGCCGCCACCGACGACGACGAGCGTCAGCAATTTGCCGACGACCACGCCGAGGCGGTCGCGCTGGTCGTCGCCGACGTATTCCGAGAGCACCGGCACGAGCACCGCGCTGGCGATGCCGGAGAGCAGCAGATCGAGGAAGATCGTCAGAACATTCTCGGCGATGGTGTACGAGTTGGTGACAACCGCATCGCCGAACATGCTCGCGATCAGCGACTCGCGCGGGATCGCGACGACCCGGCTGAAGATCGTGCCGATCATGACGATCAGCGCCGCGCCCGCGATGCGGCCCGTCGTCCCGCGGTCGCGCGCAGCGGCGATGCCCGCCGCTTCCGCCGCCGTCTCGTCCGTGCCGAGCGGTTCAACCGTCTTCGCCATGCGTCTCTTTCGCTGCAATGCAGCCATGCGCGCGGAGGATGACGCGCTCGATGTCGGTCGTACTCCGGCCGGGCACGAGCGGCACCGTCACGACGCTGCCGCCGTACGCGCGCACGAGCGGCGCTTCGGGCAGCCGCGTTTTGCCCGCCCGTTCCTCCGCCTCGCTGATCGCGTAGTCGCCGCCCTTGACATAGATGTCGGGCTTGAGCAGCGCGATCGGCTCATCCGCCGTCAGCCCGGCGAAGACGACGACCGCGTCCACGCACGCCAGCGCGGCGAGCACCTCCGCGCGCTCCCCGGCGGGGATGATCGGGCGGAACGCTCCTTTGCGCGCCGTCGTGCTCGTGTCGTCATTCACCCCCACGACGAGGAGATCGCCGAACCCGCGCGCCGCCCGCAAATACCGGACATGGCCGACATGCAGGAGGTCGAAGTGCCCATTCGTGAAGACGATCCGCATGCGCCGCGCGCGCCGCTCCCGCCCGAATGCCGCGAGGTCCGTGAGTGGCAGGATGGCGCCCATGCTACCGCCCCCGCGAACCGGCGGCGAACATCGCATCGTCCGCATCGAGGATGGCGCGATGCAATTCCTCCGCCGTCACGACGGCATTCCCCAACTTCCGCACGGCGACGCCCGCCGCGAGGTTGGCGAGATGCGCGCCGATCTCCAGCGACAACCCCGCCGCGAGCGCGAGCGTCAGCACGACGATCAAGGTATCCCCCGCCCCCGTGACATCGTAGACATCCACGCGATGCGCCGGGATATGCCCGCTGCTGTCCGCCGCATCGAGGTAGACGAGGCCCTCATGGCCCAGCGAGATGACGATGTTCGCCGCGCCCAACCGGCCGCGCAGCCGGGGCAGGGCGGCGATCGCGGAGGAGACCGTGTCGAGCGGTTCGCGGAGGTAGTCGGCGGCATCGGCGCGGTTATCGCGCACGAGCGTGAAGCCGTGGTACGGGTCGAGGCTGCCCTGCGAGTCTACCGCCGTCACCGCGTCGCGCGCCGCGCCCGCCGCGCGCACCGCCGCCGCGACGGCGGGGGTGATCGCCCCGTAGCGATAGTCGGAGACGAGCAATGCGTCGGCATCGGAAATCGCGCCGAGCGCGGCGACGACGCGGGATTCGACATCGGCGGCGAGCACGGCGCGCGTGCCGCGATCCACGCGCGCGACCTGCTGCGGGAAGCGGAAAAACCCCTCGGCGAGAAAGCGCGTCTTGCGCGTTGTCACGCGGTCGGGCACGGGCAGGACGCCCGCCGTATCAACGCCCGCATCGCCGAGCGCGGCGACGAGCGTCGCTGCGGCGGCGTCCTCCCCGACGCAGCCGATCATCACCGATTCCCCGCCCATCGCGCGCACCGCGAGCGCGGGGAATGCCCCGCCGCCCGGCTGCGACACGTCGCGCTCGTGTTCGAGGACGAGCACCGGCGCCTCGCGCGAGACGCGCGACACCGAGCCGAAGATGTATTCATCGAGGAGCATGTCGCCGATCACGACGACGCGCCGGCCCCGCAGCCGCGGCACGGCATCGAGCAGCGTCTCGCGTCGGACGGCCATCAGCGGAACCGGACGTAGGGGATCGCCAACGCCAGAACGATATAGACGATGTTCGGCAAGTCGAGCGCCATCAGTTGCAGGAGGCCGCGCGACTGCGGGCTGTCCACGCGCGTCGTCGTCACGACATTGAGGATGTCGTTCAGGCCGATCCCCAGGCGATTGGCGATCAGCACGCGGCTGATGACGATGCACGCGAGCACCCCGACCATGCCGATCGTCTGGTACGTGCTGCCGCGCTTCGCGCCGGTGACGCGCACCATCGCCTCGGCAATCCCGAAGGCCGCGCCGATGGCGAACCAGAACGACCAGAGGGGCAGGAATCCCCATGCGATGCCGAGCACAATCGCGATGATCGCCGTGGAGAGCGCCGCCCGCACGACGAGTTGTGGCGAGGTGCGATACACGGGGTTCACTCGTTCCCATCCCGCCGCCATGCGGCAATTGCGGAGCAAAGCGCGAGAGCGCCGAACCGCCAGACGCGGAGGATGCGCGGGAAGCGCGACGGCTGACGCACCAGGCGATAGAGCCATTCCAGCCCGCGCGCGCGCATCCAGCGCGGCGCGCGCGGCACCCGGCCCGCGAGGTAGTCGAACGTCCCGCCGACGCCGATCGCGACCGGCGCATCGAGCGACGGCAAATTGCGGCCAATCCAGCGATCCTGCTTCGGCATCCCGTACGCGACGAGCACGACCCGCGCGCCGGACGCAGTGATGCGGGCGCGCGCGGCGGCATCGTCCGACTCGTCCGCGCTGCCCGACCACATGCCGGCGATGCGCGCGGCGGGGAACCGGCTCGTCAGCGCCGCCGCCGCCGCTTCCGCGACCCCGGGCGCCGCGCCGAGCAAGAAGAGGGGCAGGCCCGCCGCCGCGACCGCGTCCGTCAGGTCATTGCCGGTGATACGGGCGCGGAGCGGCGCGCGATCAAGGCGGGCGGCCTGCATGATGCCCGCGCCGTCCGCCGTCACAACCGCCGCGGCCTCGATGATCGCCCGTAGCCCTTCGTCCCGCCGCGCGCGCATCACATATTCCGGATTCAGGGTGATGATGTGGCAGGGCGTGCCGAGCCGGGCAGCATCGGTGATAGCCTCCATCGCTTCGGGCAGCGTCACATCATCAACGCGGATGCCGAGCACGCGCCGACCCGCGCGGGGGCGCGGCAATTCTTCGGCTATCCGGGTGATGTCCTCTACGTAGACGCTCTCCACAGTCGCGCATCATAGCGCGCCGCGCGCCCCCCGTCTATCGTCGCTTCGGCGACTAGAGAGGCGACGCGTTTCGGTCCGTGACGCCGCGACCGTGTACAATACCCGAACGATCGCTCGGTACGGACGCAATGAAAGCGTGGATGATGCATGATCTGCTCGCGAATGATCGTCCCCGTGTTCATCCGTCAGCCGCGATGACGGGGCTTTCCATCGGTGTGAATGCGCACCTGCTGTCGTTCACGCCCGGCTACCGGCGCGCGGGTGTCAGCCAGTATACGGAGCAGTTATTGCGGCATTTTATCTTTGGTCGCCTCGATCCTGACGACACACTGACCATATTCGTCAGCCACGGCGATCTCCCAGGGATGGGGATTTCGGAGCGCAACGTTATCCGCTACTGCCACAGTCTCCTTCCGACGAATAGGCCACCCTTTCGTATCTTTTGGGAACAGATCGTCGCACCATTTACCACATCGCGGGCGCACCTTGACGTGCTCTTTTGTCCCGTCAATGTCGTGCCGCTGACAGGCTCCGTGCCCTCCGTCGTGACGGTCCACGACCTCGCCTTCCTCGCCTATCCCGAAGCCTTCCACGCCGCGAAACGGCGCTATCTCGCGGCGATGACCCGCCTGTCCGTGCGGCGCGCGCGCCGCGTGATCGCCGTTTCCGCACACACGCGCGACGACCTGATCCGCCACTTCGGCGTGCGACCGGAGCGCATCGCGGTCATCCCGAATGCGGCGGACGAACGGTACCGCCCCGCCGATGATCCGGGCGAGGTCGCCCGTTTCAAGGCCGAAAACCACCTCCCCGACCGCTTCATCCTCTTCGTCGGCACGCTCGAACCGCGCAAGAACGTCCGCCGCCTGATCGAGGCGTTCGCGTCCCTCGGCGCCGAGGATGCGGCTGTTAAACTGGTGATCGTCGGCGCGGCGGGCTGGCTCACCAGCGACCTCGCGCCGCTGGTGCGGTTGCGCGGCCTCGGCGACCGCATCGTCTTCACGGGATATGTGTCGGACGACGACCTGCCCCGCTGGTATCGGGCGGCGACGCTCTTCTGCTACCCGTCGCTCTACGAAGGTTTCGGCCTGCCGGTGCTCGAAGCGATGGCGTGCGGCGCGCCCGTCGTCACATCGCGCACGAGCAGCCTCCCCGAAGTGGCGGGAGACGCCGCCCTCCTCGTTGATCCCACCGACGTGCGTGACCTCGCCCGCGCCCTGCAATCGCTCCTCGCCGATGACGTACGCCGCGCGGAAATGTCTGCGGCGGGAATCGCCCGCTCCCGTCTCTTTTCCTGGGACCGGACGGCGACGGCCACCTTGGACGTGATACGGGATGCCGCACACCATCACTGAACAAAGCGGTAGCGCGGGGGGTGCCCCCCGGGGGCCCCCGCCGGCGGGGGAGACCCCGGGGCCGGGGGGCCAAACCCCGACCCGGCGCGGCGCGGGGGCCCCACAACCCGCCCCCCCCACCGGGCGCGGGAAGAGCCCCGGAGCGG
>JAICIL010000098.1 GCA_025924435.1 Chloroflexia bacterium | reverse complement strand
GGTTTTGTGTTTTATCCATTGCGGCCCGCCCCCCCGGGGGTGGGGGTTCCACCCCCGCGGGCTCCGCCGGGGGCGGCCGCCCCCCCCCCCGCTCCCGGATTCTGGCCCCGAACCTGCGGTCCGGGATTGAGATGAAGGAGGTGGACCATGCTACGGCGGGACGACGGGGCGGACTGGTTGGTCATCACGCAACCGGAACATGCCGCGCTCTCGGGGCGGCTCGCGCAGGCGTGGGCGACGATCCCCCCACCGCGCGCCGCGACGCTCCTCGCCGTCTATGAGCACGACAACGGCCACAGCCGGTCGGACGCGAATGGCCACTGGAATCCGCAGACTGGCGAGGTGCAGGATTTCCGCTCCGCGCCGAAGGAGACACAGGCGGCGATTGCCCGGCGCGGCGTCGAACGGCTGGCGGGAGAATCGCCGTATGCCGCGCTGCTCGTCGCGATCCATTTCGGCGAGCACGCGGCGAAGGAGCGGCTGCTCGCCCGGCTGCGCGCCGATCCCGCGCGGGCGGCGGACGCGGCGGACGAGCGGATTAATGCGGGCTACCAACTCCTGCAAGCGTGCGACGTGCTCTCGCTCGCGGTCTGCCTCGGTGTCGGGCGTTTCGGCTCCTCGAAAGAGACGCCGGCCTTCCGCCCGGCGGGCCAGCCACTGCTCGATATGGCGTTCGCGCATCGCGGGGATGGCACGGTCGGTCTCGATCCGTGGCCCTTCGCGCCCGAGCGCGTGACCGCGCGGGTTACGGCGCGCGTCGTCCCGGCCCGCCGCTATGCCTCGGCGGACGCGCTCGCCGAGGCATTCCACAACGCCGCGCTGCGGGATCTATCGGTGGATTTCGTCCCTGGTTGATGGCGGCGCGGGCTTTCCCGCCCGCGCGAAAACTCGCCACCCGCTTCCCCCATGCTATACTCCGGCGAGACGGGCGCGGCGTGCGGCGGGGAAGCGATAGCGTGGCGGCATGAGCGAGACGGGCGGGGACGAGCAGCAGCGGCTCTGGACGCCGTGGCGGATGGGGTATGTCGGCGGGGAGCGCCGCCCGACGCCGCCCGGGGTGAGCATCTTCAGCGCGATTGCCGCCGACCCCGCGCGCGACGCCGAGAACTTCGTCCTCCATCGCGGCGCGCGCGCCTTCGTCGTGATGAACCTCTACCCGTACAACACCGGCCACTGCATGGTCGTCCCGTACCGGCAGATCGCGATGCTCGACGCGCTGGACGCGGGCGAGATGACCGAAATCGGCCTCCTGCTCCCCTGGCTGACGCGCGTCCTGCGAGCCACCCTGCGGTGCGACGGCCTCAATCTCGGCCTCAATCTCGGCGCGGTGGCGGGCGCGGGCGTCGCGGAGCACCTGCACTGGCACGTCGTGCCCCGCTGGCAGGGGGACGCGAACTTCATGCCGATCATCGCCAAAACGACGGTGATGCCGGAATTGCTGCCCGACACGTACGCCAAACTGCGCGCCGCGATGGCGCGCGACCCCGCGCCGATGCTCGGCCTCCTCGCGACGCCGCCGGTGCCACAGGCGGGCGGGGTGATCTTCCACGGCGATCGGGTCGTGCTTCGGCGAGCAAGCGACGGCGCGTTCGTCTTCCCGAAGGGGCATGTGGAGGCGGGTGAATCGCTCGAGGACGCGGCGATCCGCGAGGCGAGGGAGGAGACGGGCCTCGACACCCGCGTCGTCGCGCCGCTCGGCACGCATCTCTTTCCCTTCAAGGGGAAAATGCGCCACGTCGCCTGGTTCCTGATGGAGGCGACTGCGGAGACGGGGGAGTTCGCGGCGCACGTCGGCAAGGACTCCTCCCTCCTCCCCCCCGCCGATGCCGCCGAGACACTCGCGCACGACGAATCCCGCGAACTGCTCCGCCGCGCCGTCGCGGCGCGAGGACTGAGCATATCGCCATGAAGTTTGCGCCGATTGTCCATCAATTCTCCTCCCAGCAACGGTTGCGATTTGTTCGTACGGGCGATTCGCGAATCGCCCTCTCCCCGTGCATCGGCTTGACTTCACACGGCAAAGCCCGTGGCACGCCGGGGAGGGCGGTTCGCGAATCGCCCCGACAGAGCCACCCGCTTGCTCGTGCTGTATTGGTCGCACTCCTTTCCCTTTGCGGCATATTTCCGACCGTCTCCGCCGCACCAAATTCCGTGCTCGGTCCGCAAGAAGCCCCCGCGCTTCTCCTCGGTGTGGGCGATTCGCTGATGGTCGGGGTCGGGGCGAGCCTGCCGGACGAGCGGGGCGAGTTCG
Source organism: Chloroflexia bacterium (assembly GCA_025924435.1). The sequence goes on along the minus strand of JAICIL010000098.1, from coordinate 11,304 downwards.
CACTGGTCGCGGACCTGATGCGCGGTCGGTACGGGCCGGATGTGCGCGCCGTCAATGTCGCGGTCTCCGGCGAGACGAGCACGACATTGCTCGCCCCGCCGCCGCCGCCATCCCCCACCGCCGGTGAGCCGACGCCGACCCCGACGCGGCCGCAAATCCTCCGGGCGCTCGATGAACTGGGGCGGCTGCCGCAGGGGCAGCAGGCGGTCGTGCTCCTCAGCATCGGCGGCAACGATCTCCAGCGGCTGGCCGGCAAGGAGACGCCCGCCCGCGAGGCCGCGCTGGCGACCTTCCGCGCGAATCTGACGACGATCGCGACGCGGCTCACCGAGGGCGGCCAGACGCGCGCGCTGCTCATCCAGACGATCTACGACCCATTCGGCGGCGACCCGACCGCCGTCCGCAGCGACGCGTGGTGGATCGAGCAATTCAACGGCGCGATCCGCGATGTCGCGGCGGCGACGCGGGGCGTGACGGTCGTCGAACTGGCGGAGAAGGTGCGCGGCAAGGAGCAATCGCTGACGCTCGGCCGCTTCGACGACGTGCATCTCTCCAACGCGGGCCACCGACTGGCGGCGGATCTGCTCTGGGCGGCGGGCGGCTTCGACGGCGCGCCGCCGGATGTGGCGCTCGTCGCGCCGACGGCGGGGGACGCGCCGCGCCCGGTGCTGACGGTGCGCGCGACGGCGACGGACGACAGCGGCCCGAACGGTGTGGCGCGCGTCGTGCTGCTGGCGGACGGCAAGGAGCAGGGCGAATTGATGCCCCGCCCGGACCTCGCGCCGAACACCTACCTCGGCTACTGGGACGGGCGGCTCCTGCCGGGGCCGCACACAATCGGCGTCGCCGCGACCGACCGCGCGGGCAACCGCCGCGAGGCAACCGTCGCCGTGACGGTCGGCGCGATGCCGTGATGGGTTCGGGGTTCGCAGTCACTCATCGAACCGCGAACTCCGATTGCATGGCCTCGGCGCGGCACGTATACTGCGGCGAGCCTGCGCAGTGAGTTCTCGCATCATCGGCGCGTATTGGAGCGTGAGCAACGCATGAACGACGGCCCTGCGGAGACCGGGACACCGGGACAACCAGGCGGCACTCTCCCGCCCGCCCGCACGACGCCGCTCCAGGAAGGCTCTCCCATCGCGAGCACTTGGGATTCGGCGCAGGGGGACGAGTGGACCGCGCGGCCTGACGCGCCGGTTGTGCCACCGGGCACGCCCGATGTCGCGCCGAATGGCCACGCCGCCGCGCTATCGCCCGACGCAACCATACCCGATGCCGGTCCGCTACGATCCGACGTCGCGCATCCTTCGGCCCTGCGCAATCCCCCCGGAACGCCCGCGCGCGATCTGTTCGGGGATTTCTGGGGGGGTGTCCGGGACTGGTTCCGGCCGCGGGCCGTGCTGGGCGCCACCGATCTGCGCCGCAACCTGCCGCTCGGCGTCGCGATTGCCGCCCTGGGCGGCTTCGCCGACGCGCTCCTGCTGCCGAGCGTCGTCGTCGCGGCGTTCATCGCGCGGGTGGGCAATTCCAATATCCTCGTCGCCCTCGTGCCGGTCGTCGCCGCGCTCTCGTGGGGGCTGCCGGGCGCGATCCTCGGCAGCGCGATTGCCAACCGCACGCGGCTCGTCGTGCTCGCCGCCACCAGCGCGACACTGCGCGCCCTTGCGATGGGGCTGCTCTCCTTCGTCGGCGCGGCCCGGGTGGATGGCACGGCGAAACGGCTGCTCGTCACCTTTTTCGTCCTCTACGGCATCGTCGGCTGCGCGAGCGGCGTCGCGACGCTCGTCGGCCAGCGGCTGCCGGGGCGGATCGCGACGCATGGCGTGCGCGGGCGGCTCGTCCGCTGGCAGGCGCTGGCGAGCACGGGCGCATCGGTGCTCGCCGCGCTCCTCGTCCGGCGCATCCTCGTGCACGGCCCGGTCTTCCCGCGCCAGTATCTCTATCTCTTCTTCGTCGCCTTCATCGCCCTCCTGGGGGTGGCGCTCCTCACCGTCGCGCTCACCGAACGGGGCAACCGCGTGCCCGTCGTGCCGCGCCCGCCCCTCGCCGGGCTGCGCGCGGGGCCGGGGCTGCTGCGGCTGCCCGCCTATCGGCGCTACCTCATCTTCCGCGTCATCGCCCTCGTCGCCACGCTCGCGGAACCCTTCTTCGTCGTCTACGCGCTCCGATCTTTCAATCTCTCCGCCGACATGATCGGCATCTACGCCATCGCCGTGATCGCCACCCGCGCCGTGACGATCTACCTCTGGCGGGGGCTTGCCCGCATCACCGGGACGAAACTCCTGCTCCAACTCGGCGCGCTCTGCCGCGCGCTCGCGGCGTTCATCGCGATTGGCCTGCCGGTGCTCTTCGAGACGGAGCCGATCGCCGGCCACTTCACGAGCGACCTTTCCCGCGCACGGGTCTTCATCGCGGTCTTCGTCTGCATCGGCGCGGCGATGGGCGCGAACGCCGTCGCGCAGGGCGGTTTCCTGCTCGACATCCTGCCGCCGAACGCCTACGCGGACGGCGTCGGCTTCACCAACGGCGTGCTCGCCCTCTGCAGCCTCTCGCTGATCGCGGGCGGCATCATCGTGGATCGCAACGGCTTCCGCCCGCTCTTCATCGTCGCCTTCATCCTCGGCCTCATCACGGTGCTCGTCGGCGGCATCCTGCGCGAGCCGCGCCGCCCGCTGCGGCGCTCCGGCGCGCTCGGCCCCGGCATCCGCCGCACCGAAGCCTTCCCCACCATCCCCCCGTACCACCGCTGACGGGACGATTGAACCGCGAAGACACGAAGGACGCGAAGAACAAAGGAGAGAAAAAGTGAAGGCGATAGGGATGAATGCCGCTGCTCCTCATCGAATTATCTCCTTCTTCCTCTTCTCTTCTTCGTGCCCTTCGCGCCTTCGCGGTTCAATCGTATGATTCCGGAATTAACGCTGGCGAAGGTGTGGCAGGCGCAATGGCTCGTGCCGGGGCCGTGGCGGACGACGGATGGGCGGGCGCTCGCCGTGCGCTATCGGGGGCGCTGGTCCGCCGGGTTCGGGCCGGACTTCGCGGATGCGCGGATCGTGCTCGACGGACGGGAGATCAACGGCGCGGTGGAGATCCACCGGCGCGCGGCGGATTGGTGGGCGCATGGGCACCACCTCGACGCCGCCTACAACGCCGTCGCCCTGCACGTCATTCTGGAGGATGATGGCACGGTTTGCCGGACGCGGGAGGGGCGGACGCTGCCGACACTCGCCCTCGCGCCGCTGCTCGCCGGGTCGCTGGCGGCGTTCCCCGCCGGGAGCGCGCCGCTCGGCGGCCTCGGCGACACCCCCTGCGCCCGCGACTTCCTGACGACCGGCGCGGCGGACCTGCTGCGCGTCCTCGGGCGGGCGGGAGACGAACGGCTCGCCCTCAAGGCGGCGGCGATGGAGGCGCGCTTCGCCGCAGTGCCGCCCGGCGACGTGCTGTACGCCGCCCTGCTCGACGCGCTCGGCTACAGCGCGAACCGCGCCCCGATGGCCACCCTCGCCGCCGTGCTGCCGCTCCGCGATCTCGAACGGTCGGTGCTGCAATCCCCTATCGAGCAGCGGGAAGCGATCGCCGCCGCGCTCCTGCTCGGCGCCGGCGGCTTCCTCGACGCGCTGCCCGGATTCGTGCCGGGCGGTGACGGCTTACGGGATATGTGGAGATTGACAGGGCGACGAGCGGCGCTCTCGCCCGCCGACTGGGAGACGGCGCGCGTCCGCCCGGCGAATCATCCGGCGCGGCGGCTGCTCGCGCTCGCGGCGCTCTTGGCGAATGGCGGCGCGGCGGAAGGGCTGATCGCCATCTGCCTCGCATCCCTGCTCGCCTACCCCGACGAGCCGCGCCTGATCGTCCGCGCCCTGCGGCAGACCTTGCGCCCGCCCTCGCGCCTGATCGCGGGCGACGCCAGCCCGATCGGCGCGGATCGCGCGGGCGAAATCGCCGTCAACGTCGTGCTGCCCTTCGCGCTCGTCTACGGCCTGCGGACGGAGAACGAGCCGCTCGTGACCGCGGCGGAGCGCGCGTGGGACGCCTACCCCGCCACGCGCGGCAACAGCGTCACCCGCGCGATGGCCGAGCAACTCGGCGGCCCCGGCGGCCTCCGCGTCCGCACCGGGCGGCTCCAGCAGGGCCTGATCGCCGTCTACAACGACCGCTGCAAGGCCCGCATGTGCGCGACCTGCCCGGTGACGCATCTCATGGCGCTGGCCGCAGACCAGCAATAACGCGAACGCGGATCGCCCTTCACCCCCCGATTAAATCCCGAATTTCCGGTTTGCTCCATGACCTCCGATTCATGAGACGTGCCCCCCTATTGGGTGGCGTCGTTCATTCATCCTTCGGAAGGAACAGGCAGACCGCATGCACACGAACGAACCGCCCCTCTCCATCACGATCCGACCCGAGACGCCCTTCACCCCCGCGCCGGGCGGCGAGAGCCACGTCGTCGTGGGACTGGAAGGGCTGGCGCGCCCCGCAGCAGCCGAACGCCGTCCCCTCAATCTCGCGATCGTGCTCGACCGCTCCGGCTCGATGGCCGACCGGAAACTCGACCTCGCCAAGAACGCCGCGCTCCACCTCATCCATCAACTCGACGCGCGCGACCGCGTCGCGCTCGTTGTCTACGATGACAGGGTGGAACTGCTCGCGCCCGGCGCCGCCGTGACCGCCGACCGGCTGCCCGCCCTGAGCATGGCGCTGGCGTCCGTCACGCCGGGCAGTTCCACGAACCTCGAAGGCGGCTGGCGCGCGGGCGTGCAGGCCGTCGCCCAAGGCATGGAGCGAATGTCGGGCGCGCTCCATCGCGTGCTGCTCCTCACGGATGGCCTCGCGAACATCGGCATCACCGATCCCGGCGCGCTCGCCTCGCTCGCCAAAGGTGCGGCGGCGCACGGGATCGTCACGAGCGCCTTCGGCGTCGGCGACGATTACGACGAGCAGCTGCTCAACGCGCTGGCGGAGGCGGGCGCGGGCAATGCGTACCACATCGCGACGCCGCAACGCATCCACGTGATCTTCCAGCAGGAACTGGCGGAACTGATGACGGTCGTCGCCAGCGGCGTCTCCGCGCGCGTGACGCTGCCGCCGGGGCTGGCCGCCAATCTCCGCAACCCGGCGATGGCCGCCGAATACCTGCCCGCCCGCGTGACGATCCCCATCGGGTTCGTGAGCGCGGGGGAGAAGCCGCGCCTCGTCCTGCGCGTGACGCTGCCGCCCGCGTCGCCGGGGAGCGCGCACGAGATCCGCGCGACGGTGCGCTGGCAGGAGGGGGCGGGGCACGCCTTCGCCCGCGCCGCGCTCGCCTGGCCGGTCGGCGCGGACGCCGGCCCGCGCGATCCCGCCGTCCTCGCCGAGGTGGCGCGGCAGGAGGCGGCCCGCGCGCGGCAGGAGGCGTACCTGCGCGAGCGGGCGGGGGATTACCTCCAGGCGGCGTCAACACTCCGCGCGGCGGCCGCGTCCATCGCCGCCTACGCCCCGCCCGAGGCGGCGACGGAGGCGACGACGCTGGCGCGGGAGGCGCGGGAGATGGCGCAGGGGTCCTCCGACGCGCAGCGCAAGCGCATCTACAGCGAGATGAACCGCATCAAGCGCGGCAAGCCGGTTGACCCCGACCGGCCGTAGACCGACAGCAACGACGCGGACCACACCGGCGGCGCGGCGAGTGCGCCGCCTTTTTCCGGTTCGCGCCCCGCTGCCCGATTACTCCGGTGGGATGGCTGACGCGGCCATCGTCGGCACACCGATGCTGGGAGGGGGAACGATGGAGATCACCTATTCGCGCCACGCACTGGAACAGATGCCCTGCCGGAACCTGTCGCGCGCGGACATCGCGGTCGTCGCCGCATGGGGGACGCGCGTGCGCCGGACGGGCGTCACATTCGTCTTCCTCGGTCGCCGCCAGTTGGCGCGCATGCCCGACGGCGGCAGGGCGTGCGCGCGGCTCGAAGGGACCGTCATGGTGATTGACGGCGCGCGGGTCATCACCTGCTATCGCAACCGGGAGCGTGGCCTGAAGGACGCCCGCAAGAAAGCGCGATACGACCGGCATCCGGAGCATGCCCTCTTCGGGGGAGAGCGATCCCCTGGATATCGCGCATAACGATCTGAAGAAATTTGCGTTCTATCGGTGGACGGGTGAATTCTTGACCCGCCCCCGATATACACGTCCGCGAAGATCACCGTGTCAGATTCCTGATACGGCAGTACAATCGCGCCGGTAGCGGATTCAGAAACCGTTATCGCCATCCGGGCGCGCATCGTCTCAATCAGTGCCGCCGCGCACCGACTGGCGCGTGGCGGCGAGATGCGCTGCTTTCCGGTTGGGCCGTGTTGCGGCGATTAAGTCCATGCATCTTCGCGCGGGGCGCGAGGGAGGAGTCGTGACGTTGTCCCACCGCCGCTCCGGTGACGCGCCACCGCTCGCGCCGCCCGTCGCGCCGCTGACGAAGACCGATGCGAACGGCGCGCCGTACACCCGTCCACCGGAGATCGAGACGCAACTGATGGAACTCCTGCCCCTCCCCCGCGCGTCGTTGCTCGCGCGTGCCGCCATCGCGGACGCGGGCGACGCGGCGTACGTGCGGGACGAATGCCTCGTCTACTTCCTGCACGAATGCCACAAACGGCGCATGGACGCGCTCTTCACCGACCTCTCCCGCCTCCTGCTCACCCGGATCGAGCGGACGATTCGGGCGAAGATGGGGCAACTCGGGCCGGGCCTGCGCGACCTCGCCTATGAAGCGGTCGTCGCGTCGCTGTTCGACAAAATCGCGGACCCCGGCTCCCGTGGGGACTTCTTGCAGGTGCGATTCGGCAAGGCGCTGCTCTCCACCTGCATTGATGTCCGCGTGGCGCATGTCCGCGAGCGAAAACGCGACGATGCCGCCCTCCATCTCGATGCCGAAGCCGACACCGAAGAGGGCACGACACCGGCGGCGGTGCCGGACACACGAATTATCTCCGGCACGCTCGCGCCGGATATGCGCGATTTCGTCGCGCGATTGGCGCCGGAAAAGCGCGACACCCTGATCTGGCGCTCGCTCGGCTACCCGATTGACGGCAACGACCGACCGACGATTGTTGATCGCATCGCCGAGCGGTACGGCAGACGCGTCACCGAGCGGACGGTCCGCAACTGGCTCCGGGAGATCGAGCGGCAATGGTCGCGCGAGCAAGGAGGTGAGCAATGATGGCCGCATCGCGCGATGAGCGGTTGGAGACGATCCTCGAAGCGTTCACGGCGGCATTCGACATCCCGCCGCCGCACGAGAAGGTGCGGGAATGGGCCGCGCGCCACCCCGACTTCGCGGACGAGATCGCGGCGTACGCGGCGGAGTGGGCGGTGATGGAAGCCCTCGCCCCGCCCGCCGCGTCGCTGGCGCCCGATCCCGCCGCCGTCGCGCGCGGCATGACGATCGTCGCGCAATCGCTCAATCCGCCGCCGCCCATCGCCACTCTGCTCGACGCCGCGCGGGAGGCGCATCGCGACATCGCGGCGGTCGCGGCGGAGACGGGGCTGTCGCCGCGCCTGCTCCAGCGGCTGGACCGCCGCCTGATTGACGCCGCGCGCCTGCCGGACCTGCTCATCGCCCGCCTCGCGCGGGCGCTGAACCGGACGGCGGCGGACGTCCGCGCCTACCTCGGCGGCCCGCCATTGCTCCCGCAGGGCGCGCAGTTCCGCGCCGACCGTGCGCCCGCGGCGGCCCAGCAGGATTTCTTCGCGGCGATCCGCTCCGACCCCACGCTCTCCGCCGCGCTGAAGGCGGAATGGCTCGCGCTGGAGCCGCCGGGGCACGCCGCGTGAGCCAGTGGGACGCCGTCCGCGCCCTCGCGCGGACGCGGCGCGCGGCGCTCGGTGGCGCGGCGGGCGGCGACCTCGCGACCGTGTTCGCGCGTGCGGCCGCCGCGACGGGCATCGTCGCGGAGCGGTTGCCCCACGGCGACCCGCTGCTCTATGGTGCCCAGGGCGTCTACGAGCCGCATTGGCAGACGATTGCGGTTGACGCCAGCCTCCCGCTCGCGACGCAGAATTTCGTCCTCGCCCACGAGTACGCGCACCACTGGCTGGGGCATGGCGCGGTCATCAGCCACGAATCGGACATTGATTTCGCCGCCGCCGATATTCCCTACGGCGCGGGCGCGGCGCAGGTGGACGGGTACAGCCCCTTCGATCTCGTCGAGCGGAGCGCCAATGTCTTCGCCCGCGAGTTCCTCCTGCCGCCGGAGGAATTGCTGCCCTGGTTCCGCACGCGCGCATGGGGCAACGCGCATATCCGGGACATTCCCGCCCTCGCCCGCCGGCTCCATCTGCCGGAGCGGATGCTCTATTTCCAACTGACGCGCGCCCTCCTGCTCCCGCCCCTCGACACCGCCGCGCCGGACGAGGCGGGTCCGCCGACCGACGACGCGCTGGACGAGAGCCAGCGGGCCGCCGCGCACGCCGAGGCGGGGCCGCTCCTCGTCGAGGCGGGGCCGGGCACCGGCAAGACGCGGACCCTCGTCCACCGCGTGCTGCACCTGCTCGATCGCGGGGTGGCGCCGGAGGAGATCGTCGTCCTCACCTTCTCCAACCGCGCGGCGGGCGAGTTGCGCGACCGGGTGGCGCGCGTCCGCCCCGGCGACGCCCCGCGCATCTGGACGGGGACGTTCCATTCCTTCGCGCTCGAACTGCTCCGCAAATACGCGGCGGGGAGAATTCCGGCGCTGCGCCAGGGGTTCACGGTCATTGATCCCGTGGACGCGCGGCTGCGCTTCGCATCCGTCGTCACCGCGCTCGGCCTCGCGGCGTACGACGATCTCGCGGACCCGACCGCGCCCTTCCCGGCGTTCTTCAACGCCTTCTCGCGCGCCAAGGACGAACTCGTGCCGCCGGGTTGCTACCGGATGTTCGTTGATCTGATGCCCGACGGCGAGGAGCGGGCGCGGGCGGCGGAGGTTTCGCGCGCCTACGCGACCTATCAGGCGATGCTGGCGCGCGAGAACGGCTGCGATTTCGGCGATCTCCTCCTCCACGCGGTCGCGCTCCTCCACGCCTGCCCCGATGTGCGCGACAGCCTGCGCGCCCAGTACCGCCATCTCCTCGTTGACGAGTATCAGGACGTCAACCGCGCGAGCCGCGCCTTCCTCCAGCTGCTCGCGGGAGACGGCGCGGGCCTCTGGGTGGTCGGCGATCCGCGCCAGGCGATCTTCGGCTTTCGCGGCGCGAGCGACCGCAACGTGCGCGATTTCCCGCGCGATTTCCCCGGCGCGCGCGCGACGCGGCTCGCCCGCAACTATCGCTCCCGCCCCGCGATTGTCGCCACGGTGAGCGCGCTCGCGCCGCACGTCGGCGCGGTGTCCGGGGAGTCGTTCGTCCCGTGGGACGCGCACCGCGCCGAGCGGCGGGGAGCCGTCTCGCACACCGTCTGCGCCGACGCGGACGCGGAAGCGGATCTCCTCGCCACGGAGATGGCGCGGCTGCGCGATGCGGGCGTGCCATTGCGCGACCAGGCCGTGCTCTGCCGCTCGCACGGGGCGCTGGCGCGCATCGGGGCGCGGCTGGTGGCGCGGGGCATCCCGACGCTCGCGCTCGGCGACCTCTTCGAGCGGCCCGAGGTGCGCGACCTGCTCTCGCTCCTTGCCCTCGCCGTCGAGCCGGACGGGCGCGGCCTGATGCGCGTCGCGCGCTTCCCCGCCTACCGCGTGCCGGACGCCGATCTGCGCCTGCTGCTCGCGACCGCGCAGCCCGCGCGGCGAGTGGTCGCGCCGCGCCTGCCTTTCCCCGCCGCCCTCTCGCTCGCCACCACACTGCCGGGCCTCTCCGACGCGGGGCGGGCGGGGCTGCGCCGCCTCGCCGCCCATCTCGTCGCCGCGATGCGGGACGACGCGGGGCCGCACACGCTGCTCGCCCGCTTCCTCTTCGACATCGGCGAGCATCTCCTGCCGCTCGTGGAGGATCCGTCGGTGGCGGGGCAGCAGCGGCGGATCGCGGTGTACCAGTTCCTCGAATTCGTCTATGCCGCCGAGCGGCGGCCGGGGGATGGCGCGGCGGCGATCACCGCCCTGTTGCGCTACGTCCGGGCGATTGAGATCGGCGGGGAGGACCGCCGCTTCAGCCAGTTGCCGTCGTGGGCCGACGGGATCGAAGCGGTGCGCCTGCTCACCGTGCATGCCGCCAAGGGGCTGGAATTCGCCGCCGTCTTCATCCCCGAACTGCGCGACGGCCAGTTCCCCGCGCGCGGGCGGGCCGAGCAGTTCCCCTGCCCGCCGCCGCCCGGTCTCCGCTCCTTCCCGCTCCCCGATGCAGACCGGCGCCGGGTCGCGGACGACGATGCGCCCGTGGATGACGGGAACGACGAAGATTGCCTCGCCTTTGTCGCCCTCTCCCGCGCCCGCGACGAACTGATCCTGACGCGCCCCGCCGTCCACGGCAAGCGAAACACGGCGACGAAGCCGCCGCCGTGGATGGTGCACATCGCGGGGACGCTCGATGAGCGCACGCCCCCCGCCGCTTACGCCCCGACCACCAGCAACAATGCGGAGACGGCGGCGGGTGATCGCGCCGTTGAGCCGCGCGAGTTCTCCGCCCGGCAACTCGACGACTATCTCCGCTGCCCGCGCCGGTACGCATACGACACGGTCTGGGGATTCCGCGAGCGGCGTGCCCGCGGCGCGTACGAGGGCTTCACGCGCGCTGTCTACGAGACGATGGCGGACGTGATCGCCGAACGCCTCGCGCCGGAGGAGGCGCGCGAACGCTTCGCCGCGCGTTGGGAGATGGACGGCCCGCCCGCGAGCCATCCGTACCGGCAAATCTATCGCGGTCGCGGCGAAAAAGCGGTCGCGCGGGCGGTCGCGGCGGCGCGCGACGCGGACGCGGCGACGGTCGAAACATTCCCAGCCCTGACGCTGCCCAATGGGCATCGCGTGCGGGTCTCCCCGGATGTCGTCGTGCGCGAGCCGGACGGTCGCGTCCGTTTGCAGCGGTGGCTCACCGGCAAAAAACCGAAGCACACACCGGATGACGACCTGTACGGCCTGTACACCGCGCTCGGCCGGCGCGAGAACCCCGATGCCTTCGCCGTCGAAGCGCACTACCTGGCGAGCGACCCGCCCGACGTGACGGTGCGGACGAACGGCCAGGGCGGCAGGGCGGATACCTGGGTGACGAACCGGCTCCAGCACTACGCCGACGCGGCGGACGGCCTCGTCGCGGGCGTCTTCGACCCGAAGCCCAGCGAGCGCATCTGCCCGCGCTGTCCCTATTACTTCATCTGCCCCGGCGCGGCCCGCGCGGATGGGGAATAACCACTCCTCGCCGCC
>JAICIL010000097.1 GCA_025924435.1 Chloroflexia bacterium | reverse complement strand
GGCGGCGGGCGCCGCGCCCCGCTCGTGGACGCCCTGGACGCCGTGCAGCAGCTGGAGCCAGAGGGCGCCGCCGCCGGCGAGGGCGAGGGAGAAGGGGAGGAGGCCGGCGGGGGGGTGGGCCAGCAGCCACCGCACCCGGCGGAGCCGCGAACGGACAGGAGATTGATTGACGTTCATGGAAAAGACCCTCCGCATACACTGCTCGCGATTATCGCGTCGGCCCGGTGGCCGCACCGCCTTCGTTGCTCGTCGCTCCATCGTGCCGGTATCTCGATCGCGCATCAATCTCATAGCGAATCGGGGGAAGAGGACGGGGGCTATCGCCGGACTCTCACCGGGCAACCGGGTGTATTTTCCGTCTTCCCGCTCGCTCTCTCTCTACAACGACAAGGCGCACGCTTCACCGCCTGGGGCATCGTGAACGGTGTGCGCTGAATCTCCGCACGCTGCACGCTGCACGTAGCGTAGGCGGGGGGGCCATCGCGCGCATCGGGAAAACTTCCCGGCTTTTTGGTGTGCTCGCTCCCACGTGGGGCGAAACCCCATAGGTATTTCTTCACGGCAGAGGCGGAGAAGCGGCCCACCCGCGAACCGCGCGACGAGCGGGCGAAAGCGCGGCGCGGTGATCGTTCCACCTCTCCATGCGTCGACGCGTCGGCGCATGGAGAGGTGGAGGGGCAGCGCGCGGGCCTGCGGCGGTTGCGCCGGGCGGCTTTCCTCACCGAAAACGCAGGCTCGATGTATTTTCTGTCGCTCGTCCGCCTCTCTCATATCAAGCGGCCTCCAGCCCTGCCGGGGAGCGCCGGATGATACCGGCTCAATCCCGGCATTGGGAAGAATTACCCCCCGATACCTGCCCGCCGGGGCGGGCTTTTCGCGCTGGCATTCGGGAACTTCTTCCGATGCCCCCGCAGACGCCGCTCCCTATACTCGGTACTCAGCGCGAGGCATCTCGAACGGCCTCGGCCCATGCGTGGGGAGCCACGCGGTACCGGGGGGGTGCGATGCGTCGTTTGGAGCAAGCGGGGCCAGGGTCATGGAGCGCGGCGGGGGAGATGCCGATCACGGAGGGAGCCGCCCCGCGCGGCTGCCCGTTCCATCGAGGCGGTGGCATCGCCGCCCCGCCGCCCGTGCCACGACTGGCCGCCGCCCCTCGCCCCGCCGGGATGACGCGGCGTTCGTTGTTGCGCGGGGGGGTCCTCGCTGCCGCGGCGACGGCGCTCGCCGCCCTCGATGGCGTCCCCCCATTGCGGCGGCTCGCATTCGCCGCCCCGCCCGCGCTGCCGGACATCCAATACGCGATCGGGCCGTACCTCGGGCCGACGGTGCTGATCAAAGACCCCGGAGCGCCCGCCGAGGGCACCGTGTTCGGTTTCGGCCCGACCTATACGCTCTTCATCACCGCGCAACTCACCCGGATGCCCATCGCGAGCGACCGAGACGTCCTCGAACAGGCCCTGACGACCATCGAGCGCCTCTACCCGTTCAGCGCGAGCGGCGTCTTCACCCATATCTCCTACGGCATCCCCTACTTCAACCGGCTCCCCGGCGGGATGACCGGCCCGCTCGTCATGGGCAAGATGCCGAGGCTGCTTTCCGACTCCTCCCGCCCGGTGCTCGAGGAAGCGGTACCCGGCCCGACCGACGTCCATCCGACCAATCCCAGCATCCGCAAGCCGCGCTATAACATCCCCGTGCGCATCGAGTCGAACGATGTTTTGATCACGGTGCGCAGCGACAACAAGGACAACCTCTACGATGTCCAGAAGTGGCTGGCGGGCAGCGACCGGCTCAACGGGCAGGCGGAGCGTTCGCCGCGTTTCGGCGATCTATTCACCTGGACATCGGCACGGCTCATGTTCGGCGGACCGGGCCTGCCCCGCAAAATCGCCGACGCGAACGCGCTGCCCTACGCCGGGTACATCCACCCGAAGTCGCCGATGTGGATGGGCTTCGCCGATCAGGTCGCGAGCGCGTTCGCGCCGCCCGAAGTCTGCACCTTCCAGGGGAATGCCACGGCGCGATTGACGACGGCGACCGCCGACGACTACTTCGCCAATAGCTCGATTCAGGTCCTCAACCACGTCATCCTCGACCTGACCGAGTGGTATCTGACCAACGGCAGCGAGCTGGACCCGAACGGCCCGGACGTCGCCTATCTCGAGCGGGTGCAGTACATGTACCGGCCGCACGACCCGCCCTCGTTCGGCTACGACGACCAGTTCACCGATGGCGGCGGGCCAACCTATCTGCCCAACAATTTTCAGGGCCACGGCGACGCGGAAGCCGGCTGCATCTTTGGCAGCTACATCCCCGGGCCGACCGCGGCCACGCCCAGGGCGACCTCCGCGCATCAGATCCTCGGCCACATCTCCTGCCTGCATCGCACATCCCGTGCGGACGACGGCACCCCGCTGCACATCCGCGTTGACGGCCCCGGTTTCGACGACATGGACGTGCCGGACGGCTCGGCGCAGCCCAAACTGCACTTCTCCGCGCTGGTCCCGACCGCCGATCTGTTTCGCCGCATGCGCGTCAGCCAGGCCTCCGAGGATCTCGCGCAGAAATACCAGGTCGAGCCGGGCGATCGCGGCCTCGAAGGCCGGATCACCGCCACGCGCCGGCAGAACTTCCTCATGCCCCGGCGGATGCACCGCGCCTTCCCGCTGCTCGAGTTCGTCCCCGGCGTGTTCACCCTACCGGCGCCACAACCACCCAGCCGCACCGGCACAACGGCCCCGCCCGCGAATCCCGCGCCATCCGGCCCCGTGCCATCCAACCCCGCGCCGACACCGGCACCGGTCGCGGCCCCGGCGCCGCGACCGCCCGCCAGCAATGGGCCGACGAGCGCGGCAACGGGGCAGGCGCCCGCGCCCGCGCCATTGCCGCCCTCCCGGTGACGGGCACGAGCGCGCGGTCTCCGCTGGTAGGCGCATTCACCGCGAGCGGCGAGCGGCACGAGAGCCGCGACGAATGGGAGAGAAGAGCAATTATGTGGTTTTTCGATCGCCAAAGCGCACTATCTCATCGGCGTGCCATGACCGGAATGGCGCGGCGGATCAGCGCGCCACGACCCTTCCCCTGCATGCTCGCGCTGATGCTGGCGCTCACCGCGTTCGGCTTCGTCCCCGCCACAACGGCGCTCGCCGCCACCGGCGATCTCTATCTCGGCTCGAGCGCGGATCCCGGCATGACGAGGGCGACCGACCCGCACGGCAACGTTTGGCTGCCCGGCACGACCGACGGCACGACCACCGGGCCGCTCGATCCGGGCACGAACCCGGCCAGCCCCGGCTACGGCCACCTCTGGACCGCCGATGTCCCCTCCGGCTTCTGCCGCATCATCCCGGCGAATCCGGCGACGGGCAAGGCGGCGTTTCTCGACCGGAACACGCCGGGCGGCTGCATCACCGCCGGGCAGAAGCCGGGCCAGATGGCGCTCGATCCGCGCCGCAACGCCGACGGCACACTCTATGTCTACACGCCCGACTGGGCCGTACGCAGCGCAGGGGTGTATCGCCTGACCTACGACCCCGGCAAGCAGATCATGACGAGGGCGGAGGTGCTGGCGCCCAACCGCTACCCGACCGGGAACACGCCGTTCGATGTCCAACTCGGGCCGAAGGATCACAAACTCTACGTCAGCGACGACAAGGACGGCAACATCGGGCGCATCTCCGGCGTGAACGGGCCGATCGCGGAGCAGACGGTCGAGACGATCGTCACCCAGTCCACCGACGGCAGGCGCGTGCGCGCGATCACCTTCGCGTGCTGGTCGAATCTGGCGACGCTCAATGGTGGCCACGGCGCCGCACGGGCGCCGGGCGCGCCGGGCTGCACCGCGCAGGACCCCGCCCCCGACCTCGTGCTCTCCCAGAAAAGCGCCATCACGGTCGTCCTCAACGCCGAGACGTGTCAGACCGCCCCCGGCGGATGCGTCGCCCTGACGACGACGGTGAAGGCGCTCGCCCCGATGGGACTGCGCACCGATCCGAAGGACCCGACCGTCATCTACATCAGCGACTCGCCCGGCGCGGTATCCCAAATCCTCCGCTATCGCATCAGCACCGATATCCAGGATTCGTATGCCAGTTACGGCACCCTCGACGACGGCTCCATCGCGCAATTCTCCTTCGCCTTCAGCGTCGGCTTCGGCCCCGACCACGCGATGTACGTCGGCGACGACCCATCGGCGGGGGCGACCGCGTTCAACGGCCGCTATTTCCGCATCGCGCCCAACGCACCGGCTGATACGTATGGCACGCCGGGCGACGCAGCCATCCCCGCCGCGCCGCCCTCGCTGGCGACCGGCGCGCTGCTCGGAGGCGGCGTCAGCCTCCCCAGTGACGGCGTGTGGATGGGCACGCACCTCTGGATGGCCGACGCGGTCAACGGCCTCTGCCGGATGGACGCACCGGTGGGCGGGGGCCTCTCCGCCATGAATGCGGGCACCTGCATGGTTGGCGCGAACGCCGCGAATCTGACAGTGCCGGAACAGTCCGCGTTCGACGCCGCGAAGAACCTACTCTACGTCGCCGATGGCGGCTCCAAGAGTATTGGCGTCGTCCGCTTCACGTTCGACCCGGCCACCGAGACGCTCGGCAACCCGCAGGTGATCGCCTCCGGGATGGTCGGCAGCGGCGTGGGCCTCGACAATCAACTGGCCGACGCGGTCGCCCTCGACCCATTGGCCGATGCGCTCTACGTCGGCTTCCGGCAGCGCAACGTCGGCGCGAATACGGGCGGGACGCAGCTTGCGCGCGTTCCGCACGCCTCCGCTGCGGACACGCGGACCCAGACGGTGGAGTTCTTCGCCAACACGACGCGCGATGTGCCCGTCTTCGGGCTTGGCATCGTCGTCAACCCGGCCACGAGCGGCGCGCCCGCCACCGCCGACCTCTACATCGGCGACAACAAAGGCGTGGACGTGCTGTACAACGTCGCCGCATGCGCGCCGGGCGCATGCACGAGCCTGCTGCTCATCAACGGGACGGGGCCGGTCGGCTTCGCCACCGACGGCACGGATCATCTCTACCTGGCGGGCGGGGCGGAACTGATCGTGGTCGGCGTCGGGGAACCGATCCCGCCCGCGCCACCGGCCACCGTCACGCCCGTCTACCGGTACACGATCAGCACCCACCAGTCGCTCGCCTACAGCAGCGTCGGCGTCAGCCCCGACGGGACGCAGCAGGAATATGCCTTCGTCCACTCGCTCGCCCTCGACCCGTCCGGCAATCTCTACGTCGCGGACAACCCGAATTCCGCGACGCCCCCGAATGGGGTGGGCCATGTCTGGAAGGTGGCGCCGCCGGGACCCGGCACCGTCGCGCAGCCGGCGATCACCAGCAGGCCGACCAATCCGACCAACGACACGAATCCGTCGTTCGCATTCTCCACGCTGACGAGCGGCGCGACGTTCAAATGCTCGCTGGTCGCATCCGGTGCAGCGGACGCCTTCGGCGCGTGCCCCTCGGGCCAGCGTTTCGGCCCGCTGACGGACGGCAACTACGCCTTCAAGGTCGCGGCGGTGGACGGGACGGGCGCCGCCAGCACCCCGGCGATCTACCTCTTCACGGTGGACACGGTGCCGCCGGTCGTGACGATCACGCAGGCGCCGACCAGCCCGACGAACAACAATCTCCCGTCGTTCATCGTCTCCGCGACGAAGAACGGCGCGCCGTACACCGGCATGGCCTACCAATGCTCGCTCTCGGCCGGGGCGGACGCCTTCGTCTCCTGCGGCTCACCGCAATGGTACGGGCCGCAGGACGACGGCGACTACACCTTCAAAGTGCGGGGGACCGATCTGGCGGGGAACGTCAGCGCGGTGCAGACCGCGAGCCTCCGCATTGACACGACCGCGCCGACGGTCACGGCAAGCCCGGCGGGCGGCCAGTACAGCGACGCCCAGTCCGTCACGCTCGCGCCGGGCACGAATGAGCCGGCGACCACAACGATTTCCTACACGACGGACGGCAGTTCGCCGCTCACATCGGCCACGAAACGGACCTATACCGGCCCGATCGCCATCGCGGCGACGACGACGCTGCGGTATGTGGCGCTGGATGCGGCGGGCAACCAGTCGGTATTTGGCACGCAGCAATACACCCTCAGCCCCCACCCGGCGCCGCCCGGACGTCTACCGGCGTCGGCCCCCGGCGGATCATCCCCGCAACCGAGCGGCACACCCGCCCCCGCCCCGGCGCCGCGGCCACCGGCGGCCGGCACCGCAGCGGCAGGCGGCACCGCGGCGGCGACCGGAACTGTGTCAGTCGGCGTCGCGCCGGCGCCGCCGTCCCGGTGACGGGTATAGCGGAGTTTCCGGCGGTCGATGAGGCCGGGCGATGAGGCGTGCGACGTCGTGCATCGCACGCCCGCGATGACGAAATACCTACGGACAGACCCGCCATCGAGACCGCCGCATGGCGGAAAGTCGGGAGATTCTTCCGATGCCCGTCTCGCCTCCGGCCCATAGACTGTCAACAACGATTTCGGCGGGTACCGGAGCGCCGCGCGTTCGCTCTCATTTCGCGATCAACCGAGCGGCTTGGGATTCATACATGGGCGAAGGGGTCGAGGAGGCACGGATGGGCATGGATGACGCCGTTGAAACCGTCGTGACACGATTCCGGTCGGTGAAGGGATCGGGCGACGCCTACGGGGATGTGGAGCAAGCCACCAGGGAAAAGATTGACAACCTGTCGGACGATGAACGCCGGGCGCTCCTGCTGGCGTTGCGGCCGGTCAGGGTCGGGCCGGACTCCACCGGCTTGTCGCGATCGGACGTGGTCTGCCTGCTGACCATCTTCAGGTATGTGGAGAGCGTGACCGATCCCGACCCAATCGGGCAATTGCCGCCACCGGAGCCGCGGGATGCGACCCAGACACCCCATTACTGCCACCCACCGGCCTATCGAGCGCGCGTGCCATCGGTTGGCCGCGACTGGTTGGCGCCGTTGATCGTCTGGACGATTGCGGTGCTGAGTTTCCTGGTCCTCCTCGGCATCATCGAGCAGGGCTTGTGAGCGGATCGCCGGGATCGAGAGAGCGGCCGCGCGGCAGAGAGAGGATGTCCGTAAATCTGTTCCGCGTATATACTGTGATCCGGCGGATCGGTGAGCGAGATGCGAGGGAGTGCGGGGTATGGTCGGCAACGCGCGCACGCGCCGCGATCTGATCAAACAGGCCCTCGCCGGCACCGCGTACGTCGCCCCCGCAATCCTCTCCGCCGCCACCCCCGCCGCCGTCTCCGCAGCCTCCCCGCCCCCGCCGCCACTGCCCGCCGATCTCGCCCTCGCGAAGCGCGTGGACAATCCAAGCCCGACCGTCGGGGACACCGTCATCTTCACCGTGACCATCGCCAACACGGGCCCGGGCACCGCGACCAATGTGCAGGTCACCGACCGGCTCCCCGCCGGTCTCACCTTCGTCTCAGCGACGGCGACTTACGACGCGGCGACGGGCCTCTGGAGCGTCGGGACGCTGGCGAACGGCGCGAGCGCGACGCTGACCATCCGGGCGACGGTCGCCCTCCCGGCTCCGGCGACGAATACCGCGAGCATCACCCACAGCGACCAGAGCGACCCGGTCGTCGGGAACAACACGGCGAGCGTCACCATCACGCCGGTGGCGCCGACGGCGGACTTGGCGCTGACGACGGCGGTCGCCAACCCGACACCGAATCCGCGCAACACGGCGACGTTCCTGACCACCGTGACGAACAACGGGCCGGACGCGGCGACCGGCGTGGCGATCGCGGACCCGGCGCCCGCCGGGACGGTCTTCCTCACGGCCGCACCCTCCGCAGGCACGACATACAACGGCGCGATGGGGCTTTGGACCGTCGGGACGCTCGCGGCGGGGGCGAGCGCGACGCTGCGGCTGACGGTCACGCTGGCCGGTCCCGCCGCCGTGACGAATCGGGCGAGCGTGATGCACAGCGACCAGCTCGACCCGGTCGTCGGCAACAACAGCGCGACCGCGACCGACACGCCGGGCGCCGTCGTCCTCCTGTTCGATGCTCCATTCGGGGATGCGTCTCTCGTGCCGCCGCATATGTGCAGGGCGAATGTCTTCAACCTCGGCGGGAACGATGCGACGAACCTCGTCGTGCGGGTGTCGGTGAACAGCCCCTATGCCATCGCGAATCCGGTCGCGCCCGCCGGTACGACGGTGGTGACGGCGGATCCGCGAACCGTGCTCTGGACCATCCCGCTCTTACGGCCAGGGATTTTTATCCCCGATCTCACCTTCAACGCGCCGGGGCCGCCGGGGACGCTGGCGATCACGCAGACCGCGCTCGACGTGGATGAATTCGACAGTGGGCCGGGGAGTGACGTCGCGACCGCCACCGTGACATGACGGTCACGCGGGATGTCGCATCGGTGCGGGATGCGCGGGGAGTGCGCTCACATGATGGCGAGGCTGGTCGGCGCTTCCGCATCGGCGCGCCAGTCCGGCGCGCGGCGCGTCAGCAGCCCGCCGCGCCCGTCGGACATCAACCAGACCACTTCGCCGTCTATCCAGCTGCGCTGACCGTCCGGCAAGGTGACGGGTGCGCGGAGGTAATCGCCCACGTCAACCCGGTCGGCATGGGCCGCAAGAACGGCAAATCCGACCCCCTGCGCGCTGACGTCGCGCACCCAGAATTCGACGAGGCCCCGCCACTGCCGGACCGCGCTGTGGACGACGGCGGTGCAGGGGCCGAGCCGGTATGGCGTGCGCGGAACCCGCCGGAGAGGCCGCCGGGCCAGCGAGAGCGGCGTGGCGTCAACCACGAGAGACTCCGCCGCCCACGAGCGGACACGCAAGGCAACGATGCATGAGGAACCTCCAAGAATCGTCAGAAGTCGCACCTCGACCGGCGCGTCCGCCATCGTCGTCGCGTTGGCGGGGAAGATACGAAAACGCAACGTTCCGGCACCGATATTGCACGGTCGAACGAACTCGGCGGCCATCGAGACCGTCCGATCGCCAACTGCGTAATCGAGAATGCACGCCCCGTTCGACAACTCTCGCCACCACGCTGCTGAAATCGCGTCGCTCTGCGCCACCGGCATCCACTCTTTTCCCTGCGCGGTCTCGTTGCCGTATACTACGCCTCTCACGAGCCGTCCTACATCTCTGAACGAACGGACTGGCTAAGCGTGACGGTTGCCGGTATTATTGACTGAGATATAATAGTTACCAGCAGGGCATGATACGCGCCCGAATCGGCGGGTGAGCACCTTTGGAGGTCACAAGCGCGCGGAAGGATGCGATGGGCGCCGAACCGCTACCCGCAGAGACGAGTGCGACGCCAGCCGCCGCAGACCCGCGCTTTCGCCGGATGCTCGGCGCGAAGTTCTGCGTGGACCTCGCCGAGAACGCACTCGCGTACGCGCTCCTCATCGCCGTGGTGCGCCGCACCGGATCGGGCATCCACAGCACGCTCTTCGTGATCGCGCTGACGATCCCGACGATCATCTTCGGCATCCCCGCCGGCGCGATTGCCGACCGCCTGCCGAAGCGCCCGGTGCTGATGGCGGCGCTCGCCCTGCGCATCGGGATGGTGGCGGTGCTGATTCGCGTCATCGGCAATGTCTGGCAGATCTATGCGGTGACGCTCGCGTTCTTCGCGGTCGGGCAAGTATTCGCGCCCATCTGGGCCGCCGCGTTGCCGCGCCTCGTCGGCTTCACGCGCCTGAGCCGGGCGCACGCGCTCCTCAATCTCACGCAGCTGGGCGGGCAGGTCGCCGGTGTGGTGCTGATCGCCCCGATCCTCCTCAAGACGCTCGGCGACCGGGCGGTGCTGGCGGTGGTCGCGCTCTTCCTCGCCGGGGCAATCGTCGCGACGGTTCGGATCGGCGAGTTGCCCGGCGGGTTGCCCGTGACACCGCGCGGCGGGCAGGAAAAGGTCCTGCATGAGGCCCGCGCGGGCCTGCTCGCGGGGTGGAGGCTGATCGCCGCCGATGCCGCGCTCTTCCTGGCGGTGCTGCAACTGGCGTTCGTCGCCGCGCTGCTGCGCAGCCTGATCGTGCTCTTCCCGTTCTACACCCATCAGGTGCTCGGCATCGCGCCGGAGAATACCGTCTATGTCGCGGCGCCGGCGGCGGTCGGCGCGGCGGCGGGGCTTGCCCTCGCGCCGCTGCTCGGCTTCATCGGCAGGGGCCGCCTCGCGACCACCGGGTATGCGATCCGCGTCGGTGCGCTCGCCTGCCTCGGCCTCATCAACCCGTTGCGGCCGCTCGTCGCGGATCGCCTGCACCTCGGCATGACGGGGATCGCGGATCGGGTCGGCGTGCCGCCGATTGTGACGACGGCGATGCTCTTCGCCATCCCGATGGGCTTCGGCATCGCCCTCAACCTCGTCGCCGCGCGGACGGTCCTCAACGAGCGCGCGCCGGAGGAGGCCCAGGCGCGCGTCTTCGCGACCCAGTCCGCGCTGGCGACCGTCGTCTCGCTCGCGCCGCTGCTCCTGGTCGGGGCGTTGACGAGTGTGGTCGGCGCGCGCCCCGTGATGCTGCTCGTGGCCATTCTCGCGGCGGCGGCGCCGATCTGGCTGACGCGGCGGCGGAAGGCGTCGGGCGCCACACGGACAGAGCGGGCGGGGACGCTCGCCTTCCCGACATCCAACAAGCGACCGGGTGGTTAGCGACCCGAATGCAAACCACCCTGCCCGAAACCGCGTCTTCATCGTACACGACATCCACGCGCGCAGCGACCGCATAGCGCGACACGGCGAGGGGGAGGCGAACATGACCGGGGCGACAGCGGCGCGGCGATCCACGACGACCGACGCGGAACGCGCGCGATTGGACGAAGCGCGCGACGGCATCGCGCCGTGGTACCGCTGGGGACCGTACCTCTCCGAGCGGCAATGGGGCACGGTGCGCGAGGATTACTCGCCCGACGGGGCGGCGTGGGATTCCTTCCCGCACGACCACGCCCGGTCGCGCGCCTATCGCTGGGGCGAGGACGGCCTGCTCGGCATTTCGGACGATCAGGGGCTGCTCTGCTTCGGCCTCGCGCTCTGGAACGAGGCCGACCCGATCCTCAAGGAGCGCCTTTTCGGGCTGACCGGGCCGGAGGGCAACCACGGCGAGGATGTCAAGGAGTATTACCTCTACCTCGACAGCACGCCGACGCATTCCTCGATGAAGGCGCTCTATCGCTACCCGCAGCGCGCCTTCCCGTACACCGATCTCGTCGCCGAGAACCGCCGGCGCGGCAAGTTCGAGCCGGAATACGAATTGATTGACAGCGGCGTCTTCAACGAGCACCGCTTTTTCGACATCGTCGTCGAGTACGCCAAAGCGGGCGCGGACGACCTGTATATCCGCATCGGCGCGACCAACCACGGCCCGGAACCGGCGCCGCTCCATCTCCTGCCGACGCTCTGGTTCCGCAATACGTGGGCGTGGGGGCGCGACGACCGCCGACCACACCTCCGCGCTGACCAGGAGGACGGGGAAAACGCCGGCATCCACGCCAGTCATGCCAGCCTCGGCGACTACCGGCTGATCTGCGCGGGCGCACCCGATCTCCTCTTCACGGAGAACGAGACGAACGCGGAACGATTATGGGGCGCGAGCAACCGCACCCCATACGTCAAGGATGGCATCAATGAGGCCGTCGTGAACAGCAACCCGGCGGCAATCAATCCCGCGCGCACCGGCACCAAAGCCGCCGCGCACTACCGGTTCATCGTGCCACCCGGCGCAACCGAGACCGTGACGCTCCGCCTCGTCCGCGCGGACGGCCCCGCGTCGCTCGCGGATGCGGACGCGGTCTTCGCGGCCCGCCGCGCCGAGGCGGACGATTTCTACACGCAATTCGTCGCCGCCGACGCGGGGGACGACCTGCGCGCCGTCCAGCGGCAGGCGTTCGCCGGATTGCTCTGGAGCAAGCAGTTCTATTACTACGATGTCGAGATGTGGATGGACGGCGACCCCGCCGGGCCGGAGCCGCCCCCGTCGCGCAAGGAGGGGCGCAACGACGGCTGGCGGCACCTCAACAACGCGGACATCATCTCGATGCCGGACAAGTGGGAATACCCGTGGTACGCCTCGTGGGATCTCGCCTTCCACTGCATCCCGCTCGCCCTCGTGGACCCGGAGTTCGCGAAACTGCAACTGACGCAACTGACGCGCGAGTGGTTCATGCACCCGAACGGTCAACTGCCCGCCTACGAGTGGGCCTTCGCCGATGTCAACCCGCCCGTGCATGCCTGGGCGGCGTGGCGCGTCTACAAGATTGACCGCCGAATGTCCGGGCGGGCGGATCGCGCCTTCCTGGAGCGCATCTTCCAGAAACTGCTGCTGAACTTCACCTGGTGGGTCAACCGCAAGGACGCCGACGGCCACAACGTCTTCCAGGGCGGCTTCCTCGGCCTCGACAACATCGGCGTCTTCGACCGCAGCACGCCGCTGCCGACGGGAGGCCGGATCGAGCAGTCGGACGGCACCGCCTGGATGGGCATGTACAGCCTGACGATGCTCGTCATCGCCCTCGAACTGGCGCGCGAGAATCCGGTCTACGAGGACATGGCGACGAAATTCTTCGAGCATTTCCTCTACATCGCGGGCGCGATGAACGATATCGCCGGTGAGGGGATCGCGCTCTGGGACGAGCAGGACGAGTTCTTCTACGATGTCCTGCACTACCCGGACGGCGCGATGGAGCCGCTCAAGGTGCGCTCGCTCGTCGGCCTCATCCCGCTGCTCGCGGTGGAGACGATCGAACCCGATCTGCTCGCGGCGATGCCGGAGTTCGCTGGCCGCATGCAGTGGTTCCTCGACAACCGGCCCGACCTCGCGCGCCTCGTCTCCCGCTGGGGCGAGGAGGGGATGGGCAAACGGCACCTGCTCGCCCTCGTGCGCGGCCATCGAATGAAGCGGCTGCTGGCGCGCATGCTCGACCCCGACGAATTCCTCAGCGACCACGGCGTCCGCTCGCTCAGCCGCTACCACCGGGAGCACCCGTACATGATTGATGTCGGCGGCATGACGTACGCCGTCCGCTACGACCCCGGCGACTCGACGAGCGGGCTGTTCGGCGGCAACTCGAACTGGCGCGGCCCGATCTGGTTCCCGATTAACTACTTGCTCATCGAATCGCTCCAGAAGTTCCACCACTACTACGGCGACGATTTCCGCGTCGAGTGCCCGACCGGATCGGGCACGGCGCGCACCCTCCGCGAGATCGCCGACGACCTCGCCCGCCGTCTCATCGCGCTTTTTGTCCCCGATGGCGACGGCCACCGTCCCGCACTCGGCAGCCACCCGGCCATGCGTGAGGATCCATTGTGGGGCGCGCACCCGCTCTTCTACGAATATTTCCACGGCGACACCGGCGCGGGCGTCGGCGCGAGCCACCAGACGGGATGGACAGCGCTCGTCGCCAAACTGATCGAGCAGGGCGGCGTGTAGGGCAGTTTTTGGGCCGACAATATCCTGGTGGTGGGGGGGGGTGTCGAGGGCCCCCAACAGGCGGGGGGGGGGGGGGGCGCCCCACCACAGGACAGACAGCCGGGGGCCGGCCCAGAGAATTGGGGGAGCCCCGGAGGGTTGTGAGTGG
>JAICIL010000096.1 GCA_025924435.1 Chloroflexia bacterium | reverse complement strand
TTGAACCACAGAGACACAAAGGTCACAGAGGAGAGAAAGAGTAGGAGAGCAAGCAAACCCCTACTCTTCTTTATCTTGCTCCGTGTCCTCTGTGTCTCTGTGGTTCAACGTTTGCTACCATAGGCGGGCGGATGGAGTGTTGTTGGAAAGGGAGTGTGCGATGACGGCGACGGCACCGGCGATGGTTGCGCCGATTGAGACACTGGCGATCACGCGGGAGGAATACGCGGGGCGCATCGCGGACGCGCGCCGGGCGATGGCGCGCGAAGAGTTGGACGCGCTCATCCTCTTCCATTCGACGCGCATCGTCTACCTCAGCGGCTTCACGCACGCCTCGACCGAGCGGCCGATGGCGCTCATCGTCCCGGCGGACGGCGATCTCGGTGTGCTGATCCCGGCGTTGGAGCAGGAGCATGTGCGAAAGGCGGCGGGCGTCGGTCATTTCGCCGTCTACCCGGAATACCCGGCGGGGCCGAGCGGCCAGCACCCGATGCAGCACCTCGCCGCATTGCTCAAGGAATTGAAACTGACCGGCCGGGGCACGAAGATCGGCGTGGATTCGGACGGCTACGGCGACGTGAACGGCTATCGCGGCCCGTCCGTGACGGAGGTCGCCGGTGGCGCGACGGTCGTGCGGGCGGCGGACGTGATCGACACGCCCCGGCAGATGAAGACGGCGCACGAACTGCAACTGATCCGCGAGAGCGCGCGCTGGGGCAATCTCGCGCATCGCATCCTCCAGAAGGAGATGGCGGTGGGCCGCAGCGAGATCGAGGTGAGCCTGCGCGCGACGCTCGCCGCCACGACGGCGATGCTCGACACCCTCGGCCCGACCTACACCGGCGGCGGGCGCGGCGTCCGCAACTCCCCGGCCTCGGCGATGTTCATCGCGGGGACGAACACCTCCATGCCGCACGGCATGCGGCGCGAGGGCGGGTTGCGGCCCGGCGACGTGATTATCACCGGCGCGGGCGCGCTCGTCGGCGGCTACCATTCCGAGTTGGAGCGGACGATGATCGTCGGCGAGCCTTCCTCCGAGTTCCGCAAATACTTCGAGGCGATGACGCACATCCAGGAAGTCGCCTTCGCCGCCCTGCGCCCCGGCCGCACCTGCGCCGACGCCGAGCGCGACATCTCCGGCGCCATCGCCGCGCTGGGCCACGCGGAGTTGCAGCGCCACCACACCGGCCACGGCATCGGCCTGGAGGGGCACGAGCAGCCCTTCATTGACATGGGCGACGAGACCGAACTCCGGCCCGGCATGGTCCTCAGCGTCGAACCCGGCCTCTATGTCCCCGGCTTCGCCGGCTTCCGCCACTCCGACACCGTCGTCATCACCGACGCGGGCTGCGACGCCCTCACCTACTACCCGCGTGACCTCGACAGTCTGATTGTGCCGGTGTAGCACGGAAATGGGCGATGTGCGTAGCCGCTCACAGGGATGAAGCGATGAATGTTCACGAACTCGACACGCCGGTCCCGGCGGTGAATCCGATTTACGCTCGTGAGGAGTGTCGGGGACAGCCCCCGCGCCAGCCCCCGCTGCGACGCGAGCGAGCAGCCGCACTGATCAACACGGCGAAACCGGGAGCGAGCCATCCATGGAAACGCGGCTATCAACAGCGATGGGCCAGAATCGCTGGGCGACAACACCGGTTCACAAGCGCTTGACATTCGCTCGTGCAGATCGTAATATAAACGCATGTTTGAAACAGACGTTCACACCGATGACCCCGCCCCCGCGCGGGGCGCCACGCGCGACCTGATCCTCGCCGCCGCGCAACGCATTCTCGCGCGCGACGGCTACGGCGGCCTCACCGCACGCGCCGTCGCGGCAGAGGCCGGGACGAATATCGCCTCGCTCAACTATCACTTCGGCTCGAAGCGCAAGTTCCTCCCCGAACTCTACGCCGCGCTCGAACGCGACAAGTACGCGCGGCAGCGCGCGATGTATCAGGACCCCGACACGCCGCTCAGCGCGAAGTGGCGGCAGGCGGTCGCCTACTATCGCCAGGACCTTGCCGACGGCTACGTGCGGATCGTCCACGAACAGTACGCGCTCGGCCATACCACCCCGGAGATCGGCGCGCAGGTACAGGAGAAAATCGCCACATGGCAATCGCTGATCGAGGAGGCGGTACGGCGCTATCTCCCCGCGCTCGGCATCGCCGTGCCGCCAGAGATCGTCGCGAGTGCGGTCGTGAGTTTCTGGCTCGGGATGGAGATGCAGCATCTCGCCGGGGCGAGCGAGCAGGTGGGGCATTACTTCGCCATCCTCGAGATGATCGGCGACTGGCTGGAGGCGCGCGAGGCGGAAGCGACGCGGGCGCCGTCGGATGCGGGATGGCAACCCGAATAGTCCGACGTGATCGTCGGGGAGGGGCAGAAACATGCGCGCCGTCGATCCGATTGCGACGGGGTTCGCGACGAACCCGGAGGACCATATCCGCATCGCTTACGAGGTATTCGGCGGCGCGGATGCGACGCGGACGCTCCTCTTTCTCCCAACCTGGAGCCTCGTGCATAGCCGGTGTTGGAAGATGCAGGTGCCGTACTTCGCGGGGCAGGGGTTCCGCGTCGTCGCCTTCGACGGTCGGGGCAACGGCAAATCGGACCGCCCGGCCAGCGGCTACACGACCGACCATTTCGCGCGCGATACCGTCGCGGTGATGGATGCACTGGGAATCGAGCGGGCCGCGCTCATCTGCTGGTCCGCCGGGGCGCGATGGGGCTTGCAGGTCGCCGCCGAGCACCCCGATCGCGTCACCCATCTGGTGATGATCGGCCCGAGCGCACGATTGGACGGCGGCGCGCGCACGGACCTCGACGCATTCCTTGCCCCGCCGACGGACTCGGAGGTGCGGAACAAATTCAACGCGGCGTACTGGAAAGACGACTATCGCGGCTTCCGGGAGTGGTTCGGCGGCGAGGTCTTCAGCGATCCGCACTCGACGCAGGCAATCGAGGACCTCGTCGCATACGGGTCCGAGACGACGCCCGCCATCCTGATCGCCACGGTTCTGGAGAGCGCCACGCCACGCGTCGCCGAATTTGCCGCCGCCATCCGCTGCCCGACGCTCATCATTCACGGCGCCGAGGATCGCGTGCAACCGCTACGGAATGGCGCAGCGTTGCATGAGGCGATTGTCGGTTCGCGGATGATCGTTCTCGAGGGGTGCGGCCATGGGCCGGGCGGGCGCCATCCGGTCGCGGTCAACCTCGCGATGCACGACTTCTTCGGTCGCGAGGAGCCGCGCGATCGCGTCTGGCGGCGGGCTGGCGCCCGCCCCAAGCGGGCGCTCTACGTGAGCAGCCCGATCGGCCTCGGCCACGCGCAGCGCGACGCGGCGATCGCCGACGCACTGCGGGCGCACGTCCCCGGACTCCAGATTGATTGGGTGGCGCAATCCCCCGTGACGACCCTCCTCGAACGGCGCGGCGAGCGGATCCATCCCCTGAGCGGGCGTCTCGCCGGGGAGTCGCGCCATATCGAGTCGGAGATGCGAGGCGAACACACGTTGCAGGTCTTCCGCGCCTTACGCAGGATGGACGAGATCCTGCTCGCGAACTTCCACGTCTTCCTCGACGCGGCCCGCGCGGGGGACTACGACCTCTGGGTCGGCGACGAGGCGTGGGACTTGGACTACTACCTGCACGAGAACCCCGAGCTGAAGAGCGCGCCCTTCGCGTGGCTGACGGACTTCGTCGGCTTCCTGCCGATGGTGCCCGCGCCGGACGACCGCGAGGCGTTCCTAACCGCCGACTACAACGCCGAGATGATTGAGCAGGTGGCGCGCTACCCGCGCGTGCGGGATACGGCGCTGTTCATTGGTAATCCGGGCGACATCGTGCCGGACACCTTCGGCGATGGACTGCCGCTGATCCGCACGTGGACCGAGGCGAATTACGCTTTCACCGGTTACATTCGCTATTTCGATCCCGACGCGCTCGCTGACCGAGGGGCGCTGCGCGAGCGGTTCGGCTTCCGACCGGATGAGCGCGTCGCGGTGGCGGCGGTAGGTGGCACGAGCGTCGGCGCCGGTCTGCTGCGATGCATCGTCGAGGCATTTCCGTGCATGCGTGCACGCCTGCCGGGCGTGCGTCTGATTGTCGTCTGCGGGCCCCGGATCGACCCGTCCGGTCTGCCGCGGCATCCGGGGTTGGAGTACCGCGGCTACGTGCACAATCTCTACGAAATGCTTGCGGCGTGTGACGTCGCGCTCGTGCAGGGCGGCCTCTCCACGACGATGGAACTGGTCGCCGTGCGGCGTCCCTTCCTCTTTTTCCCTCTCACCGGACACTTCGAGCAGAACCGACACGTCGCCCACCGCCTCGAGGCCTACGGCGTGCCGGACTGGGCGCGCGTGCCGTTCGCGGAGGCGAGCGCCGAGACGATTGCCGAGCGGTTGGCGCGGGCAATCGCAACGCCCGTGCAGTACCGGTCCGTCGAAGCCGACGGTGCATACCGCGCCGCACAAGAGATCGCGGCACTCCTGTAATTCCGTGGCAACGAGAGCCGCAGCCACGGGATGTGCGGGGGACGGATGCCCATCCCAACCCCGATGTTTTGATGGGGGGCACCACCGGACCAACGCCAACGCCTATCCGCGCCCGCGTGACCCCACCCGGCGATACCAGAAAGGAGGTGCCGCGCCGCGTACAACGAGGACCCCTGGGAGATCGTCCACATGCAACGATGGTAGCAAAGGAGCAACCCGAATGGCACGCGCACCCGAACTGGACATGGGCAAACTGCAGTCCTTCGCCTTCAAGGTGGTCGGCGACGTCACCGCTCAGCAGATGGGGCCGCTCTCCACCGTCGGCGACCGCCTCGGCCTCTTCAAGACGCTGGCGACCTCCGGGCCGGTGACGAGCGAGGAGTTCGCAGACCGCGCGCGGATCAACGAGCGGTACGGGCGCGAGTGGCTCGCCGCGATGGCCTGCCACGGCTACCTCGCCTACGACGACGCGACCAAGCGGTTCACCCTGCCGCCGGAGCACGCGATGGTGCTCGCCAACACCGAGAGCCCCCTCTATCTCACCGGCCTGATCGAGATGTCGCAGCCCTTCTGGGCGAACATTGACCTGCTCGCCGACGCGTTCAAGCACGGCGGGGGCGTGCCGCAGGAGCGCTACGGCGAGCACTTCTGGTGCGGCTTCGAGCAGTTCACCTACACCTTCTTCCGCAACAGCATGGTGCAGGAGTGGTTCCCGACCATGCCCCGCGTGGATGCCGCCCTGCGCGCCGGCGGTTCCGTCGCGGATGTGGGGTGCGGCAACGGGCAGGCCCTCGCCATCCTCGCCCAGGCGTACCCGGAGGCGACGTTCGTCGGGTACGACAATTACCCGCCCGCGATCGCGGCGGCGAACGCGCGGGCGCAGGCCGCCGGTGTGGCGGAGCGGGTGCGGTTCGCGGTCTGCGACGTGACGCGGGGCATCCCCGGCACCTACGACCTGATCACCACCTTCGACGTGGTGCACGACATGCCGCGCCCGCGCCCCGCGCTCAAGGAAATCAGGAACGCTCTCAACCCGGAGGGGACGTACTTCGTGCTGGAGTTCAACTTCTACGGCGACCTGCAGCGGAACATCGACCACCCGCTGGGGATCGGGGCGTTCGGGTACTCGGTGAGCACGAACTACTGCATGACGCAGGCGCTGGCGGCGGGCGGCGAGGGGACGGGGACGTGCATGGGGGAGGAGAAGATGCGGGAGCTGGCGGCGGAGGCGGGCTTCACGCAGTTCCGGCGGATGGACTTCCCGGCCAACCCCTTCAACATCTTCTACGAGATCCGCGCCTGAAACGTTCGAGGAAGTGGCACAAGCGCGGGCAGGAGATCGCGGGCTGTAAACAATGACCGTCGGGGGCCAAGTTCTCGCTGGAGATTCAAGGGTACACGCTCGCCGGTGTGACCCGGTGCGATTGGTGTCATTGCGCTATTCGACCGTCATCGCCACGCGGCGTACAATCATGTCGTATGCTGGGTATTGATGGTGATGGAGGGGCCGATGGCACAAGAACACAATGAGCATCGCGCATTCCGCGAGCGGGTGGCGCGCGAGCACGAGGAGCGGCTGACGGGCTATCGGGCGATGCTGGCGCGGATCGAGTCGGCGGCGGCGGATGTGCAGATGGCCTCGGACGACGCGACGACCGGCACGGCGAGCCAGTTCACCGACGACCTGCGTTACGTCATCGGCCTGAGCGAAGAACTGCTCAAGCGCTTCCGCCATCGCGACGACCCCGAAACGGCGGACACCTCTCCATGACCACGCCCCCATCTTCTCCCGCACCGGAATCTTCTCTCCCTTCCCTCGGAGGGGAGCCGAGCGCCCTCTGGGCGGGTGGGGGGTTAGGATCGCACCCCATCCCCGCCGACCACCTGCCCGGCTTCGCGCCGGAGCGGAAGGCCGCGTACGTCGAGGTGATGTTCGACACCATCGCGCCCCGCTACGACCTGATGAACCGACTGATGACGTTCGGGATGGATCGCCGCTGGCGGAATTGCGTCGTCGCACAGGCCGCGCCGCCCGTCGGCGGGAGCGCGCTCGATGTCGCGACGGGGACGGGCGATATCGCGATTGCCCTCGCCCGTCGCGTCGGCCCGCGCGGGGCGGTGCCGGCGACCGACTTCTCCGAGGGGATGATGCGCCCCGGCCCCGGCAAGGCGGCAAAAGCGGGCGTCGGCGGCATCGTCCGCTTTATGGCGGCGGATGCGCTCGCCCTCCCCTTCCCCGACAACACGTTCGATTGCGTCACGAGCGGTTTCGCGATGCGCAACGTCACGGACATCGAGCGCGCTTTCCGGGAGATGCGGCGTGTGACGAAGCCGGGCGGTCGCGTCGTCTGCCTCGACGTGGCGAAACCGGATTTCCCTCCCGTGCGCTTCCTCCACCAGGGCTATTTCAATCGGGTCGTGCCCCTACTCGGGCGGATCGTCACCGGGCATGGCGAGGCGTACCGCTACTTGCCCGAATCCGCCCGCAACTTCCCGCCGCCGCCCGCCCTGAAGGCGATCATGGAGCGCGCCGGGCTGCGCGATGTCCGCTTCCGCCGCCTCACTCTCGGCGCCGTCGCCGTCCACACGGGGACGAAAACCGATTGAACCACGCAGACACAGAGGGCACAGAGAGGAAAAGAGGATATGAAACTATTGCCCCATTCTTCGTGGTTTCTTTGTGTTCGCTGTGTCTCTGTGGTTCAAGAGTTTCATCATGAGCGTTGAGGCGGCGGCGCTGGGCGGGGTGCGGGTGTGGACGGTGGCGGCGCGGGTGCGGACATTGCCCGCGGCGGCCGCGCCGGTGATCGTCGGGACGGGGGCGGCGATCGGCATGGGCCATTTCGCCGCCCTCCCGGCGCTCGCGGCGCTCGTCGGCGCGCTGCTGCTGCAGATCGGCGCGAACTTCGCGAACGACCTCTTCGATTTCCTGCGCGGGGCCGACACCGCCGAGCGGGTCGGGCCGCTGCGCGTCACGCAGGCGGGGTTGCTGACGCCCCGGCAGGTGCGCGCGGGGATGTGCGCCGTCTTCGCGGCGGCGGCGCTGCTCGGCGTCTACCTGATCGCGGTCGGCGGCTGGGCCGTCGTGCTGATCGGGCTGGCGGCGATCCTCGCGGCGCTTGCCTACACGGGCGGGCCGTTCCCGCTCGGCTATCACGGCCTCGGCGAACTCTTCGTCTTCCTCTTCTTCGGCCTCGCGGCGGTCGGCGGGACGTACGAGGTGCAGGCGCGGGCGGTGGATGCCGTCGCGTGGTGGGCGGCGGCGCCGATGGGCCTGCTGGCGGTGGCGATCATCGTCGTCAACAACCTGCGGGACATCGCCACCGACCGGGCGGCGGGGAAGCGGACGCTGGCCGTGCGCTTCGGCGAGCGGAGGACGGAGATTGAATATATCGCGCTCGTCGCGCTCGCCTACCTCGCGCCGCCGGTGATGTGGCTGACGGGCGCGGCGGTCTCAGCCTGGGTACTGCTCCCGCTGCTCTCCCTGCCCCTCGCGCCATCGCTCGTCCGCCGCCTGCTGCGGGAGCGGGGCCGCGCCCTGAACGGCGTACTCGCCGGCACCGCGCGGCTCGAACTGGTCTACGGGCTGCTCTTCGCGCTCGGGCTGGCGCTCGGCGCGTGAGGCTCGCCGCGCCCGCCGGGCGCGCGGCAGGCAGAAGAAGGCCACCGCCGCCCCGCCGATCTGCAGCGACAACCCGCCGAGGCCGAGGAGCATCATCGGGCCGGGCCGCGTGCCGCGCGGATGCACGGCGGAGGGAAAGCCGACGGACGAGTTCTTCGCGAGGTCCAGCACCGTCGCGGGCAAGTGGCGCAAATCCACCATGATCCAGGCGGCGGCGGCCAGCGCGCAGATCAGGCCGAGCGCGACGACGGCGCGCCGCCGCCTGCCGACGGTCAGCAGGCTCGCCGCGACCGCGATCATCGCGACGACGGCGACGGGGATCGCGTCGCCGCGCTTCAGGAACGCCCAGACGGCGAGGCTGTAGTAGTTCGTCGCCAGCGTCAGCGAATGCCCGATGTAGGAATCGTCCAGCGGGCGGTCGCCGAAGGTGACATCAACGCGGCCGACGTGATACCAGCCGCCGACGAAGAGTGATGTGAGCAGCAGCAGCCCGCCGACCGCGCCGATTGCCTGCCCGATGAACGCGGCGCGCCGCCGCCGCAGGGAGAGCGATTGCTCGCCCGGCGCCGGGGGAAGGGGAGGCAACGCCTCGACTTGCGGAAAGGGAACCATCTCGACCGTCGGGGCGGCCGTCTCCGGCGCGGCGCTCTTCATTGCTGAACCGGCGCGAGCACCTTACCCCGTCGCCCGCCGAGCAGCGCGATCCCGGAGCCGAGGAGCACGCAGCCCGCCCCGACGAGCAGCACGATCATGCCGGTGCCCGGTCGCTCGCCGCTGATCTTCAGCACATCCGTGCCGAGATTGATGGTGCCGCCGAAGGTGTTTCCCAGCGTAATGCGCTCGCGGATCAGCCCGGCGACGTTGCGATAATCAATGAACGTCAGGATGAGCGCCGCCAGCGCGCCGCATCCGGCGAGCAGGAGCAGGAGCCGCCAGCGATAGCTGACGCTGCCCACGAGCACCGCCGCCTGGGTGAGCAGCGCCAGCGAGACAATCGCGATCGCCCGCTGCTCCCGCCGCGAACTGGCCCAGGCGACGAGGCCGAAATCGTGCAGGTCCCGCTGCGCGACGCGGGGCGCGAAACTGTTGACGGTTGTTTGATTCGTGTTGCTCCCGCCGCTCGCCCGCCCCGCCGCGGGCTGCACGACGGAGATCTCGCGCACGAAGAACCACGGCACGATGAAGAGCGAGGCGACGAGCACGACGCTGCCGAGCGTGGCGATCATCGTCCCGGCGCGGATCAGCGCCGTGTTCTCCTTCGTCGGCGGCGGGGGCAGGGGGGCGAGCCGGGTGAAATCCACCGGCACCATCGGCGGGGCGGGATAGAGCGGCGTCGGCGGCACGGCCTGAAGTTCGGGTGGCGTGGGATCGGTTGCGGCATTCATACGCGGCCCTCGCGTTCACACAACGAGATGTTCGTAGACCTGCTCCAATGATATATCACTTCGCACCGTTTCGGGAGAGAGCAGGGTCAAACTGGCGGCGGACGCGCCGAGCGCGACCGCCTCATCTACCGGGAAGCGGTGCATCAATCCGCAGATGATCCCCGCCGTCATCGCCGCGCCCGCCCCGCTCTCGTCCACGATCGCCGTCTGGATCGCGGGCACATGGCCGCTCCCCTCGCTCGTCGCATAGACCGCGCCACCGCCACCGAGCGTCACGACGACGATATCAATCTCCAACTCCCGGAGGGCGAGCGCCGCCGCCTGCGCCTCCTCCAGCGTCGTGATCGCGCGGCCGAGGATCGCCTCCGCCTCCGCGACATTCGGCGTGAAGAGCGCGGAACCGGGGATGCTCGGCACGATCCGCTCGATCAGCGGCAGCGAGACCGGCTCGATGCAGACCGGCACCGCCGCGACGCTGCAAATCCGCCGCACCGCGCGGATCGTCTGCAACGGCACGTTGGCGTCCATCACGACGATCCCGGCATGGCGCAACACGCCGCGCGCCTGCCGGACGACGCGCGGGGTGATCCGGCGCACGATGCCCATGTCGTCAATGCCCATCAGGAGGTCGCCCTCCGGCGCGAGGAGGCCGAGATACGCGCCGGTGCGGGCATCCGGGACATTGATGATGAGATCGGTCTCCACCCCGGCGTCGTGCGTGCGCTGCACGACGATCTCGCCGAGTATGTCGTCGGCGACGGCGGCAATCAGCGTGGTCGGGACATCGAGGCGGGCGAGGTTTTCCGCGATGTTGCGCGCGACGCCGCCGACACCCATCGTCAGGGCGCCCGCGTTGGACGATCCCTCGAAGACGCGGTCGCTCGTCACGCGCCCCTTGATGTCGAAGCCCGCCGCGCCGATCACGACGACCGTGGGCAAGGCGGCATGCTCGTCACCGTCGTCGGGAGCGGTGCCCGTGATCGGGATCATCTCGGTGCTCGCGGGGAGCAGGCTTTCCCACCCCACCGGTCGCTTCCACCGCTCCACGCGCCCTCCCTTCGGTCAGGAGGACTGAGTGCTGAGGACCGAGGACTGAGAAAGATCGTGTCTACTCAGTCCTCGGTCCTCAGCACTCAGTCCTACCCTTGTGGCTTGCGGCGGCCGCGGTTGCGCCGTCGCTTGCGCCGGGCGCCTTCCTCGGCCGTCTCCGCCCGTTGCGTACCGTCCGGCTGGCCGGACGAAGCGACGGTGCCCGGCCCGGTCTCGCCGATCGCACCCGTCGCGCCGCTCGTCCCCGCCGGCCCCATCGCGGCGGGCGATTGCCCCTGCCGGGTGGACGGGCCGCCGGTGCGGTCGCTGCCCGTGCTGCCGGAGCGGCGATCCGCGTTGCCTCCGCGCATCGGGCCGGGCGCGCGCTCGCGGCGCTGTCGCTGCGCGGTGTTCGCGGTCTGCGGCGCGCCGTCGCCGCCACCGGCGAAGCGGTCGGGGATCGGCGGCGCATCGGCGGCGATCGCCTCGCCCTGCCACTGCCGGTCCGTCGGGTCGCCGATCTCCACTTCGGCCGTGCCGCCCTGATCGAGCGCGACGCGCACCGCCTGCTTGAGGACCTGCACGGCGATCACGCGCCCCTCGCCCTCCGGCGTCGGCAGCCGCTGACCGATGCGCGGCAGGTTGCGGCGCAGGGCGACGTAGGTGTCGTACTCGTACGAGAGGCAGCAGAGCAGGCGCCCGCAGACGCCGGAGATCTTCGCGGGGTTGAGGGGGAGATCCTGCTCCTTCGCCTGCTTGATGCTCGTCGGCGGATAATCGGGCAGCCAGGTCGCGCAGCAGAGCGTCAGGCCGCACCGCCCGACGCCGCCGAGCAGTATCGCTTCGTCCCGCGCGCCGACCTGCCGCAGTTCGATGCGCGTGCGAAACTCGGAGGCGAGATCGCGCACGAGGGTGCGGAAATCCACGCGGCTCTCGGAGGTGAAATAGAAGGTGATGCGCGAGGCGTCGAAGGAGTATTCCGCCGTGACCAGTTTCATCGGCAGGCGGGCATCCTCGACCTTCTCCGCGCAGATGCGCAGGGCGCGCGCCGCCTCGTCCCCCAGCCGCTCCATGCGCGCCAGTTCCTCCGGCGTAATCATGCGAATGACGGGTTTCAGCGGTTCGGCATGCTTGTTCAGCACGACCTGATGGCGCGCGACGAGCACCTTCGCCGCGTCCCGGCCGCGCGGCGTCTCGACGACGACCCATTCGCCGACGCGCGGATCGAGGTCCACGGGATCGAAGTAGTAGAGTTTACCGCTGTCCGGGAAACGGACGGCGATCACGGCCTGCGTCGCGCCGGGGCCGCCCGTCGCCTCCACGTCCTCGACGCTCATGTGCGTGGAGGTGTCCATCGTGTCGCGGGTCATGCCGCCGGTCGCTTCGGGCGCGGCGCTCCCGTCGCTCTCGTCATGCTCCCAATCGTCCGGCAACTGCGGGACGTGGTCGCGGTCACCCGCGTAGCCCGCCTTCATCAGCGCGCGGTGGACGGCCTCGCGGTCCATCTCCGTCATCGCGGAGACGGGGCAGGAATGGCAGTCGCCGCAACTGTCCGCGCCGTCCGCGCTCTTGTGGCCGCAACCGCCGCCGCTCGTGCCGCCGTGGCTGCCGCAACTGCCGCCGCCGCAGCGTTTCTTCCGATACGCCTCCGGCGCGACCGGTGTCCAGGTATCGCCCGCGCGCGCGCCTATCTTTGCCATACAATCACCATCGCTTCCAGCGCCAGGCGGGGATTGACATTGCGATCGAGCCGGACCACCGCCTCTTCCACCGACGCGAGCGCGGCGAAGAGGGCGGGTAGTGGCCGCGCGGCGAGTCGTTCCAGCCGCGCCAGCCGCGCCCGGTGCGTGACGAGGTCACGCCGACCGACCGCGATGAGCAGCGCATCGCGCCAACACCCCAACCAGGTATCGAGTTCCGTCATCACGGCGGCGCGCTCGTCGCCGCCGCTTCTCCAGCGCTTCTCCAGCGCGTCAATCGCGCGGAACGGCGCGATGCCGCCCGCCTCCACCATCGCGAGGAACGTCTCGACGCCCTCGTCCGCCGCCCGCTCCGGCTCCGCGAGCAGGTCGAGCGCCATGCCGGGCCGCCCGCTCGCCAGCGCTGCCACCCGCGCCGCCGTCTCCGCCTCCGCGCCGTGCTCCGCCATCAACCACTCCGCCACCACCGCGCGCGGCAGGGCGTGCATCGCCACCGGCTGGCAGCGCGAGCGGATCGTCGGCAACACGGCGTCGGCGCTCGGCGCGACGAGCAGGAAGAGGACGTGCGCGGGCGGCTCTTCGAGCACCTTGAGGAGCGCCGAGACCGATGCATCGTTCAGGGCTTCCGCCTCCGCGATCAGGTAGACCCGTTTGCGCCCCTCGTTGGGCCGCTGGTACGCCTCGTCTTTGAGGTCGCGGATCGTGTCAATCGTGATGCTGGCGTTGCGCGTCCCTTTGCGCTCCGCCTCCGCCGCCTGCGTCGCCAGCGAAATGACGCGCACATCCGGGTGGATGCCGCGCATGATGTGGCGGCACGACCGGCAGGCGCCGCAGGGCGCGGTCTCCACTTCCGGCGTGACGCCCGGCGCGATCCGCTCGCAATTAACCGCCATCGCGAGCGCCCGCGCCAGTGTCGCCCGCCCCACGCCCGGCGGCCCGGTGAAGAGGTAGGCGTGGCCGAGTGTTCCCACCGCCAGCGCGTGCCGCAGGGCACGGACGGCGGCGGTATTGCCCCAGATGGGCCAGCCCGGTACCCGCTCCATCGCGGGGTTTGCCGCCGACATGCTCATCGGCCCTGCCGCTCCCGGCGCTTCACCTTCGCCATCCCACTGGCGGGCACGAGCGGCGAGAGATCGCGCGCCTCCTCCGGCGCGGGTTCGGGGGTCGCGTTGCGCCGCCGCCCCCTGCCGGAAGGGGCCGCTTCGGTGTCGGTGGAACGCCGGCGCGCCAGCCGCTCCCGCTCGGTGCGGGCGGCGATCACTTGATGCGGCGTGGACGGGCGGGTGGGGGCGGCGCGGCGGGCGGCGGGGGTCGCCTCCGCCTCGAC
>JAICIL010000095.1 GCA_025924435.1 Chloroflexia bacterium | reverse complement strand
GATCACGTCCGAGGAAATGACCAGAATACACTTCCCTTGGATGCCTTGATTGACGAGATTACGGGCAGACCCCCTTGCTGAGATTGCCGCAGCGATGAGAACGCTCGAATCGAGAAAGACGCTACGTGTTTGGGATGCCATATTTCTCTTCGAGGATCTTGCCGCGTTCTTCCCTGCCGGACTCGATCAATTCCTCCAGGGTCAATCCCTGCTCGCGCAAGAGTTGCCCGATTTTGTCGAGCAACGTATTGGCAAGCACCTCCTGGGGCGTGATGAGCACACCGTCATCCGTCTGTGTCACGGCGACAAGATCACCCTTCTTCAGATTCAGGCTACGTCGCACCTCGACGGGCAATGTCACTTGCCCTTTCTCCTGGATGCGAACGAGTTTGATGGCCGATGCTGCCATGGTGCGCGCTCCTCCGAAAGTCATACTTTCCGACTTCATCGGTAGTATAACGACCGTGCGGACAATCGGCAATGTCCATCGGACGGATTCAGTGGAACTTGATTGCCCAGTCGTACGGGATTTCGGGGGTGTCGAAGGCGATGCGGTACTCGTCTGGATCGTCGCGGCGGTACGGCTCGGTGGGGAGGTTGAGGAGGTACGCGGGTTCGTTGCCGACGACCTTGAAGCCGTGCAGGACGCCGATGGGGATTTTGACGACGGCGAGATTCCGCTCCCCGATGAAGAACTCGTTCAGTTCGCCGCGCGTCGGGCTGCCCTCGCGGTCGTCGTAAAGCGGCACTTTAATCATGCCCTTGATGCAGCAGAAATAGTCCGTCTGCTTCTTGTGGTAATGCCAGGCGCGGATCACGCCGGGGTACGAGACGGAGAAGTAGCACTGGCCGAACTTCGGGAAGAAGGGGTCGTCGTTGCGAACGATCTCGGTCAGCGCGCCGCGCTCATCGGCAAAGGTCGTTAACTTCTTGACTTCGACGCCCTCGATCACCCGCCGCTCCTTCGCGCTCCACCGCCGCATCGTTTCCTGCACCGGTACGGCAGCATACCACAGACGGCGGACCGCCGTGCGCGGGCATGCCGCTCACCGCACCGCGCCGGATCGCC
This sequence comes from Chloroflexia bacterium, assembly GCA_025924435.1. The sequence goes on along the minus strand of JAICIL010000095.1, from coordinate 12,591 downwards.
CCTGGTGGCGGAGGATGCGGCCCGGCAGCGTGCCGGACTGCTCGCCCCACTCGGTGATGACGACCGTCCCGTTGACGATGACGTGCGTGATGCCGACCGGATAGTGATGCGGCGCGGTGTAGGTCGCGGTGTCGGCAATCGTCGCGGCATCCCAGATGGCGATGTCCGCCCAGTAGCCGGTGCGCAGGAGGCCGCGCTGCGCGAGATTGAGGCGCGCGGCGGGCAGGCCGGTCATCTTGTGGACCGCCTCCTCCAATTGCAGCGTGCCGCGCTCACGCACGTAGCGCCCGAGGACGCGCGGGAAGGTCCCGTAGGAGCGCGGGTGCGGCGTGCCCGCGCCGAGCGGCCCGTACGGCGCGAGCGCGGAGCCGTCCGAACCGATGCTCGTCAGCGGCCAGCGCATCACCGTCTCGACATCATCGTCATTCATGCTGTGCCCGACGATGCTGACCTCCATCTGATGCGCGATCAGCAGGGCACACGTCGCGTCCACTGCGTCGCCGCCGCGCGCCTCGGCAATCGCGGCAATGTTCTTCCCCGCGCACTCCGGCATGCGCGGCGCGCCGGTGACGACCATATTTTCCCAGCCGGATTCCGCCGCCATATTCTCCCAACCGGGCAGGCCGGTGGCTATGTCGGCGCGGATGCGGTCGCGCGCGGCGGGGTCGTCGAGGCGGCGGAGCGTGGCGGGGCGGTCGCCATCGAGCGCCCACGGCGGCAGCACCATCGCCAGCCCGGTCGAGTAGGCGGTGTACGGGTACTGGTCGCACATCACGTCCACCCCGGCGGCGCGGGCGTCCGCCAACTGCCGGAGGCTGCCGTGCACCTTGCCCCAGTTCGCCCTGCCATCCGCCTTGTGGTGGGACATCTGGCCGCGCACCCCGGCATCGCGGCAGACGGTGACGAACTCGTCCACCGCCTCGTGGAGCATGTTCCCCTCGTTGCGGATATGGCTGGTGTAGAGGCCGTCCGTCTCGCGGAGCACGCCGCAGAGTTCGGTGATCTCCTCCGTCCGGGCGAAGATGCCGGGCGGGTAGATGAGGCCGGTGGAGAGGCCGAGCGCGCCGTCCGCCATGGACTGCCGGAGGAGCCGTTGCATCTGCTTTTGCTCGCCATCCGTCGGCGGGCGGTCGTCGTACCCCAGCACGGCGGCGCGGATCACGCCGTGCCCGACGAAGGAGGCGTAGTTGCAGGCCAGCCCCGTCTGCTCGACGCGCGCGTAGAGGTCCGCCAGCCCGAGCCACGTCCGGTGCAGGCCGATCTTCGCCACGTCGCGCGTGACACTCGCGGCGGCGGGTGTGTCGGTGTGGCCGAGCGGCGCGAGCGAGAGGCCGCACAGCCCGCCGATCTCGGTCGTCACACCCTGGCGGATTTTGCTCTCCATGCGCGGGTTGACGAGCGTGGAGCGGTCCGAATGCGTGTGGATGTCAATGAAGCCGGGCGAGACGCAGCGGCCCGTCGCGTCAATCTCCCGCGCGGCGATCACGCCGGAGAGGTCGCCGACCGCGAGGATGTGCCCATTGCCCACGCCGACATCGGCGCGCACCCCCGGCGCGCCACTGCCGTCAATGACCGTGCCGTGGCGAATGATGAGGTCCAGCATCCCCCTAATCCCTCTCACGACCCTTCCGCGCGCCATTGTCGCACAGATGGGCCAGGAGGTTAGCGGATCAACATTGCGGGCGTCGGTGTATCCATCGCTGTCGTTTGCATATGAACAAACAGGATAATCTGTTCGTCCTCGAACATGAAGATAAAAGAGTAGCATGTCATTGAAAGTGATGACGCGATATGTCTCCGGCATGTCGGTCAGATTTGGAGACCGTGCCCCACACCATGCACCGCTATAAGGAAATTGCGCAATTTGCTGGAGCGTTCGGTCGAGCGCAAAGCGCATTGCGCGACTTCGATTCTGCGGAAGCCGTAAACTACGCTCACGAAACCATGACTTCGGAGCGGGTCGCCATCTGAGTTTCCATCGTCCACCGGCGCTCATGCGCCATCGCGTTTCCGCTCGTCTTCATCGAGTTCGCGCATGAAGTCATCGTGGTCTATCCACGCGGACGGATCTTCCTTTTCAGCGTCGGCGAATGCTTGCCGAATCTCAGCGACCTGTTCCGCCGTCAACGGGGGACCCGGCGCTGCCGTCGCGAGCATCGCGATTACTTCGCCGCTCGAAGAAACGATGGCAGCCTCACCGGATGCGGGCAGGCTGCGGATAACACCCTCCGCGTCCGCCTGTAAATCGGCGACGGTGATTTCGATCAGGCGCGCATCAGTCCGCATGAGTGAAACTCCTTCATACGCTTATGTCTTTCTGCGGTATTGTCGCATATCTCTTCAATCTACGCCGCCACCATTCGCTCGCCCGCGCGGCGGATTCGCGGCTATACTGGCGCTGACCGCATGACCACGAAGGAGCACGCGTTGTCCACGACCGAACCCGCGAATGAGACGATACCGGCCGCCCCCGGCGAAGACGCGACGGTGCACGCGCCGGGCGGGCTGCGGGAGGTGGCGCTGCTGATGTTCCGGCTGGGCTGGACGGCGTTCGGCGGGCCGGCGGCGCACATCGCGCTGCTGCGCGCCGAGGTCGTCAAGCGGCGGCGGTGGATGACCGAGCAGCGCTTCCTCGACATGATCGGCGCGGCGAACCTCGTGCCCGGCCCGACCTCGACGCAGACGGTGATGCACTCCGGTTACGCCCGCGCGGGCTGGCCGGGCCTCTTCGTCGGCGGGACGCTCTTCATCCTGCCCGCCGCCTTCCTCGTCCTCGTCTTCGCGTGGCTCTATGTGCGCTACGGCACGACGACGGGCGGCGTCTGGCTCCTCTACGGCATCAAGCCGGTGATCATCGCCGTCGTCGTGCAGGCGCTCTGGGGGCTGGGGCGGACGGCGGTGAAGAACGTCTTGCTCGGCGCGGTCGGCGTCGCCGTCTTCGCGGGCTATCTGCTCGGCGCGAATGTCATCCTGCTCCTCTTCGGCGCGGCGGTCCTCATCATGCTGATCGAGAATGCGCGGCGCGTCCGGGGGGCGCGGCTGGCGGCCCGCGCGCTCGTGCCCCTGCCGGGCGTGAAGCCGGTCGCGCTTTTCGCCGTGGCGGCGGGCGCGGCGGTGGCGTACAGCCCGCTCCGCCTCTTCCTCACTTTCCTGAAGATCGGCTCCGTCCTCTACGGCTCCGGCTATGTCCTGCTCGCCTTCCTGCGCAACGATTTCGTCAACCGGCTCGGCTGGCTGACGGGCCAGCAACTGCTGGACGCCGTCGCGGTCGGGCAATTCACGCCGGGGCCGGTCTTCACGACGGCGACCTTCATCGGCTACGTCGTCGGCGGGTTCTCGGGCGCGATCGTCGCGACGCTCGGCATCTTCCTGCCCGCCTTCCTCTTCGTCGCGCTCTCCGTGCCGGTGCTCCCCCATCTGCGCAAATCGCCGTGGACCGCCGCCGCGCTCGACGGCGTCAATGTCGCGGCGGTCGGGTTGATGGCGGGCGTCGCCTGGGAACTCGGGCGCGCGGCGGTTGTGGATTGGTTCACCGCACTCCTGGCCGTTGTCACGGCGGTTGTGCTCATCCGCTTCCGCGTCAACTCCGTCTGGCTGGTGATCGGCGGCGGCATCGCCGGGATTCTCTATCATCTGGTGACGTAGCGACGTCAGTAGCCAGTAGCCAATAGTCGGAAGAAAGGATTCAGGCTGAGAAACACCCAGGGTGTATGCATTGTCGCCATCCGGGGAGTTCTACCCCCCAGCCCCCTTCCCTCGCAGGGAAGGGGGAGCGGGCCTCCGGGAGAGCGAGACGTGTGGGATAGGGCACGGTATTGCGGAGCGTCACCCCTTCCATCCGAGGGAAGGGGCAGGGGGTTAGGATCCCCCGACAATGCATACGCCCTGGAGAAACACCGAAGCGATAGTGCGCCGTTTGTGCTTGGCGTAGTACGATACGCGGAATCAGTCTCGGCATCGCCTCCCGACTTCCGGCTTCTGGCTACCGACTACTCGTTCAAGGAGCGTGCAGCATGGCAGCATCGGACATCCGCACCGAGAGCGTCTCCTTCGCCTCGAACGGCGACACGGCGAGCGGCTATCTCGCCCAACCGCCGGGCGACGGGCCATTCCCGGCGGTCGTCGTCATCCAGGAGTGGTGGGGGCTGGATGCGCACATCAAGGACCTCGCGGAGCGGCTCGCGCAGGAAGGGTTCGTCGCCCTCGCGCCCGATCTCTACCACGGGCAGGTGGCGACGGAGCCGGACGACGCCCGCAAACTGGTGATGGCGCTCAATCGGCCGATTGCCCTGCGCGAGATCGGCGGTGCGATGGGCTATCTTGGCGGCTTGCCGGCGGTCGAGCCGAAATCCGTCGGCGTGATCGGCTTCTGCATGGGCGGCGGGCTGGCGATGGCCGCGGCCGCCACCGGCGACGCGCGGATCGGCGCGGTGGCGGCCTTCTACGGTGGTGGGGTGCAGCCGACGCCGGAGTTCGTCGGCGGCATCAAGGCGCCGGTGCTCGCCATCTACGGCGAGGAGGACGCCGGTATCCCGCCGGAGCAGTACAACGGCCTCGAAACGGAGATGGACCGGCAGGAGAAGACCTTCGACATGGTCGTCTACCCCGGCGCGGGCCACGCCTTCCTGAACGACACGCGCCCCGCCTACAACGCCAACGCCGCCACGGACGCCTGGGCGCGCGCCGTGCAGTGGTTCCATCGGTATCTGGCATAAACCGCATGCCACAATTGCCGCCAGTGAAGCGATTCGACATGGCGCGATGACCGTTTCCGAAGCGCCGCTACCGCAGCGGCGCTGGCTCTCCTTGCCCGTCGGGGCGACGCATGACGCCGCCGTGCTGATCGCGTCGCGGGCCGTGCGCGCCTTCGGCGACGGCTTCATCAGCGTGCTCCTGCCCGTCTATCTGACGGGAATCGGCCTGAGCAGCCTGCGCATCGGCGCGGTGACGACGGCGACGCTCGTCGGCTCCGCCGCGTTGACGCTGCTCGTCGGGCTGATCGCCTACCGGCTGAAGCGGCGACGACTGCTCTTCGGCGCCGCCGCGCTGATGACCGCCACGGGGATCGGTTTCGCCGTCGTCCACGCCTTCTGGCCGCTGATGATCGTCGCCTTCGTCGGCACGCTGAACCCGTCCGCCGGGGATGTCAGCATCTTCCTGCCGCTGGAGCAATCGCTCCTGCCGCAGACGGTCGGCGCGCGGGGCCGCACAGCGCTTTTCGCGCGGTACAGCCTCGTCGCCTCGCTCGTCGGGGCGTGCGGCGCGCTCTGCGCGGGTGTCCCGGCGTTCATCGCCGCGCATACACCTCTCGGCCTCACCCGCGCGCTCGAAGGGATGTTCCTCGTCTACGCGCTCCTCGCCCTCGTCGCCTTCTTTCTCTATCGCACGCTCTCGCCGGCGATCGAGCCGGGCGCGCACATCCCGGAAGCGCCGCTGCGCGAGTCGAAGGGGATGGTCTACACGCTCGCCGCGCTCTTCAGCCTCGACTCGTTCGGCGGCGGCTTCGTCGTCCAGTCGCTGCTCGCGCTCTGGCTCTTCCAGCGGTTCCATCTCTCGGTGGCGACGGCAGGGACGATCTTCTTCTGGGCGGGCGTGCTCTCCGCCGGGTCGTTCCCGGTCGCCGTCTGGCTGGCGAACCGGATCGGCCTCGTCAACACGATGGTCTTCACGCACCTGCCGTCCAATCTCTTCCTGATCCTCGTCCCCTTCATGCCGAACCTGCCGCTCGCCATCGCCCTCCTGCTCGCCCGCAGCGCGCTCTCGCAGATGGACGTGCCGACGCGCAACTCGTACGTGATGGCGGTCGTCACCCCGGCGGAGCGCCCGGCGGCGGCGAGCGTCACCTCCGTGCCGCGCAGCCTCGCCACCGCCGCCAGCCCGCTCCTCTCCGGCTACCTCCTGAGCCGCACCGTCTTCGGCTGGCCGCTCGTCATCGGCGGCGCGCTGAAGGGCATCTACGACGTGCTCCTGCTCGTCATGTTCAAAGCCGTCCGGCCACCGGAGGAAGCGGAGTAATGAGCGGTGACTGGCGAATTGACGGAGGTGGGCGGTCATCCGCCGCCGGATACGCGCGTCGAGCGGGAATGGAGGTGCCCGACGGAGGCGCGCAGCCCGGTCTGCGCCGATTCCACGGCCATCGCCGTATCGAGGCGCATCGCGTCGGTGAGCGTTCGCACCAGCGCGGTGAGCGCCGCGTCCAGTCCGGCGGTCAGGACGTAGTCGCCCAGCGACGAGAGGATACGAAGAATGAGATCGTCTGCCCGTTGCTGCCAATCGGGTGGCAGGCGGTCGAACATCATTGTGAGGGTGTGGATGATCTCGGTAATACTCTGGTGCTGCATGGACTCCGACGAGACGACCGCCAGGGACTCGAACGCATCCAGTAACCGCGCGGGCACATTGTCCGTGTAGACCACCGGCAGCGGCGGTTCATCTCCCGCTTCCTCTCCCACCGACCAGCGCGCCAGCATATCCCGGAGATTGTGAATGACCAGCAATCCGGGGGAGGGGTTCGATTTCGCGGTTGAGATGGATGTCCAGGCAATCGTCAGCAGTTGCTCGATCCCGTACGCGGGATCGTTCGCGAAGTCCCGCTGGCGTTCGAGGTGGATGGCGCGCGGGAGGATGTTCGCCACCGCGATTGCGTCATCCATCGTCTGTGCCCGGACTTCGGCGATCACGTCCCGGAATGCCACGAACGTGCCAACGGAAACCAATAACACGACTTCCACGTCGGCCCGCGCGTTCTCAATCGCCGCGCCGATCGAGTCGAGATTCACGGAGATCACGAACCCATGCCCGGTCGCCGTCACGGGTAGGCGAATGCCGCACTCCCCGCACGGGGATCGCCGGGTTCGGCGGAGGAACGCGCGTTGATGTTCCCGCGCGACGAGTGTGTGGTCGTGAATCGTCGCGATGATCTCCACGGGGCGCGTCTGATTGATCGTCGTATAGAGCAACAAGACGAGCAGATAGAGGGCGACCCCGGTGAGCAGGAATGCCACGGTCGCGCCATAGACGGGATTATCGGACGGATCCACCGTGGCGAGGATCACCAGCGTGTACAACGCGAGACCAAAAAGAAGCCAAAGTAGACCTGATTGAGCCGACGACGCAGAAACTGGTCGAACACCTGATTCGTCAGCGACGACGCGGACTGCTGCACGGCCAGCAAGAGGAGCGAGAAGGTGATTGAGGTCACGGTAATAATGCTGCCCGCGATCGCTCCAAGCAGGCTACTGGTCGCTTGCGAATCGCGGAAGAGATGCGCCTTCATGAATGCCCGGAATGGATCGGACCGGGCAATCGCGGCATGATCGAAGAAATACGTAACCGCGGCGAGAAGGATAAATCCGGCGGTAATCAGGCTCGGGACGGTCAGGAAGGTCACGAAAGCACGCCGAACATCGTCGTGTATCTGCGTCAAACGCGACTCATGATTCTCCACACTATGGTTCGGCACGTTCATCTCCCCGCCTTCCGCATGCGCCGAGGGGCCGGCCCATATTTCATGGCAAGGTGTGGGCCATTCGTGCTCGCGATCCCGCTATCCCATGATTTGGCGCAAAAGAATACGGGCAGGTATGAGACCTGCCCGCTCCATTGAGCGCCCACGAGAGACGCCCTCTGCTACCTGAGCGCTCCGGTTTACAGGATCGAGAGTTCGCTCTCGCCGTCGAAGACGTGCAGGTTGTCCGGCTTGAAGAGCACTTCCATCTTGTCGCCCGGCTTCATCTTGGAGCGCGGCTCCGCGCGGACGATCATCGGCGTCTCCGTGCCGTAGTCGAGGTAGAGGAGCACTTCCGAGCCGAGCGGCTCGACAACGTCCACCGTCGCGGGCAGGCCCTCCATGCCGCTCATGCCATTGGCGTGCGCACGATCGAGGACATCTTCCGGGCGGACGCCGATCACCACCGGCTTGCCGACGCGCGTCCCCAGATTCTCCTTGATCTCGTTCGTCAAGCCATCAATCGGCAGCGGGACGCTGTAGTTATCGTGCGTCAGCATCAACTTGCCGCTCTGCGATTGCAGGGTGCCCGCGACGAAGTTCATCGCCGGGGAGCCGATGAAACCCGCGACGAAGATGTTCGCCGGGTGATCGTAGAGGTCCTGCGGCGTCGAGAGCTGCTGCAGGACGCCTTCCCGCATCACGGCGATCCGGTCGCCCATCGTCATCGCTTCCACCTGGTCGTGCGTGACGTAGACGGTCGTGACCTTCAGGCGGGTCTGGAGTTTCGTGATCTCCGCGCGGGTCTGGACGCGGAGCGCGGCGTCGAGGTTGGAGAGCGGCTCGTCCATCAGGAAGACCTGCGGCTCCCGGACGAGGGCGCGACCGAGCGCGACGCGCTGCCGCTGGCCGCCGGAGAGTTGGCGCGGCTTGCGCTGGAGGAGCGTCCGCAGGCCGAGCATGCCGCCCGCCTGCTCCACGCGCTGCTGGATCGCCGGTTTGTCGTATTTGCGCAGTTTGAGCGCGAAGGAGAGATTGTCGAAGACGCTCATGTGCGGATAGAGGGCATAGTTCTGGAAGACCATCGCGATGTCGCGATCCTTCGGTGCGAGGTCGGTCACGCGGCGGTCGCCGATGTAGATCTCGCCGGTTGTCACTTCCTCCAGCCCCGCGAGCATGCGGAGTGCGGTCGTCTTGCCGCAACCGGAGGGACCGACGAGCACGAGGAACTCTTCGTCCTGAATCTCAAGATTGAGATCGTTAACGGCGTAGACATCGCCGAACCGCTTGGTGATGTGGTCAAAGACGACACGGGCCATCGCGTTCCCTCCTCAACTTCCTGAACCACGCTCCGCGCTCACCCCACCGAGCGGGCCTCTCCGATTGTCACACACTGAAGCAGATTTCTGTAGGGTGAGGGTAGAGGACGATACGCGGTACTGTCAAGAGGAATGGACTTCTCCCGAAAAATCCGTGCGCCTACCGGGGACGGGATTGAACCACAGAGGCACAGAGGACACAGAGAAATGCGGAGAACATGCAATGAAGGAGATTTCCCATGTTCGCAACCATCTTTTTCTCTTTCGTTCCTCTCCTCCCTCTCTGTGTTCTCTGCGCCTCTGTGGTTATGAATCGTGCTACTTGCCGAGGCGGAAGCCGGCGAGGGTGAGGATGAAGCCGATCAGGAGGCCAAAGATGCCGAACCCGATGGAGAGCAGCCCCAGGTACCCCTCCCGCAACCAGAGGGCCGTGACGCCGCAGCCGATGGCCAGGAGGCCGGGGATATAGAAATAGCCCGGCGTGAGCGCCGCGAAGAGCGCGAGCAGCAGCCCGAGATAGCCAAGCCCCCGCGCGAGGCTCTGTTTCGATGTTTCGCTCATGCCGGTGTTTGCCCCCACCCCAACCCTCCCCGCCGCGCGGGAGAGGGAGCCAATATTCGCTCTCTGTAGTGTATGCCAAACGGCGATCGTCGGCACGCTCGCGGCGCAAAAAGCCCCCTTCCTTTTCGGGAAGGGGGTTTGGGGGTTAGGTCGCCTACTCGTACCGCAGCGCCTCCGCGATCGGGACGCGGCTGGCGCGGCGGGCGGGGACGACCGTCATCACGAAGGCCGCGCCGAGGGCAATAATGATGAATAGGGCGATCTGCCCATACGGGATGACCATCGAATTCGCCTGCACGCCCGCATTGCCGCTCGCGATCAGGTTCCGCGAGAGGACCATCCCGGTCGCCACGCCGACGACCACGCCCGATACCGCGATGAAGAGCGACTCGATCAGGAAGGTCGCGCTCACCATGCCGCGCTGGTAGCCGAGGGCGCGGAGCATGCCGATCTGCTGCCGCCGCTCGACGACCGAGCGGAGCGCGATCACGCCGAGCGCCGCGATGCCGACGAAGAGGCCGATGCCGAGGAACCCTTGCAGCAAATAGAGGAAGCCCTGGCTCTGCTGCTGCGACTTCTGCAACTCGTCGCGCAGATCAATCGCCTGCACGCCGTTCCGCACCAGCGCGGCCTTGATGCCGAACTTCACGGCCTTACTGTCCGCGCTGTTCTTCAAAGCGATGAAATATGCCGTGTTCTGCTGGTCGGGCGGGAAGATCTGCTGGAAGGCGCTGTCGTTCATCAAGAGGCCCGCGCCGCCGTTCCCGATGCCGAGGCCATCGCTGATGTTCATCGTCTGGTCGAGCACGCCGATGATCGTCACCTGCCTGGCCGCGCCTGTCCGCTGGTCGCGCACATCCACCGCAATCGGCGCCATCGCCTTGTCGTCGGCCTTGACGCCGGTCAACTGGAACCGCTTGTCGCCGCCCGCGTTGCCGAAGCCGCCCTGCTGCGGGATCGCCGTCGCGTCAATCACGGCGAGCGTCGGGTCGCGCTTCAGCGCGTCCCAGATGGCGCGGTCGGAGGCGTAGCCGGTGGCGCGGGTCTGGAACGTGTACGTGCTGTGGTCAATGAAGCCGCCGTCCAGGCCGCGCGCGGTGTACTGCCGGAAATCCGGCGCCCCCGCGAGGCGCACCTGCGTGTTCTGCGCGGTGACGATGTGGTTGAGGCCGAGCGCCGTCCAGTCGTTCGTGTTGACCGTGCCCGCCTGCTGCACCGCCGCCTTGAAGTCGCCGACCGGGTTGTTGCTGTTCGACGCCGCCGCGACATCCCAGCCGCCGAGCGTCGCATCGGAGGTGAAGGACTTGCCGAATGTCGTGTTGAGCACGCTCATCACGACGAGCGCGAAGATAATCAGGCCGAACATCGCCAGTGTCATGCCGGTGCGGCCCCGGTTCGCCATCGGGTAGGCGACGCCCGTCTTGAAGGCCGGCGCGTACCGCCCGAACGGCTTGCCGAGCCACGTCACGAACCGCAGCGTCGTGTCCGCGTTGAAGACCATCAGGAGCACCGCGCCGGTGACGAGCGCGATCCCGCTGAAGAAGAACATCTCGATGCCGCCCTGGAGTTTGCCCCAGAGTTTGTCGTGCACCGAGAAGGGCACGCACCACCAGACGAGCACGAACAGCCCGACCGCCGTGAAGACGCCGCGCTCCGGCACGCCGAAGCGGCGGAGGATCAGGGCGAGGCCGAAGACGATCAGCATCGCGCCGCCGTAGAAGGGCGCGGCCTGCTTGCCGGAGAGGCCGGTGAGCGCGAGCAGCGCGCCGACGACGACCATGACGATGCCCCAGATCAGGCTGCGCACGCCCGCCTTCCGGCGCACCGGCTCCTCCGTGTCCCGGATGGCGGCGACGATGTTCAATCTGCTCACCCGCCACGAGGAGAAGGCGATCGTCCCGAAGGTGAGGACGACGCCGAGGCAGTAGGCGATGATCAGCGAGCGCGGCTGGACGTAGGGCGAGAGCGGCAGTTCATTGCCGATGATCGCCTTCATCGCGAAGACGATGCCGAGCGCCACGCCGACGCCGAGCACCGCGCCGACCGCCGCCGCGATCAGGTCGTACGCCGTCCCTTCGGCGATGAACATCTGCACGAGGTGCCGCCGCTGCGTGCCGACGGCGCGCGCCATGCCCATCTCGCTCTTCCGCTCCGCCGCGAGCATCGTGAAGATGAGGAAGATCAGCAGCACGCCCGCCGCGATGGCGAACAGCCCGAGGACGAGGAAGAAGGTCGTGAAGACATTGCCGAACAGCTCAGCCTGCTTCACGCTGTCCTGCTTGATCTTGTTCGCTTCGAGATTCTGTGCGGCGAGCACGGGGTCGAGTTTGCCGACGACCGTGTCCGTCCGGTTCACGCCGCTGCGCACCGTGCCGGTGTTGGCGACGAAGATCGCGTCGTAATCGCCGGGCCGGTTGAACATCGCCTGCGCGCGGTCGAGCGGGATGAGCAGGCCGGGATAGGCGTTGCCGTTCGTGTTCGCGTTGAAGATGCTGTCCCGCACGATCCCCGCGACCGTAAAGGCGATCGGCTGGTTGTTGTAGAAGGACTGGATCGTGTCCCCGACCTGGGCTTGCAGTTTGTCCGCGCCCGTCTGATTGAGGTACGCCTCGCCGGGGCCGAGCGTGCCGACATCCAGTTTGTTGCCTTTCGCGTCGAGGACGCCGCCGATGGCGTCAACGCGCGTCGCGTCCACCCCGGCGAGGGAGACGATCGGCTCGCTCTGCGACGTGCGCGGGTTGAGCGCGGGCACGGCCTTGCCGAGCGACGGCACGAACCCGGCGATGTCCGGGTCGCCCTTGAAGCGCGTTTCGAGGTCCGTCAGCGCGGCCGCCGGGATCTTGTCCGTCCCCTGCCCGACGCTGTTCGGGTCCTGCTTCGGTTGGATCACCTCGTCCACGCGGCCGAGCGACTTGTAGACGAGATCGCCGATCGAGTAGTTGATCGTGTCGCCCGTCGCGAAGGCGGCGGACATGATCAGCGTCGAGAGCATCAGCCCGACGACGATCAGCCCCGTCTGCGCCTTGCGGCGCGGCACGTTGCGGATGCCGAGCCGGAAGATGACGGGATTGCGCAGCGCGATGTAGGCCGTGATTGCCAGCACCAGCGCCAGCACGACCAACAGTGCCACCATGATATTCGTCATCGGGATGCCGAAAAGTTTGTTCATATGGATTCCTCTATCCCGGGGTAGCGCCGGCTTTACCGCCGGCATATCGCACAGGGGTGAAAACCAGCGCGCGCAACGCGGGAGTCGGTTGAGGG
>JAICIL010000094.1 GCA_025924435.1 Chloroflexia bacterium | reverse complement strand
TGCCGCCGCCGCTCGAAGCGCCGCGCGACGGCGGGCACAACGGTCTGCTCGACGGCGGCGTGGAACTCCTCGCAATCCGCCGGAGTGTAGTCGAAGCGATCCTTGGCGCGGAAGATGTAGTCGCGGTAGTTGGCGAACCCGGCGTTCTTCGCCATCTGCTGACGCAGGGCGTACTGCTTGTCGAAGATATCCGCGAGCGCGTCGTGCTGATCCATATACGGCCGCGCGCCGAGCCGCCATGCCCGCTCCCGCACCGCGCGATCCGGGCTGAGGAGGTGGGGTTGCAGGCGGGGCAGCGCGATTTCCTCGCCCTCCCACTCGACGGTCATCCCGCCGATGATCTTGTTGTACTGCGTGTTCAACTTCTCTTCTTCCCCGACGAGCGGCACATTCTCCTCGCGGAAGATTTCCAGTTGATTGCGGAAACTGCGGAGCAATGTTTTCAGGTCGTCGCGCTCGTAGCCGAGGTCGAGCAGCCGCTTGGAGAGGCCGACATGCTGCTCGTGCATCTGCGGCTCGATCTCGCTGGAGAAGCGCACCTGCGCCGCTTCCTTCGCCTCGCTCGCCGTGTCCGTCGAGTAGGCGACGTACGCGATTGCGCTCGCCTCCGCGACCATCTCTTCCAGCCTCGCCCAATCCCGCAGCCACTGCTCGACATTCGCGGTGTCGAGCGGGCGGGCGGCCAGTTCCTCGTAGTAGGGCAGAATATCGTCCCAGGTCGCCTGCGCGAAGGCGCCGGGGGAATCGGGCAGCGTCACATTTGCCATCATTCACTCCTTCTCGCATAGGTGGCCACGAGCATGCGGAAATAAGCGTAGCATCATACTCAGCACTCAGCACTCAGTCCTCAGTCCTCAGTCCTCAGCAGGGTATACTATACCGAAGTGAGAGGAGCGGCGCGTGGCGGAGCGGACCGGGACGATACTCGACGAGATTCTGGCGAAGAAGCGGCAAGAGGTGGACGCGCGCAAGGCGCGTGTCTCGATGGATTTGATTGACCTCAAACTGGGCCGCACGCCGCCGCCGCGCGATTTCCTCGCGGCGCTCCGGCGCGGCATGGGCGAGCCGGTGCGCGTGATCGCCGAACTGAAGCGCGCCTCGCCCGTCAAGGGCGTCCTCGTGGCGGACTACAACCCGGAGCGGATCGCGGGGGAGTTCGCGCTGGGCGGTGCGACGGCGCTCTCGGTCCTGACGGACGAATCGTTCTTCCTCGGCAGCCTGACGCATCTGCCGATTGCGCGGCGCGGCCTCGATGCCGTCGGCAGCGCGATCCCGCTCCTGCGCAAGGACTTCATCATTGATCCGTACCAGGTCGCGGAGGCGCGGGCGTGGGGCGCGGACGCCTGCCTGTTGATCGTCGCCGCGCTCGACGACGCGCTGCTCGCGACGCTCCACGCGACGATCCTGGAATACGGCATGACCGCGCTCGTGGAGGCGAACAACGCGGCGGAACTGGCGCGGGCGGTCGGCGTCGGCGCGGCGTTGATCGGCGTCAATCAGCGCGATCTGCGCGATTTCAGCGTCAATACCGACCTCGCCGCCGATCTCGCCGCCCGGATGCCGCGCGCGACCGTCCGCGCCGCCCTCAGCGGCATCAAGGACGCCGGCGACATGCGCCGCCTCGCGGACGCCGGTTTCGACGCCGCGCTCGTCGGCGAATCGGTCATCACCGCGCCGGATCGCACGGCGGCGGTGCGGGCGCTGGCGGAAGCGGGCCTATCCCCCCGCCCCCCCTCCCGACACGGGAAGGGGGAGATGGACACCCCTCCCGTTTCGGGAGGGGCAGGGGGTGGGTAAAATGACCGTCGTCAAAATCTGCGGCGTGCGGCGGCTCGTGGACGCGCACGCGGCGGCTGAGGCGGGCGCGGACATTGTCGGGTTCACCTTCTGGCCCGGCACGAAGCGGTACATCGCGCCGGAGGAAGCGGCGGAAGTGATCGCCGCACTGCGGGCGGGGGATGGGCCGCGCCCGCTCGTCAGCGGCCTCTTCGTCAATGCCGGCCCGGCGACGATCGCCGCCACGGCGGCTCTCTGCGGTCTCGATCTCGTGCAACTCTCCGGCGATGAGACGGCGACGGAGGTGGAGCGGCTCGCGATGCCGCTCCTGATGGCCGTCCGCGCGCTGCCCGGCGAAGACGTGGACGCGCTGCGCGAGCGGATTCATGCCTACCATCGCGCGGCGCGGTCGCTGCCGCCCGGCCCGCTCGGCCAGCCGCTCACGCCGCTCCTCGATGCCCATGTGCCGGGGCAGTACGGCGGCACGGGGCGGATGGGCGATTGGGCGCTCGCCGCCGCGCTCGCCGCCGAGGAGCGTATCATGCTCGCGGGCGGGCTGACGCCGGACAACGTCGCGGACGCCGCGCACATCGTCCGGCCATGGGGCGTGGACGTGGCGAGCGGCGTGGAGGTGGCGGGGGATCCCGGTATCAAGGATGCCGCGCGGATTGGGGCGTTCATCCGCGCGGCGCGCGCGCCGGTCGAGGTGGGTCATGCCGGACATTGAGGTCGAGCGGGAGCGACCGGACCCGCAACGCCGCGCGACGAACCGCCTGGTGCAGATCATCAGCCGCCTCTGCGCGACCGAGGCGGACGCCACCGCCGCCATCCAATACGTCTCGGCGATTGTCGCTCTCGAAGAGGGGCAGGCATATCTCGAAGCCTTCTACGATCGCGGCCCGATCCGCACGATCGGCATCAGCGACCGGTCCGGCAACCGCTACGATGTTTCCCGCCCCGCCGCGCTCACACCGGAAATCGAGGCATTGCTCGTCGCGGAGTGCCGCCATCTGACGAGCGGCGCGGCCCTCCAACCGATGGGTGCGCGCCTCTTCGCCCTCGGCTACCATGCCGGCTTCTGCTCCCGCTGCCGCTCCCGCTTCAATCTCGGCCCGACCTGCCAGGAATGCCTCTTCGCGGGCTATCCGATTAATTATGAGGAGAGGACTGGGAGCGGATAGCGCGTATCCGTATTCCGGGTTCAGGGAAGGAAACGGGATTGGAGATTCTCATCATCGGCGGGACGATCTTTCTCGGGCGGCATTTGGCGGAGGCGGCGATGGCGCGCGGGCACCGGGTGACGCTCTTCAATCGCGGGCGGCACAATCCCGATCTCTTCCCCGGCGTCGAGAAAGTGCGCGGCGACCGCGATGGCGGCCTCGCGCCGCTCGCCGGGCGGCGGTGGGACGCGGTGATTGATACCTGCGGCTCATTCCCGCGCGTCGTGCGGGCCTCGGCGGCATTGCTGGCGGGCGCGGTCGGGCGGTATGTTTTTATCTCCTCGATGTCCGTCTACGCCGACCTCGGCGCGCCGGAGATTGACGAGCGGTCGCCCGTCGGCGCGATCCCGGACGAGACGGTGGAGGAGGTGACGGGAGAGACGTTCGGCCCGCTCAAGGCGCTCTGCGAGCAAGCGGCGGAGGCGGCGCTGCCGGGCCGCGCGCTCATCATCCGCCCCGGCCTGATCGTCGGGCCGCACGACCCGACGAACCGCTTCACCTACTGGCCGCATCGCGTCGCGCAAGGCGGCGATGTGCTCGCGCCGGGCGCGCCGGGGCGGTCGGTGCGGTTCATCGTGGACGCGCGCGATCTCGCCGCGTGGATCGTCCGCATGGCGGAGGACGGCGCGACGGGCGTCTTCAACGCGAAAGGGCCGGACTACCCGCTGACGATGGGCGACCTGCTGGAGGCGTGCAAAGCGGTCAGCGGCAGCGACGCCCGCTTCGTCTGGGTGGACGAGCAATTCCTGCTCGACCGGCGCGTCGGGCCGTGGATGGAACTGCCGCTCTGGCTTCCGGCGGAGATGGGCGCGCTCGATGCGGCCCGCAGCGACAAGGCATACGCCGCCGGGCTGAGCTTCCGCCCGATTGCCGAGACGGTGCGCGACACCCTCGCCTGGGATGCCACCGTGCCGCCGGACGCCGAGCGTCGCGCCGGGATGGCCCGCGACCGGGAAACGGCGCTGCTCGATGCATGGAAGCGCGCGGCGAAGGGCGCGCAATGAGCGCGCCCATACCGAATCAGGCCGGTTCCTCCATCTCCTCGCGGCGGAATGGGCGGCGCGTGGCCGTCCGCTGGAAGTAGCGGTGTGCGGCCTTGAGGCGTGCGGCCTCGTTCGTGATGCGCGCGAGGCGCTGGTGCATGATCGCGGTCGGTGGGAGCGACGGGTCGCGCGGCTCCGGTGTGTGATGTGCCATCATCTATGCCTCCAATGCTCAATGTATCCTGGCCCGGCGCTCAGGCCGCATCCGTTGCGCGCATCGGTCGGGGGTGGGATGTGCGGCGGAGGATGTC
Organism: Chloroflexia bacterium; assembly: GCA_025924435.1. Next base: position 9,431 of record JAICIL010000094.1, on the reverse strand, counting down.
CCAACAGCGCGGGGTGAGACGCAGCCGGTCGGGGCCGTACGGGCTTGCCGCGATCCAGCCGATTGCGCGCAGATGATCCAGCACCTCCTCGGTCTGTAATCGCGTGAGGCGCGCTTCACCCCCAATTACCCACGGATCGGGGTAGTGGTTCCCCGCGCGGTGATGGGAGACCATGCGCTGGAGGAACCGTTCCCGGTGCATCGCCAGATCATGTGCGTTGATGGTTCCCATATCGCCCCCGTCTCCGCAATGTTCGCTCATTGAAGAGGCAGCTCGCCGCCGCCCCATCGTCATCGCGCCTGTGCGTGCGCACCGAGTCCGCACGGCACGGCCAGTATATGCGCCGGTGTGTGAGAAAACGCTATGCAGCATTGAAGGATTTGATGTGCATCGTTCGTGCGGATGCACAATTTTCGTGCTGTTCGCGCCTCCGTGGTCCAACCATATTGCCCGCTACGGGAGGATATAGAGCCACTCGCGCGTGCCGAACTGGTCGCGGACGCGGTGTGCGGCCTCGGCCTCTTCGTCGGGGTGGACGGTGTCCGGGGTGAGGCCGAAGCGGTCGGCGAAGGAGGCGACGAGCCGGGCGATGATCGCGTCGCGCGGGAGGCCGGTCTGCTGCCGGAGAGGGGAGACGCGTTTCGCCGCGCTGGCGATCCCCTTGTCGCTCAATTTCTCGCGCCCGATCCGCAGGACGCGCGCCATCATCGCCGTGTCGAGTTCGCAGGCAATCGTCGCGTGGTGGAGGACCGCGCCGCCGCGCCGCGCCTGCGCCGCGCCGCCGATCTTGCCCGTCGAGGAGGCGATGTCGTTCAGCGGCACGTAGAAGGCGTCCACGCCGAGGGCGCGCAGGCCGTCCACCGCCCAGGAATCCAAAAAGGCGTACGACTCCGCGAAACTCATCCCCGCGACGAGCGATTCCGGCGCGCAGATCGAGTAGGTGATCGCCCCCTCGGGTTGGATGAACATCGCCCCGCCGCCCGTGATGCGCCGGACGAACCCGATGCCGAGGGCGCGCGCCCCCTCCTCATCTATCTCGTTGCGCACCGACTGGAACCGACCGAGCACGACGCACGGCGCGTTCCATCCCCAGATCCAGAGCGTCGCGGGCCGTTTCCCCGCCCCGACGCGCTCCGTCAGCACCGCGTCCAGCGCCATATTCATCGCTGGGTCGCGCGGCACGGCGGGGATCAGCCGCCAGTCGTACGACCGCCAGCGGTCGGTCAGGACTGAGGACTGAGGACTGAGGACTGAGTGCAAATCGCTGCCTGCCGCCCGCTGCCTGCCGCCTGCTATCTCGTTGCTCATCGCTCGTTGCTCGTTGCTCGCGTGACGGCGATGCCGATGGCTTCGGGGGAGAAGCCGAAGAAGGTGACGTCGTCGCCGACATTCGCATGGATGAGGGCGGCGATCTCGTCGGCGGGCAGGCTCGTCGCAAGGCCGGTGAGGATGCGCGTGATCGTGTCGAGCGCCTCTTCCGGATAGAGGAAGAAATCGCCCGTCACTTCCACATCCGCGAGCCGGCCCTCCCGAACCGCGCAATCCACGACGACGAGTTTGCCCCCGGGCGTCTTGTATTCTCCGTGCATCGTCGCCTCCGGCGAAGGACTGAGTACTGAGTACTGAGTATCGAGTACCGAGTGATTGCATCTCGGCGTCTCGGTACCCCGACGCTCAGTATACCGTTCGCAACGCGAATGGGGCATGTCCATTGTCGGCTTCGCCGGGAATCCTCACCCCCCGGCCCCCTTCCCTCGGAGGGAAGGGGAGTGAGCCGCTGTGCAATCGGGGCATTCCGGGAAGGACACGGCACGCGGAGCGAGTCACCCCTTCCCTCCGAGGGAAGGGGCAGAGGTTAGGGTTCCCGACAATGAATGCGCCCTGATACCCCGTCCCGATTGAGACGGTGGTCGGTTAGCGCCGGGCGGTGCGGAGCCGGAAGGCGAATCCGCCCGCGATGGCGAGCGCGGCGAGAACGAGGAGCGCGAAGGCCCACGGTGCGCGGGAGCCGCCGTCGCCGCTGCCGGTCTGCGGCAGGGTTGTGGGCGAGCCGGTCGCCGCCGCGCCGCCCGTCCCCGTCGCCACGGCGACCGTCGCGGCGCGCGTCGCCGTCGGCGCCGTGGTCGCGGTCGCTGCGGTGGTTGCGGTCGGTGCAACGGTCGGGGCGGTAGTGGCGGCGGGCGCGGCCGTCGCGGAGGCGGGGGGCGTCCCGGCCGCGGCGGAACCACCCGCCGGTACGGTGCCCGTCGTGGCGGTGCCGGTCGCCGCCGTGCTCGTCCCCGCCGCTTGGGCCGCCTGGAGCGTGAAGTTAAAGGTGCCGTCCGCCATGCCGTTGTCGTCCTCGGTGAGGCTGTTCCACTTGACGGTGTAGACACCGTTCGGCAGGCTCGGCTTCAGGGCAATCGCCATCATCGTCCGGTCGTCGAGGTTGACCTTGAAGCCGGTGGAGACGGTCGCGCCGCTCGCGTCGGTGACGGAGCCGCCGCTCTTCGTCGCGCTCGTCTCCTCGGAGAAGGTGATGACGACCTGCGTCGGCACGGTCGTGACGGTTGCGTTCGGCGCCGGGACCGAACTCTTGAACGCCGCATGCGCCGAGGCCGGAAGGGCGAACACGAATGCTAGTGCGCCGACCATCGCCGCGATAGCGAGCAGACTCCATCCCCTGTAATGCCGCATTCTCCACTCCTTTACACCGTTGTCGGGCGAAGAGACGTTCGCGCGCATTGTACGGGGCGATCGGTGGCCTGGCGAGGGCGAGGGGCGCGATGCGGGCGGCAAAAAGTGCCATTTCTTCAGAAAAGAACTACTCCCTGTCGCCGATCAGGCCCCGCTCCCGGGCGAAGGCGACAGCCTCGCGGCGGTTGCGCTGGTGCAGTTTGGCGAGGATGTTGCGCAGATGATTCTTGACCGTGAACTCGCTGATGAACAGGGCGTCCGCGATCTCCTTGTTCCGCTTCCGCGCCGCGACCATCTCCAGGATTTCCGACTCCCTCCGGGTGAGCGGCGATACCGGATCGGCGCTCGGTTGGGCGAACTCGCGGAGCAGGCGGCTGGCGAGGCGGCGCGAGATGGCCGTTTCCCCGCGCGCGAGGCCGCGCAACGCCTCGAGCAGTTCCGCGCCGCGGATGTCCTTCAGCAGATACCCCTGCGCCCCGGCCCGGATGGCCCCGAAGAGCTTCTCATCGGCATCATGGATCGTGAGCATGACGATCGTGACATATGGCAACGTCGCCTTGATCGCCTGCGTCGCCGCGACGCCATCGAGTACGGGCATGTCCACGTCCATCAGGACGAGATCGGGCATCAACTCCTCCGTGCGCGCAATGGCCTCCTCGCCGTTGCTCGCCTCGCCCACCACGTCGAAATCGGGTTGCGCGTTGAGCAGCACGCTCAGGCCATCGCGCAGGAGGACGGAATCGTCCACGAGCAGGATGCGCAGGCGGTCGGGGATCATGCCACCCCTCGCGCCTCGGTGGCGAGGGGGATGGTGGCGGTGACGGTCGCGCCGCTGCCGGGTGCGGAGGTGATCGCGAGCCGCCCGCCGAGGCTTTCTATGCGCTCCCGCATCACGAGCAGTCCGAAATGCTGCCGCCCGATGCGCGGCAGTTGATCCGGGTCGAAACCGATGCCATCGTCGCGGATCGAAAGCACGAGCCGTCCGTCGTTTGTATCGGCGGTGACGCGGATCTCTACCCGCGTGGCGCGGGCATGCTTGCGGACATTCGTCAGGCTCTCCTGGACCACACGGAGCAGTTGCAACTCCGCGAGCGGATTGCGGAGGGTGGGGATGGCTGCGCACTCCAGCATCACCGCGATGTTCGTCGCGTCGGTGAAGCCGTCGGCGGTCTGCTGCAACATCTCGCGCAGGTCGCCGTCGGTATCGGTCCGCAGCCCCACGATTGCCTCGCGGACATCGGTATACGCCATGCTGCTGGCTTCCTCGATCCGGTCGAGGGCGACGCGGGCGGCATGGGGGTTGCCATCGGCGAGCACGGCGCGGGCGCGCTCGCCCTGGAAGGCGATGGTGGCGAGCATCTGGGCGAGTCCGTCGTGCAGCTCGCGGGCGATGCGATCGCGCTCCTCGAGCATCGCGATGCGGGCGATCTGGGCGGCGAGGCGGCGGTTGGCGAGCGCGACCGCCAGCATGTCGCCCAGCGAGGCGAGCAGCGCGCGATCCAGGGAGCCGCCGACACCATGCAGAGAGAGGGTTCCGAGCGCCGTCCCGTCATGCACGAGCGGATGCGCGACCCCACCGGCCCCGGTTGCGGATTGGCACGCTCCATCCGCGCTGAAGACGACCTGTTCCACCGCGAGCGCGTCCCGGATGACCGGCAGGCTCGCGCCGAGCAGCGCCGCTTCATCGCCGGGTTCGTGCGTGGTGGCACTCAGGGCATTGAGCGCGGCGAGGCGGCGGTTCTGCGCGACGAGGTCGGCATCGAGGCGTTCGATGAAGTGGAAGATCACCGTCGCGAAGAGGTACGAGGCGAGCAGCGCGACAGCGGCGGAGAGAAGATTGCCGAGCCAGACGGGGAATGTGTCATCAAAGTAGCCGTGCCGGATGCTTTCGCTCGCGAGGATGACGAGTGCGGGCACGACGATCGCGCCCCAGCGGAGGCGGCGCAGGAACTGGCATCGAGCATCACGTTGCTGCATGAGAATTCCCGAATACGTCGGCATGCTGCCTCCGGCCACTCCGACCCATGATCGCCGCGTTTTCGTTCGATCCGAACTCCTCACGCCTTCGCGCGGCCGATCATCGAATTCAACTCGGTCGTTGACTTTTCGCCGGTCTGCACATCGCGGATGACGCCACCCTTGTCCACGGACATGATCGTCGGGTAGGAGGCGATACCGTACGCCGCCGCGGCCTTGCCGCCGTCCTGATAGGTCGGGAACGGGAGGTCGTGCTTCTGCTGGAAGTCGTAGATGTCGCTCGGCGTCTCGCGGTCGCCGACGCCGATCATGACGACCTGCACATCCGGGTTCTTCGCGGCGATCTCCTTGATGAGGGGCGCTTCATTGTTGCAATGCGGGCACCACGAGGCGAAGAAGACCAGCAACGTCGGCTTGCCGAGGATCTGCGCCCTGGTCAGCGTCGAGCCATCCTTTGCCACGACGTTGAAGTCGGGCGCGGTGGCCCCGGCGACGGGCGAGGCGACGGGCGGCGGGCGGACAATCGTCGAGCGATCCTGGCTCCCCCGGTTCGCCAGCACGACGCCGATCACCACGGCGACGGCGGCGACGAGCAGCGCGCCCGAGATAATGAGCGTCCACGGCGCCTTCTTGACCGGCTTGGTCACGGAACCGCGCCGGGCCTGGGGAATCTGCGTGCGCGTCGCGCGCTGCCCGGTATCTTTAGCGGCGGTGGCGCGGGCGTCGGTTGCACTCGCGCGAGTATCTGCCTGAGAATATGATCGTTTCGCCATCGCGGAAGGGTCCTTTCCCTGTCGTATCCGTCGCACCATGCGGATTATAGGATAGAAATGATGGAACGTGTGCGCGATACCATTCCCCCCCCGCTCGCGCTGTTGCTCCGCGTCGCCGTCGGCCTGACGCTCGTCGTCGCCGGGGGCGGCAAACTGACGGACGCCACCGCCGCGCAGCGGGCGACCGAGGCGACCCTGCACGTCAGCGGCACGGCGGCGCAGGTGCTGACCGTCGGCGTCTCGGTGCTGGAAATCCTGCTCGGTGTCCATCTCATCATCGGCCTGAACCTGCGCTGGTCCGCGCTCGCCTCGGTGGCGCTGCTCGGCGTCTTCCTCGTCTTCGTCATCTACTTGTGGGTAACGGGCTACACGGGCGGCTGCGGCTGCTTCGGCGTCTTCGGCGGCGGCTCGCCCGGCCCGGCGGAGACGGCGCGGGACACCGTCCTCTTCGTCGCCGCCGTCGGCGCGTGGCTCACCCGCGACCTCGGCCCCTCGCTTGATCGCCTCACGCACGCGGCGGCCTGATCGCGCCGGATGTGCCGCCGGACAACGACGAAGCGGAGCGGACGTTACGGCACATCGCGGCGACTCGGAAGATCGGTGGAGGGATGCGCCCGGCAGCGGGGAGCAAGAGGAAGAAGGCGCTCACCTCCCTGTTTCGGACGTGGCGCAAGCGTGGTGGGGGTGATGATTGCCTTCACTGCCTGTCGTGCCCTTCCATTTTTCCTGACCCTGAACAGAGCGCTGAGGCAGGCAACTGGCGAAAAGGACTAGTCCGCAGACAACGGAAATAGTTCTTTCGGGACAAAGTTCCCGGCGGTTCCGGCGACGGGTGATGGCGATTCCACCGCATTCGGGAGTTTCTTCCGATGTGCCAATCTTGACTGCCGCCTACACTATTGGCGATGGAGCCGCTGCCCGGTGGCTGCATCCGTGAGGGACGCGTTTGCCCACCTCGATGGACGGCGGGTACCGCCCATTCGAGCGAGGGCAAACGCGCGGCCTCATTGCCAGCGGTAACTCGTTGTGGGGAAAGGATTCTCGATCATGAAGGCACGTCGCATCGCCCGATTCGGTATCCTCGTCACGCTCTTCGCGCTTGCCCTCCTCCTCGTGCCCGTCGGTGCCTCCGCACACGAGCGGCGCGACCTCGTCGGCGGCAAGTACCAGGCCGCCGTCGGCTTCGTCAACGAACCGGCGATCCAGAATCAGATGAACGGCATTGATCTGACGATCACCGACCTGTCCCAGAAGGACGCCAGCGGCAAGGGCGCGCCAGTCGAGGGGCTGGAGAAGAGCCTCAAGGCCGAGATCTCGACGGGCGGCGGCACGGCCAAGCAGGATATCCCCCTCGCGGCGCGCTTCGGCATGCCGGGCAAGTACGCGGGCTACTTCATCCCGACCCAGCCGGGGTCGTACACCTTCCACATCTTCGGCACGATCAACGACCAGAAGATTGACGAGAAGTTCGAGTCCGGCCCCGGTCGGTTCGACGACGTGAAGGCACTCTCCGCCGTGCAGTTCCCGGCGCAGGCGAGCGTCCCGGCGGCGGTGCAGTCGCAACTCGACGCGGCGCGGTCGGCGGCGGACATGGCGCGCCTCTTCGGCATCGGCGGGCTGGCCGTCGGCCTCCTTGGCCTCGGCGCAGCGGGATTCGGCTTGACCCGGCGCGGGGCGAAGCAGGCGTAACAACACACCCACCCCCGCTTCTCCCACGATAGCCATGCGAAGGCACGGCACGCGCTCTCGAGGGGAGCGCGTGCCGTACTGCTTTGGGGATGCCCGCATCAACGCGGTGCAGGGGTCGCCGTGCGATCATTTCCGGGCGTCTCGCGGGCTTCCGAGATGGGCAGCGCGGTGATAGACTGCCAGGTGAACCGATCCCGGAAGCGCAGCAGGAGCAGCAGGACGGGCCGCCCGAAGAGGGCGAACATCGCGACATTCCCCGCCGCGCGGAAGGCATCATAGACGGCGGAGGTCGCGCCGTAGAAGGCGAGGTACCGCCGCACCGTCTCCCCCAACCCCAGCCCCGGCGCCCAGTACAACCCGCCCTCGGTGGGCGAGGCGGGCGCGGCGAACGGCCAGAACCAAAGGTTCATGATCGCCCCGAAGCCGAAGCCCCACACCGCGCCGAAAAGCGCTAAAAGCACTAAGGACTGAGCACTGAGGACTGAGCGATTCTGCTCTCCCTCTCCATCGCAATGGAGAGGGGGCCGGGGGGTGAGGTTCCCCACCACCCCCGCCGTCAGCCCGACCCAGCCGAGCGTCATCATCTGGAACGGCAGCCACGGGCCGATGCCGCCCGTCAGGAGGGCGGAGACGGCGATGCTCGCCGCGCCGAGCAGGAAGCCGAACGACGGCCCCCAGACGAAGCCGACGCAGATCGGCAAAAAGAAGATCGGGCTTGCCCCTAGCACGCCGGGCAGGAGGCGGAGCGCCGCGTTCGCCGCGACGAGCACGCCGAGCAGCGCGACCCGCTTCGCGTCCGGGTCCGCGCCGCCGCCCGCCTCCACGAGCAGGACGCCGAGGCAGAGGACGCCGATTGCCGCGAACACGAGCGGCGCGTCGCCACCATGCGCCGTGCGATCCGCGCCCATCGTCTGCGCCCGCGCCAGCCAGAAGGGACTGAGGAAGGCCGCGACGCCGATCAGCGAGGTGATTGCGAGCACGATCGCCGTCCGCCACCGTTTCATGACGCTCATGCCTCCACCGCCGCTCGCTGCCGGGTGCGGCGGGCCGCCAGGACATCCGCGACCGTTAAGAATGTGCCGCCGAGTAATTGGCTGATCTGCGGCGCGAAGGGCGAGCCGGGCAGCACGGCGCGCGGATGTCCTTCCGCGACTACCCGCCCCCGGTCGAGCAACGTGACGCGGTCGGCGGTGCGGGCGACCAATTCGGCGTCGTGCGTGACGAGCAGGATTGCCCGTCCCTCGTCGCGCAGCCCGTGGAGAATCGCGATCAGCGACTCCTTCGCGTCGGGGTCGAGGCCGCGCGTCGGTTCGTCGAGGAAGAGCAGCGGCGGGTCGGCGGCGAGCGTCGCGGCGACCGCCACGCGCGCCCGCTCGCCGACCGAGAGGTCGCGCGGGTAGCGATGCGCCATGCCGCCGAGCCGGAGCGCGGCCAGCAGCCCCTCCGCGTCGCCGTAGCGGGCGGGGAAGGCGTGCCGACGGTGCGCCCGCAGGGTGAAGGCGAGTTCATCCGCGACCGTCTCCGCGAAGAGGAGCGCGCCCGGCTGCTGCGGCACGTAGCCGATCCGCCCGCCGCGCGCCGCCACGCCCGCCGCCGTCACATCGCGCCCCATGACGGCAATCCGGCCCGCGTCCGGCGCGCGCAACCCGAGCAGCGCCCGCAGGAGCGTCGTCTTGCCCGCGCCGTTCACGCCGACGACCGCAACGATCTCGCCCGCGTGCAGGGCGAAGTCAATCTCGCGCAGCATGGGTTGCCCACCGAGCGTAACGGAGAGGCCGGACGCCGCAATGAGCGGCGCACCGGCGGGATGCGCGGTGGGGAGCGGCGGCGATGCCAATGCCGGGAGGCCGTCGCGAGCGGCGAACGGGATGGCCTCCGCGACGGTCAGGGGCAGCGGCTGCCAGCCGAGCGCCCGACCGAGCGCGACGACGGGCGGCACCCACGCCGCCGACTGACCGCCCGCCCGCGCGAGAATATCGCGGACGCCACCACTCGCCAGCGACCCATCGCCGGGGAGGAACAGCCCGTCCGTCGCCCATGGGATGACCCGCTCCAGCCGGTGCTCCGCGAGGATCACCGCCGTGCCGGAGGCGGCCTGCACCGCCGCGACGGCATCCAGCACCGCCCGCGCGCCATCCGGGTCCAGTTGCGAGGTCGGTTCATCGAGGACGAGCAACCGGGGCGCGCGGACGATGGCCGCCGCCAATGCGACGCGCTGCCGCTCGCCGCCGGAGAGCGTCGCGATTTCCCGCTCCGCCAGATGCGCCATGCCGACCGCGTCGAGCGCGTCTCGCACCCGCCGCCGCATCGCCGGGC
>JAICIL010000093.1 GCA_025924435.1 Chloroflexia bacterium | reverse complement strand
GGCCCCACGCGGCGTGTGTGCGGCGCCCGCCCCGCCGCCACGCCGCCCCCGCGCCGCCGCGGGCCCCCCCCGGGCCCCGCCGGCGCCGGGTCGCCGGGGGGGGGGGCGGCGCCCCCCCCCCCCCCGCGTTCCCCGCCGCCCCCCCCCCCCCCGCCACCACCGATAACAAGGAGCATCGAACGCATGCCAATCCGCCTCGCCATCCTCGGCAGCACCGGCTCGATCGGGCGGAGCACGCTCGAAGTCGTGGACGCGCACCCGGACAGACTCGCCGTCGTCGCGCTCGCGGCGGGTCGGAACGCCGGGTTGCTTCGCGAGCAGACGAAACAGTACCGCCCGACGCTTGTCAGCCTCGACGATGCGGGCGCGACCGATTGGCGACCGGACGGCGTCGAGCGGTTCAGCGGCGCGGCTGGCTTGCATGCGGCGGCGACGCATCCCGACGCGGATATCGTCGTCGTCGCGACCTCCGGCCACGCGAGCATCGAACCGACGCTCGCCGCCCTGCGGGCGGGGAAAATCGTCGCGCTGGCGAACAAGGAGACGATTGTCTGCGCGGGCGAACTGGTGATGGCCGAGGCGCGGCGGGCGGGGAACCGGCTCCGCCCGGTGGACAGCGAGCATTCCGCCGTCTGGCAATGCCTGGAAACGGCGCGACCGGGCGCGGCGCCGGAACGCATCACCCTGACCGCTTCCGGCGGGCCGTTCCGCACGACGCCGGTGGAGGAATTACGCGCGATGACGGCGGCGAACGCGCTCAAGCACCCGACGTGGAACATGGGCAGCAAGGTCACGATTGACTCCGCGACGCTGATGAACAAGGGGTTGGAGACGATCGAGGCGCGCTGGCTCTTCGACATGCCGTATGAGCGGATTGATGTCGTCGTCAACCCGCAGAGCGTCGTCCATTCGTACATCGAATACGCCGACGGCTCGCTGATCGCCCAACTCGGCCCGGCGGATATGCGCCTGCCGATTCAGTACGCGCTCTCCTACCCGGAGCGCTGGCCGAACCCATTCCGTCGCGCCGACTTGCCCGCCGTCGGCCATCTCGATTTCGCGGCGCCGGACCTGGAACGGTTCCCGGCGTTGCGGCTGGCGCGCGAGGCGGGGATCGCGGGGAACACCTACCCGACCGTCCTCAGCGCGGCGGACGAGGTGGCGGTTGATCGTTTCCTGCGCGGCGCGATCGGCTTTCTCGACATTCCGGCGCTCGTTGCGCGCGCACTCGACGCGCACACGCCGGGCGGCCCGCTCGCGCTGGAGAGCATCCGGGCGGCGGACCGATGGGCGCGGGAGTTTGTGAACGGCGCTATCGCATCGGGCTGAACGGCGTCGGGGTGAGGATGGCGCTGGAGATCCGCGCAATGATGTTGCCGTTCCTCTCCGATTCGGCGCGCACCCGCTGCCATTCCGGGTCGGCGCGGAAGGCGTTCCATTTCGGGTTGTACTCGCCGAGGTCGTCGAAGCGGACGAGATAGTAGAGCGAGGGCTGATCCGCACCAGTCTCCACCGTCCAGAAGCCGACCGGGGTGATCCCGTGATTGGCGAAGATGCGCGTCGTGTGGTCGTTGAATCGTTTGTTCACGGCGGCGAAGGCGCGCGAGTCTTTCCCGCGATAGATACGCTCCTCGAAGACGCCGGGAGAAGCCGCGTTCATGAACTGGAACGGGTCCGGCGAATAGGGCGTCGGGCGGAGCAGCGCCGTGTCGATGCCCGTGATAAGCGCGGCGCCGTTGGGAAATAACATCGGCTCGGCCCGCCGCCACGCATCGCTGCCAAAAAGAGTGGCGTACTGTTCCTGTCGCTGGTCGGCGTTATCGAACACGAGCATCACCGTCAATCGCGGTTGTTGCCCAATCGCGACCGTCCAGCAACCGACATAACGCATGCCATGCGCTTGCGCGGCGGGCACGATCTGTTCGCCCCACACCGCCGCGAGCGCGCCGAGGCTCGACGTGTCCGGTGTCGTGTAATGCCGCACTTCGTAGAGCATCGGTCCTCCTTGATCGTTCGGAGAACGGTTTCCCCGCGTACTTCGAACATCGAACCCCGAACTCCGAACTCAAATCAGCGCATTGCCGGTTTCCGGGTCGAACAGGTGCAGGTGTTCCGGCTTGAAGCCGATGTAGAGGCGGTCGCCGTTGCGGGCGCGCTGGGACGGATCGAAGCGCCCGACGATCTGCTTGCCGCCGGTGCCGGACATGTACATCAACACTTCCGCGCCGAGCGGTTCGACGATGTCCACATTGACGGCCATCCGGTCCTGCGTCTCCGCGCCGTTGCCGCCCATCGGCAGCGGCATGACGTGCTCCGGCCGGATGCCGAGCGTCATCTCCTTGCCGATCGCTTCGGAGAGGCGCATGCGGACGCGGCCGGGGGCGGGGAGGGCGAAATCGCCGTTGGCGAGCACGATCTGGTCGCCGCTGCGCTGGACGGTGACGGGGAGCACATTCATCGCCGGGCTGCCGATGAAGGCGGCGACGAAGAGATTCGCCGGATGGTCGTAGATGCGTTGCGGCGTGTCGAGTTGCTGGATCTCGCCCGCCTTCATGACGGCGAGGCGGTCGCCCATCGTCATCGCTTCCTGCTGGTCGTGCGTGACATAGATCGTCGTCACCTTCAGCCGCTGGTGGATCTTGAGGATCTCCGCGCGCGTCTGCATGCGCAGTTGGGTGTCGAGGTTGGAGAGCGGCTCGTCCATCAGGAACGCCTGCGGCTCCCGGACGATGGCCCGCCCAAGCGCAACCCGCTGCCGCTGGCCGCCGGAGAGTTGGCGCGGGCGGCGTTTGAGGAGGTCGGTCAGGTCGAGGATTTCGGCGGCGTGGCGCACGCGCCGGTCAATCTCCGCGTCCGCCCCGCGCAATGTGGAATTCTTGCCGAGCATCCGGCCGATCAATCCCGTCGAGCCGTTCCCGTTCGCGGCCTCGTCGGGCTTGTTCGCGCCCGCCGCCGCCATCTCCTGCTTGCGCAGTCGCAAGGCGAAGGCGAGGTTGCCGTAGACATCCATGTGCGGGTAGAGCGCGTAGTTCTGGAAGACCATCGCGACATCGCGGTCCTTCGGCGGCAGCATTGTCACCTCGCGGTCGCCGATGTAGAGCGTGCCCTCCGTGACCTCCTCCAACCCCGCGAGGCAGCGGAGCGCGCTCGTCTTGCCGCATCCGGACGGGCCGACGAGCACGAGGAATTCGCCGTCGGCGGCCTCGAGCGATACGTCATTGACCGCGACAACGTCGCCATATTTTTTCGTTACATGATCGAAGGCGATCCGCCCCATCGTCGTCCCCTTGGCGCGCGAAAGAAAAATACGCTGTGTCGCAGCGAAATCGTTGCGCAATTGTACCACAGGTGCGCGCACGGGGTAGCGCGGGCGTTCCAGCCTCCGTCGGCCTCGCAGCCTGAAACGCCCGCGCTACGGGCACTGTTCCGCTCCCCGTCAGCCCGCGATCCGGTAGACCGGGTTGCCGAGCGTGCCGATGCCGTCAATCGTGATGCTGACCACGTCGCCCGCCTCGAGCGTGAAGTCCGACGGCGGGACGATCCCGGTGCCGGTCAATAACACCGCGCCGTGTGGGAAACCGTTCGCCTTGACGAGGTATTCGACGAGTTGTTCGAGCGGGCGGGCGATCTGATTCGTGTTCGATTCCCCCCGGAAAACCGTGTCGCCGCCGCGCGTGATCGCCATCTTAATGGCAAGATTGCCCACATCCGGAATCTCATCCACGAGCGCGACGGATGGGCCGAGCGCGCAGCAGTCGCGGAACATCTTCGCCTGCGGCAGATAGAGCGGGTTTTCGCCCTCGATCGAGCGCGAGCTGACATCGTTGCCGATCGTGTAGCCGACGATTTCGCCCGCCGAATTGACGACGAGCGCGAGTTCGGGTTCCGGGACATCCCAGGTGCTGTCCGGGCGGATGGCGAGCGGCTGGCCGGGGCCGACGACGCGCGACGGCGTCGCCTTGAAGAAGATTTCCGGCCGCTCGGCGGCGTAGACGCGGTCGTAGACGCTCTGCTCGCTGCTCTCTTCCATCCGCGCGTCGCGCGAGCGGAGGTACGTCACGCCGCATGCCCAGACTTCCTGCGCGTCGAGGGGCTTGTGCAGCGTCGCGTCGGTGTGCGTGCAGACGGGCAAGCGGTCGAACGGCGCGTCCCGCAGCAGTTGCTGCACTTTCGCGAGCGGGCGCGAGAGCACATCGCGCAGGGAGTACAACCCGGCGCCCTCCCATGCCGACAGATCGTAGACACCGCCGAGGTCCGCCCAGCCGAGGCGCGGCATCGTGTTGAGCGAGGTCGTGAAATGGCAGAGTGGCATCGCGTCGAACCTCCGTTGCGAATCTTTTTGAACCGCCAAGAGACCAAGGACCCAAGAAGAGAAAGGGAAAAGAGGGATTTCGTCATTCTTCGCGTTTTCTTGGCGTCCTCGGCGTCTTGGCGGGTCAATTTCCGGTCAATGGCCTTCGGGAAGGGTGTACCGTTTGTCCTCGAACGCGCCGTGTGTCGCGTTGTACGCGGCGATCAGCGGAGCCAGTTCTTCCCAGAGCGCGTCGGGCACCGGGGTCAGGGCATCCTCGACGGCCTGCTGCACGCGCTCCGGGTGCGTCATGCCGACGATGGTGCTGTGGATGCGCGGGTCGCGCAGCGAGAAATGCAGCGCCGCGACGCGGAGCGGGACGCCGTGCCGCCGGCAGGCGGCCTCCAGCCGCTTCGCCTGCTCGATCATGTGCGGCGGCGCTTGCTGATACTGGTAGCGCGGGTAGGCATCCGGCCCCTTGGCGAGCATGCCGCTGCCGTACGGCGCGGCATTCAGCACGCCGAGGCCGCGTTCGTGGGCGACGGTCAGGAGCGGGTCGGCGCTCTGGTCGAGCAGCGTGTACCGATTGTGCGTGATCACCGCATCGAAGATGCCCGTCTCGACGTAGCGGATCTCCATATCAATCGGCCCGCCCGCGACGCCGAGATGCGCGATCAGCCCTTCCTCCTTCATCGTTTGCAGGGCCGCCACCGGGCCGCCGGGGGCCATCGCCGCCTCGAACGTCGTGTGCTCCGGGTCGTGCAGATGCATCAGCGGGATGGTGTCGAGATCGAGGAGGCGCAGGCTGCGTTCGACGCTGCGGCGCATCTGGTCGCCGCTGAAGTCGCCGGTCTGTAGGTCGCGGTCGGCCTTCGAGTCGAGGACATACCCGGCGGGCAGGCCGCCGCGCTCCTTGATGACGATGCCGATGCGACGCTCGCTCTCGCCGTCGCCGTAGGAGGCGGCGGTGTCAATGAAGTTGATCGGGCTGTCGAGGAGGGCGCGCACCGTCGCCAGCGCGCGTTCCTCGGGCACGCCGTACGCGAACGTCTCCGGCATGTCGCCGAGCGGCGCGCCGCCGAGGCAGAGATTCGTCACCCGCAGCCCGGTTGTGCCGAGCGTCGTCATCGGTAGTGTGGGCATCGGGAAACCTCACCCCCGGCCCCCCTCTCCTTTGCCGTGGGCAAAGGAGAGGGGGAGAATATGGGATTCGTAGGGGCGGTTCGTGAATCGCCCTCGCTTTTCTCAGTCCTCAGTCCTCAGTCCTCAGTCCTCAGTCCTCGGCCCTGTCTTAGAGCGATGGACCGATGCGGTTGATGCCGAACTCGTTGCAGCCCCATTCTTCGGAGCGGGTCTGCTCGCCGTTCGCGACGGCGATAATCTTCTCGAAGATGCGGCGCCCGACCTCCTGCAACGTCTCGGTGCCGTCCACGACGGTGCCCGCGTTGATGTCCATGTTGTCGGTCATCTTCTCGTACATCGGCGTGTTCGTCGCCACTTTGATGACGGGCGCAATTGCCGCGCCGGTGACACTTCCGCGCCCGGTCGTGAAAACGACCATCTGCGCCATCCCGGCGAGGTTGCCGGTGACGCTCTCGATGTCGTTCCCCGGCGTGTCCATGATGACGAGGCCCTTCCGGGTGGGCGGTTGGGCGTAGGCGAGCACTTCGTTGAGCGGCGTGCTGCCGCCTTTCTTCATCGCGCCGATGGACTTCTCCTCGATCGTCGTCAGGCCGCCCTTGATATTGCCCGGCGCGGGGTTGCCCTTGTTGAGGTCCACGCCCATCCGCAGCGCGTCCTCCTCGTAGCGGCGCACGGCGGCGACCAACTGCTCGCCGACTTCCGGCGTCCGGGCGCGCGCGGCGAGCAGATGCTCCGCGCCGAGGCACTCCGGCACCTCCGCGAGCATCACCGTGCCACCCGTCGCGACGAGCATGTCCGAGGCGATGCCGAGCGCGGGGTTCGCGGTGATGCCGCTGAAGGCGTCCGAACCGCCGCACTGCACGGCGAGAATCAGTTCCGAGAGCGGCACCTCTTCGCGCTTGTGGCGGCTCGCGCGTTCCAGCAGGGCGTGACACTTCTCGATGCCGAGTTCGACCGTCTTTTTGATGCCGCCGCTCTCCTGGATGCCGAGGAATTCCACATCCTGGCCGGTGTCCGCGATCATCTGGGCGACGCGATCGCCCTCGATCGTCTCGCAGCCGAGCGAGACGACGAGCACCCCCGCGACATTCGGATTCGTCGCGTAGCCGATCAGCGTCGCGCGCGTCTGCTCGACATCGTCACCGACCTGCGAGCAGCCGTGCTGATGCGTGACGAAGACGCACTCCGGCACCTGCTGCGCGATCCGCTGCACGACGGTGTTCGAGCAGACGACCGAGGGGATGATGAGCACGAGATTCCGCACCCCGGCGCGGCCACTATACGCGCGCCGGTAGCCCATAAACGAGGACTGAGGACTGAGGACTGAGGACTGAGGGGTTTGGTGTGTTACGGTTGCCATGGTACGACTCCTTGCTGATGCGTCGAGAGAATGACTGAGGCAAAGCCGTACGGCTCAGTCCTCAGTCCTCAGTCCTTCCCTTGAGGTCGCCCCGGCCGCGCTGGCTCGTGATGTTGTGGATGTGCGTGTGCGAACCGGCGGGGATGGGCCGGGTCGCGCGCCCGATCCGCTCCCCGTATTTAATCACCTGATCGCCCTCCGCGATGTCGGCGGTGGAGAACTTGTGGCCGAAGGGAATCGGTTCGATGGTCGTGACGGCGCGTTCCGACCCGTCCGGCACGGTGATGACGAGCGCTTCGCCCGCCGTCAATTCGCGGATCGCGACGGCGACGTTATCGCTCGGGTCCATGATGAGCGCGCGCGTCTCCCCGGCGATACGGCCTGTCGTATCGGGCATCGGCAATCCTCCCCCACCCACTGCGTGCATTGGCGACGGTCGGCACGCCGTGGCGTGCATCCGGCACGGTACGGCGGCGGGTCGTTCATGTCAAGGCGGAGCGGACGAACTGCGGGGCTTATGCGTGCTCGAAAAGACCTCTCCCAGCCTCTCCCATTGAGGGGAGCGGGGATGAGGTGGATCCGCGACGCGACGCGTCGCCAAGCGACGTTGTATCCGCCCTGATGGAGTGTGAGACGGTGTCACGCGGCTCAGTCCTTGTAGGGGTCGCGTTCATTTTCACCTGCCATTACCACGCCTATCGGTTGCAAGACATGGCGAACGACGAGCGTACCGGCGTGGGCAGCGAGGACATCCGCCAACTTGCGATAAACGAACGGCGACTCGTCCGTCCCGGCACCGCGGACCTCGACGCCGTAAGCACGCACGGCCTCCCGCATCATCTCCGGTGTCACCTCGCCGCCGAGCCGCTGCATCTGCTTACGCCCGGAAGCATCACGGACATACTTCACCTTGCCCGCCGCTCGTGTCCGGCTCATGATTCTGCCCGCACCGTGCATCGCGGAATAGAGGGCATCGGCTCCCTGCGCGCTCTCGATGCCCTCAATGACGACCGAGATGTCCGCCATCGAGCCGCCGACAAAACCGCGTTGCCCCGGCGCGAGCGGTGTCGCGCCCTTGCGAACGACAAACAATCGCTCGCCGAAGTGCTCCTCCTCCCACGCGAAGTTATGGTGATTATGCACGATGAAGGTTGCCTGCGCGCCGAGAAGATCGAGTACTTCAGCGATCACGAAATCCCGCCCGGCATAGGCGTAGTCGCCCGCCAGCCGCATCGCCTGGAGGTAGGCTTGGCCGAGGGCAGTTTCCGTCGAGAGCAGCGTCGGCGGCGCGTCCATCTGCTCGCCACGCGGCTTATCCTCGAAACCGAGGCCACCGGCGAGATTGAGAAATCCCGTCGCCGTCTTGTGTCCGAGGCCGCGCGAGCCGAAGTGCGTTGAAATCCAGAGGTCGTCTGTCGCCGGTTCGACCAGGAGGTCAACGAAGTGGTTGCCGCTGCCGACGGTGCCAAGTTGGGCGCGCGCCATCTCCTTCAAGCGTGGCCCATACCACGGCAAATCCGTCCACACCGGGTCATCAAAGAGCGGATGTTCGACCGGGCGCGGGTTCTTCCGCCCGATACCGAACGAGATGGTGCGGGCGATGGCGTCCACGATGCGCGGCAGATCGGCGCGCACGTCCGCCGCCTTCAGGTTCGTTCGCGCGCCCTTCAGTCCGCAGCCGATGTCGAAGCCGACACCGGAAACAGATACCGCGTTCCGGTACGCCGCGACACCACCGACCGGTTGCGAATAGCCGTAGTGCGCGTCCGCACAGAGGACGCCCGCGACTGCCTCCGGCATCGTCAGGCAGCGCTGCATCTGGGTCAGCGTCTTCTCCTCCGGTTCCCCGAAGATCGCCACGCCAACCGCCTCCGCGCGCGGTCGTAGCGAGATGACACCCGCTTGAATTGTCGGCGTATCCAGCACCGGCAGCGCCGTCGCTGTCTGCATTAAGGCATTGATCGCCGCGCGCTGATCGTCGTTGAACTGCTCCGCGAGCGGCGCATAGTTCTTCGCCGCGAACGCCAGCGCATCGGCGTACTTCTTCTTCGCGACAATCTGTGTCAGCAACTCGACGTATCGTTCCGGGGTCACTCCACACCTCACAATCGTGCCATCACTCATGCAAATAGGTAGAAGCGCGCAAATGCCCCTCGCCCACCCTCGCCGCACACGAACAGCCCAACACGCGGTAGTAACGATGCCCAATGCCCGGTGCGCTTGTGACAGTGCTGGGCAGTACAATGCGAGCCGGAATCGAACCGGAAATGCGTGCCCGCGCATACCTCTCGGTAATGGTTTCTTCGACCATTCTGCAACTTCGGCAGTTGCCGCCTTGTGTACGCTGCTGTCCCTGTTTGGCTACCTGCTTGCGCGTGCCGTTACTCGATCACATCCGTTGTCCAGTTCGCGGCCTGAATCGCCGTGTCCAACGCGCGACATTCCCGCGCCAGCTGATCCGTTCGCTGACGGAGCGCAGCGATGTCCACGGTCGGCACTTGGCGGATTTCCGTCCGGCTGTAGCGGTTGACGGAGCCGCTTGCTGCCTGCGCCGCACCCTGTAGCACACCGATCCGCAGCCGCAAGACGTCTCGCTGCGCCAGTGCATCGGTGAGCGTGCTGCCGCTCTCCAATGTCGCGGTCAGGTTCGTCCGGTTGATCTGCCCGATCAGAGCAGTCAACTGATCGAACAGCCGGTCCAGTTCCGCCAGCAGCGCGTCCGGGGCTTCCGGTGGCTGCTCGCCCTCCTGCACGATTGCGCTGGCATTCAGCCGTCCACGCAGTTCCTGAATACGCTTCTGGATGTCCGCCCGCTGAATCAGTGCCTCACTCAACTTCACTGTGTCCCTCCTTTCTCAATCCGGATACCTTCTGGCTGCCCGACACGGCGCGGCAATCATCACCGACCGCGCAGCAGCCCGGTCGGTGGCGTCGTGATGGGATGGCCGTATTCAGGGGAGGGGAAGGGCTAGCGGGGCGAATAAAAAACCCCTCACCTGTGGGCGAGGGGTGGAAGATCGGCAAACCGGCAGGTCGCCGTGACTATCTACTCCTCGCAATACCGCGCTCCGAAATAAGATTTCAGATACCGTCCGGTCATTGCGACGCTCCTCTTTGAGAAACCGACGCGCCCCCAACGGAGCGCGAACCTTACGTACTCTAGCCGCTTCACGCGCTTTTGTCAATCGCGCAATTCAATAAGATGCTACCGGTGAAATGATACTGACGCTTTGAACTGTTGAACCGGTCATGACCGGGCAAAAATCGCGAGACTGGCCTACTCTCAGAAACCTTGGATTACGCGCGTCACCGATCGCGGCTTCGGTGGTTGGTTGCCGAGGGGGGAGGCGACGGCGGCGAAGTGGATCGTCGCACCTGGAGATGGCGGGGTGATGACGCCGACGCGATCCACTTCGATCCGCTGCACGTCCGTCGCCGGGGTGCCGCCGAGGGCGTTAAGTAGCGTCGCGTCCATCAGCACGGCGCGCGTCATGCCGGGCGGGAGCGTGACCGTGCGATCTGCCTCTGTGCCGTAGGTGACGTCCACGAACTGCACGCGGTAATTGGGTAGGTAGAGGAGCCAGTGGCGATAACTCTCGTACGAGATGAGCAGCGTCGTCGCGGGGTCGCCGTGCGCGCGGACATAGGCGACCTTGCCGTCAATCGTCCGGTCCTGCTGGCGGATGCCGTGCGCCGTCAGGGTCAGCGGGCGAAAGAGGAAGATGCCCGTATTTGCCGCGATCACCACGATCGTCAGGGCGGGCACGAGAAGCCGCCGGAGCCGACCGAGGTGAAACC
Organism: Chloroflexia bacterium; assembly: GCA_025924435.1. Next base: position 3,140 of record JAICIL010000093.1, on the reverse strand, counting down.
GTGCGGCGATGCGCGGCAATTCCACCGTGAACCGCGCCGCGATCAGCAGCAGCGCGGGGACGAAGGTGAAGACGTAGCCGGGGTCGCCGATATGCACCCATGCATAAAAGAGCAGCATCGGCGTCATCCACAACCCGAACAGCGCAATGTAGGGGCGCGCAGTGGTGCGCCCGTCTCGCACCATTCGCCATCGGGTGAGGAGCCAGAGCGCCGCGCCCGCCATCGGCAGCGCGAGCGCGTACAGCGCATAGCCCGTGTACTTCGCCGTATCGCGCACATTGACGATCAGCGCGCGCGGGCCGTTCTCGGCGACGGAGTACCGCTTTAATACGTCGTTGCCGGTGTATGCCCGAAAGACCGTCCAGTACCCCGACCAGCCTCCGGAGAGCGCAATCGTCGGGACGAACCACGCGAGGACGATGGCGATCACACATATCCCGCTGAGAACGATCGTGCGCAGTGGCAGCCGCCAATGGCCAAATACCCAGAGCGGCAGCAGGAAGAGGAGCAAATCCGGTCGAAAGCCGCCGCCAACCGCGTACGCCGCCGAGAGCGCGAGCGGCAGCCACAATGGAACGCCGCGCCCGTACTGGCGGCAACGCCATGCAAACAGGGCGACGAGCGTGGTGAAGAGCGCGAGCGATGGATAGGCGAGGGCGACGGCACCATTCGTCCAGAAGGTGACGCTGACGAGCAGGTAAAGCGCGGCGACGATACCCGACGCCCGCCCGAACAGCGTCCGCCCGAGCAGGTAGAGCGCCGCGACCGCCCCCGCGCTGAGCAGCATCGCGACGGCGACGAGCGCGCTGTTCGCGTCGGGAATCACCAGTTGCACGACGCGCCCCATCGCCACGAAAACCGGATAGCCGGGCGGCTGCGGGTGGTGGAGGCGTACGTCGTAGTCGTGCAACGCGAGGACGAAGTTCACCGCGTCCCAGTTGAAGACGCGGTGCGAGCGGAACGGCAAGCGCGTCGCGATGGTCAGCAGCGCGAACGCGACCGCGATCATCGCGTCCGTCCGGACACGGAACCCGGCCGCCACGGTTGCCTGCCGTTCGGCGGTGAGCCGCACCGTCAGCCTGCCCCGGCCGCTTTCAGCGCGTCAATCGCGGCGCGAATCCGTGCGTCCACCCGGCCGGGACCGAGGACGAGCATCAAATCCGCCTGATCGGGCGCGGCGGTGCGCCCCGTTGTCGCGATGCGCACTACGCCAAAGGCCGGTCCGGGTTTCACATCAAGCTGCTTCGCGACCGCGTAAATGGCGGCGACAAGATGTTCGCGGGCGGTCCAATCGGCATCTGCCAGCGCGTTTAATGCGGCTTCCAGGATTGCCCCTGCCTGATCGCCGCCTTGCTTCTTGAGCAGCGCGACTATAGTCGCGTCCGCGCGCGGCTCCTCGAAGAAGAAGCGGGTCGCCTCCGGGACGTCCGCGAGCGTCTTCACGCGCTCCTTTTCCAGCGAGAGCGCGCGGCTGACATACTCGCGCGGCGCGTCGTGCGCCAGCCCCGCGTCGTGCAGGAAGGGGAGCGACCGCTCGACGAAATCATCGAGCGTGAGGCGGTGGTTGATCCATTGGCCGTTCATCCAGAGCAGTTTGTCCTTGTCCCACGCGGAGGGGGCGGGGCGGATATCCTCGATGCGGAATCGCTCCGCCGCTTCTTCCTTCGTGAACACCTCGATATCGTCCCCGAACGACCAGCCGAGGAGCGCGCAGAAGTTGACGATCGCTTCCGGCAGGAAGCCCTGCTCGCGATATTCGTGCAAGGCGGAATCGCCGTGCCGCTTCGAGAACTTCTTGCCGTCCGTCCGCGTGACGAGGGGAAGATGGCACCACATCGGTCGTTCCCAGCCGAATGCGTCGTAGAGCAAGGCATGGATCGGCAGGGTCGGGATCCACTCGACGGCGCGCATGATATGGGTGATCGCCATGAAATGATCGTCCACGACGACCGCCAGCGAGTAGGTCGGGAAACCGTCGCGCTTCAGGAGCACCGGATCGGCGGGAATCTCGCTGTTCCGCCAGCGGATTTCGCCGCGGACGATGTCGTGCGCGACCGTCTCCCCGTCGAGCGGCGTCTTGAAGCGGATCGCGGGCGGCAGTTCGCTCTGCGCGCGCGCTTCGTCGCGTTGCGCGGGCGACAAGTCGCGGTACTTCCGGTACGCATGCGTCGTGTCCGGGGCGGCGTTCTTGCCGGGCGGTGGCGGCGGGTCGAAGTCCTCATAGGCGAGGCCGTTATCGAGGAGCCAGCGCGCCCATTGCTGATAGAGCGGCAGCCGCTCGCTTTGGATGTACGGCGCGTACGGCCCGCCGACTGCCGGGCCTTCGTCCCAGAGGAGGCCCAGCCAGCGCAAGCCATCGGTGATCGCGTCGAGCGACTCCTCATTCAATCGCCGCTGATCCGTGTCCTCGATCCGCAGGATGAATGTGCCGCCCGACTGATGGGCGGCGAGCCAGTTGAATAGCGCCGAGCGTGCGCCGCCGACGTGCAAGTAGCCCGTCGGGCTTGGCGCGAAGCGGACGCGCATCGGTGTTCGTGATTCAATGTCGGTCATTGCTCGTTCTCTCCTCCACCATCGTCTCCGCCGATAGCATAACAGACGGGAAACGGGCGCGTTATTCATTTTGACACCCGTATGGTCGCGTGCTACCCTAGCGGTTGGCGCGGTCGGCGGTTCCGTCGGCGTCTTTTTCTTTCGCTTCGGGAGGATCCGTCAGTGCGAATTCGTCCGTGGTATATCTTCTCGATCATCGCCGTGCTGACGATCCTCGCCACCTGGATCGTCGTGCCGGGCAAGCAACTCAACCTTTTCGACGCGAAGACGCGCACGCAGACGAAGCTGGGGCTGGACCTCAAGGGCGGCGTGCATGCCGTGTTGCAGGCCCGACCCGCGCCGGGGCAGAAGGTTGACTCCGATGTCCTTTCGGGCCTGCGCGACACGATCGAGCGCCGCGTCAATAGCCTCGGCGTCAGCGAGCCGATCATCCAGACACAAGGGAACGATAAAATCGTCGTCGAACTGCCCGGCGTGCAGGACCCGGAAGCCGCCGTGCGCGTCCTGAAGCAGACCGCGCTCCTCGAACTCGTCGGCAGCCAGACGCAACTCCCGACCGGCTCCGTTATCACGACCTCGCTCGGCGG
>JAICIL010000092.1 GCA_025924435.1 Chloroflexia bacterium | reverse complement strand
GAGGCGGTCGGCGGGGACATCCACGGTTTCGATGCCGCGACCGGCAATTGTGGCGAGGAGGAGGGCGCGTTCTCGGCCGAGCCGTTCCGCCGCGACGCGCGCGTAGATCGCGCCGGGGTCGGATGGCGGCTGATGGGCGAGGGCGTCCAATTCCGGGTCGCGCAGCGTGACGACGACCACGCGGTGATGCGCGGCGGCGGATGAAAGGACCGGGGCGAGGGTGCGCGGCGTGTACGAATCGGTGATGTCGGTGAGCAGGACGACGAGCGAGCGTTGCGGGCGGCGGGCGGCGAGGGCGATGAAGGCTTCCCGGTAGTCGGTCGCGGTCGGCCGGGCGCGGACGGCGTAGAGCGATTCGAGCAGCACACCCTCCTGTCGCGGCCCGGAGGCGGGCGGCACGTACGCCTCGACGCGGTCCGCGAAGGCCATCAGGCCGACGCGGTCCCCCTGCCGCGCGCCGAGATGCGCGACGAGCAGCGCGGCATTGACGGCGACATCGAGTTTCGTCAGATCGCCGACGGGCGCGCCCATCAGCCGCCCCGCATCGAGCAGCAGGACGACATTCCACGCCCGCTCCGCCTCGAAGGCGCGGGCAATCGGCTTGCCTCGGCGGGCGGTCGCCTTCCAATCTATGCGGCGGTATTCGTCGTCCGGCGTGTACTCGCGCAGCCGCTCGAACTCCGTCCCCTCGCCGGGGCGGCGGGTGCGGCGCGGCCCGCTCGCCGTGCGGAGCAAGCGGCGGGCGGCGAGGTCGTGCGTGCGGATGGCACGGATATTCGGGTAGACGCGGATCGGGTCGTCGAGCGTCACGGCGCGCTGCCGCACGACGAGGTTGCGGGCGCCGGGGATGCGCAGCGTCACCGGGCCGAAGGCGGACTGCCCGCGCGCTCCGGGCCGGAGGGTGTAGGCGATCTCGTCCGGCTCGCCGCCGGGCGGCAGGATCGCCGTGAAAAAGGGGCCGGGCGTCATCGCGCAGTGCGGCGGCGGCTCCTCTCGCACCCGCACGACGAGCGGCGTCGGCCGCCCGTGCGCGATGCCGACCGCGAGCGTGACCGGGTTTTCCGTGCCGACCGAGAGGCGCGGCTCGTGCTCGCGCGCCACCGCAATCGCCGCGGCGGGCGGCACGCTTCGGCTATCGCGGACGATCAGCGCGACGATGCCGACAAAGAGCGCCGCCGCCACCCAGACGAGCGCCCCGGCCCAGATCGCGCCGAAGAGCGGCAGTGCCACCACCGCCAGCAGCCCAATCCCCCGCCGCGTCAGCATGGTATGAGAGATATGAACCGCCAAGACGCCAAGGACGCCAAGAATACGGAGGAAAAAGAGAAGGAAAGAAATCTTATCCTTTGGACGGCTATAGTAAGAAACGATCCATGCATAATCTCTTCAATTCTCTCTTGGCGTCCTTCGCGCCTTCGCGGTTCAATTTATTTCTTGCCGTTGCCGAAGCGGCGCTGCCAGCGTTGCTTGCGGACGCGCAAGAGGCCCTTGAGGTCTTCGACGGCGGTCTTCACCACGTTGACGCGGCTGTCCAGATCCTCCACCCAGACGACGGGCACCTCGTAGATGCGGTAGCCGCGCTCCTCGGCGAGCAGGAGCAGTTCCGAGTCGAAGAACCACGCCTGATTCTCCACCAGGGGCAGCAGTTCTTGCGCGATGGTGCGCCGGATCGCCTTGAAGCCGCATTGCGCGTCGGAGAAGCGATTGCGGAACAGCAATTTGATCGTCAGGTTGAGGCAGCGCGAGATGATCTCCCGCTTCCATTGCCGCGTCACCATCGCGCCGCGCAGGAGCCGCGAGCCGATGGCGAGGTCGCTGTGCCCGGTGATGATCGGCGCGACGAGCGGCAGGAAGGATTCGAGATTCGTCGAGAGGTCCACATCCATATACGAGACGACATCCGCGTCGCTGGCGAGCCACGCCGTGCGGAGGGCGCGGCCCCGCCCCTTCTGGTCGAGGTGCAGCGCGTGGACGCCCGCGCACTCCGCCGAGAGTTGCTCCGCAAGTTTCCATGTCCCGTCCGTGGAGGCGTTGTCCGCGACGGTGATCTGCCATTGATACGGGAAATAGCGGACGAGATAGGAGCGGAGTGTTTCGACGCTCTGGCGGAGGACGTGCTCTTCGTTGTAGACGGGAATGACGATCTCCACCCGTACCAGTGAGGCGTCGCGCACGTCCGCTGCCATGCCATCCCTCCAATAATTGACGATCGGTTCGCGCCCGCCGTGCGCCATCGGCGGGTTGTCCGCGCCGCGCACGATGTCCCCGGCGCGGACAACCCGCATCCGGGGACGGTGGGCAGATGCGCATTCCTCTCGCCAGAGGATAGCATACGCACCATAAGTACGCAGCAATGAGCAACGAGCGGGCGCCCTTTGGGTAGGAAGCGATGGAGATTGGATACTCGTGCACTCGGCGCTCAGCACTCAGCACTGTCCATGCGGTACACTACGCGCCATGCGGACGGATGAACCGGCGACGGCACAACAACCGAAACTCGCGCCTTTCGCGCTCCGTGTCGGCAGGCGCGATCGATTGCTCGGCGTGCTCGTCGTCGCGCTCTCGCTGCTGGCGGTCTTCGGTCAGGCGGGCGGCATCCCGGATGTGCTCGTCTTCGCGATCGGCGGCGCGGCGCTCGCCATCCTCGCCTACGGCATCGGCGTCGCGACGGACGAACTCGGCTCGACCGCCGGGCCGCGCGTCTCGGGCGTGCTGAACGCGACCTTCGGGAACATCGCGGAACTGGTGATCGCGGGGTTCGCCCTCAAGGCGGGGCTTTTGGAGATCGTGCGCGCCTCCATCGCGGGGAGCGTGCTCGGCAACACGCTCCTCGTCCTCGGCCTCTGCATGTTCGTCGGCGGCTGGCGGCACGGCGTGCAGCGCTTCTCGCGCGTCGCCGCCTCGATGAACGGCACGCTCCTGCTGCTCGCCGCGACGGGCCTGATCGCCCCCGCCCTCCTGCTGACGACCGGCGTGGCGATCAACGGCAACAAGGAGCAGGCGCTTTCCATCGTCGTCGCCATCGTCCTGCTCGTCGTCTACCTCGCCAGCCTCCGCTTCTACCTGACGACACCGGAAGCGGCCGGGGCGGAGCGCGCCTCCGAACCCGCGCACTGGGGGTGGGGCAGCGCGGCGGTCATCCTCGCCGCGCTCGCGCTCGTCACCGCGCCGGTGGCGGATGCTTTCGTCGCGGTGCTGGAACCGACGGCGCAGGCGCTCGGGCTGCCGGAACTCTTCCTCGGCCTCGTCATCGTGCCGCTCGTCGGCAACATCCCGGAAAATCTCGTCGGCCTGACCGTCGCATGGCGCGGCGACATGGACTTCGCGATGGTGATCGCGCTCGGCTCGTCGTTGCAGGTGGCGCTGATGGTCGGGCCGGTGCTCGCGCTCGTCTCGCCGCTGCTCGGCCACCGCATGACGCTCGTTTTCGCGCCGGTGGAGATCGTCGCCATCGCGGCGGGCGCGCTCGTCACCGCCGTCGTCTCCGTGGACGGCGAGAGCACGTGGATCGAGGGGCTGGCCCTCGTCGCCGTCTACATCATCTTCGCCGCCGCCATCTATGTCTGGCCCGTCGGCGCGCTGTGAGCGGGCACTCGGCCACGCGATCGGATCATTTTCCCATGCGACGGACAGCCGCGCGTGCTATCCTTGCGCGGGATCATCGGGATGAGGAACGAGGGGCGCGATGGGATTCATCGAGGGTGGCACGGCGGTACTCTACGCCATCATTCTCTACGCCATCTATTACGGCATCATCGGCATGCAAGTGTATAAACTGCTGACGGCGGACGAGGAGCCGCGGACGCGCTTCTTCTGGTTCCTCGGCATCGCCTTCGTCTCGATGATGGTCTGGGCGATTGTCGGCGCGGTCGTCTATTGGGGTATCCTGATCTGGTTCCGTATCTGGCTCGGGCCGCGACCGCAGGTCTGGTTGCAGGAAATCCTCAGCGATACCGGCTGGTTCCCGTTCGGGCTGATCTTCAAGTATGGGCCAATCCCGAAGGGTGGCGCGCGGGGCGCATTCATCTTCCTCGGCTATCCGGTGGTGCTGCTGATCGCCGCCGGGGTGGCGGCGCTCTGGTCGCGCGCGCGGGGCGGATGGGAAGCGATGGCGGCCCGCCGGGCGCGCACCGAACCCGGCGCACCGGCGCGCGCGAAGGAGATGACTCGATGAAGCGCGCCTTGATGACATGGGGCGGCTGGCCGGGCCATGAACCCGAGCGGTGCGTCCATCTCTTCGCCCCCTTCTTGCGCGCGCAGGGGTACGACGTCACGATTTCCGATACGCTGGATACCTATCTGGACGAGCCGTTCATGCGCTCGCTCGACCTGATCGTCCCCGTCTGGACGCAGAGCGCGATCGGCGGGGCGCAGCTCGCCGGGCTGCTCGGCGCGGTGGCGTGCGGCGTCGGCATCGCGGGCTGGCACGGCGGCATGGCGGACTCGTTCCGCGAGAGCGTGGAGTACCAGTTCATGGTCGGCGGGCAGTGGGTGGCGCACCCCGGCAACATCATTGACTACACCGTGAACATCGCGAACCACGACGACCCGATCACGGCGGGCCTCGATGATTTCGCCATGCATTCCGAGCAGTATTACCTGCATGTGGACCCGTCGAACGAGGTGCTGGCGACGACGACCTTCGGCGGCGACATCCTGCCCTGGATCGCCGGAACCGTGATGCCGGTCGTCTGGAAACGGCGGTGGGGCGCCGGGCGCGTCTTCTACACTGCGTTGGGGCATGTGGCGAAGGATTTCGACGTGCCCGAGGCGCGGATCATCGTGCAGCGCGGCATGCTCTGGGCGAGCAGATAGGTCGGTAGCGCAGGCTTTCCAGCCTGTGAGAGAACGCAGGCTGGAAAGGCTGCGCTACGGAGGGCTGTTTGTGGCGAAGCCGGTGAACGTGGGCATTGTCGGGTGCGGGACGATCAGCGCGATCTATCTGAAGAACGCGCGGTGGCTCTCGGCGATTGAGGTCGTCGCGTGCGCCGACCTCTTCGTGGAGCGTGCGGAGGCGCGGGCGGCGGAGTACGGCGTGCCGAAGGCGTGCGGCGTCGCGGAACTGCTGGCGGACCCGGCAATCGAGATTGTCCTGAACCTGACGATCCCGAACGCGCACGCCGAGATCGCGCTGGCGGCGCTCGAAGCGGGCAAATCGGTCTACAACGAGAAACCGCTGGCGATCGGCCGCGCGGACGGCCAGCGGCTGCTGGCGCTGGCGGCGGCGAAGGGGCTGCGCGTCGGCTGCGCGCCGGACACCTTCCTCGGCGGCGGCATCCAGACCTGCCGGAAGTTGATTGACGACGGCGCGATCGGCCAACCCGTCGCCGCCGTCGCCTTCATGGTGAACCACGGCCCGGAGCACTGGCACCCGGACCCGGACTTCTATTACCAAATCGGCGCGGGGCCGATGTTCGACATGGGGCCGTACTACCTCACCGCGCTCGTCAACTTAATTGGCCCGGTGCGCCGCGTGACCGGCTCCGCGCGGATCACCACCCCGGAGCGCACGATCACGAGCGAGCCGAAATTCGGCACGACGATCCGCGTCAACACCCCCACACACGTCGCGGGGCTGCTCGATTTCGCGTCCGGCGCGGTCGGCACGATCATCACGTCGTTCGATGTCTGGGGGGCCAATTTGCCGCGCATCGAGATTTACGGCACGGAGGGCACCCTCAGTGTGCCGGATCCGAACACCTTCGGCGGCCCGGTGCGCCTCAACCGCGCGCGGCGGCCGGAATGGGAAGACGTGCCGCTCGCGTACGGCTACGCGGAGAACAGCCGGGGCCTCGGCGTCGCGGACATGGCGGCGGCGATCCGTTCGGGGCGACCACACCGGGCGAGCGGCGCGCTGGCCTACCACATCCTCGATCTCATGCACGCCTTCCACGACGCCTCCCGCACGGGGGCGCACATCGACGTGGCGAGCACCTGCGACCGCCCCGCGCCCCTGCCCCTCGGCCTCGCGCCGGGCGAGGTCGGCGACTGAATCCGCGCGATACGGGGTGCGGATCGTGAAGCCGATATCATCGGTCCGCACCATGCACACATCACGATTTCCCGATAGACGCGTGCCCGAGTCTCAGACCGGCATCGGCCCGGCCTCGTCCTGATTGGGGATGTACGGCCGCTCGCCGGTCATCATGCCGACGGCGCGCTCCTTGAGCACGATGCCGATCTCCTTCACCTGCTCGCGCGTCTCCTCGCCCGTTTTCGGCACGAGGAGCAGCGTCGCGACCACGCCGAGGAGGATGCCGAGCGCGAATCCGAGCCGGAAGCCGCTCCGGGGCTTCGCCGCATCGTCGTTGGGGAGAAACGTGCTGTGGCCGACCGCGAGGGGCGCGGCGGTCGTCTGCTGCTCGATATGCTCCATCGTCTCCTCCGGCGGTTAGCGGGGCGGCTCGGTCTCGCCGTCGCGGTTCGTGGCGGCCTTCGCCATCGCCCGCATCCGCGCGAAATTCTTCGCCAGCCCGATGATCGGCGTCGCGACCTGCTCGGAGACGAACTCGGTCGTCCCCTTGACGCGCTGGGCGGTCTGCGTCAGTTCACCCGCCGTGCGGGTCAGTTCCTCGAGGACGGGGATCAGTTTATCCTTCATCAGGAGCGAGACGTAGGCGAAGATGCCGACCAGCGCCGCGAGCAGCAGCACCGTGACGACGAAGAGCGCCGCGAGGAAGACGATCGCGAGGTCCCTGAGTTGCTGGAGACCGTCCCAGTGGTAGAGAAAAAATCCACCGACGATGACCAGGGCGAGCAAACCACCGGCGATCAGAAACGGCAACGCCTTCTTCATCCTTCGCTCCTCGCTCCTTCAACGTGTCACATGACGCCCGCACCCGGTCGCGAGCGATTGCCGACCGCTATCGTATCCGTCGCTACTCCCCGGTTTCGGCGCGCGTGATGGCGCGGAAGGTGGCGAGCCAGGCGAGCAGGAGCGCGCCGAGGCCGCCGATCAGCGCGGAGCCGACCGGGACGTTGCCGTATCGGAGCCAGCCGCCGCCCGCCAGCGCCGCCGCGATCTCGCCCGCGAACACCCCGGCCACCGCCGCGATCAGATAGACGGGCAACTGCCACGCATACCGCCCGACGGTCGCGTGCGCGAGCAGGCCGAGGATCCCGGCGATCAGGAGACTCAGGAGCACCGACGGGGACACGGCGACCTCCTCGCTCTCACTCGCCGATGACCGCGAGATCGTCCATCGCGATAACGGCGATGGGAGACGCAGGTTGCATGCCAGCCAGCGCGTCCACATCCAGCGGCGTGCCGTCGCCCCGCTCGACGCGCCGGATCGTGCCGCCGCCGAGCACCTCGTCGCCCCGGGAGAAGACGACGGCTTGCCCCGGCGTCGCGGCGGGTTGCCGAAGCCCTTCCGGAAAGACCAACCGCGCCGCCCGCTCCGGCAGGGGCGTGAGGATCGCGGGCACGGGCGTGCTGCGGTAGCGCACCATCGCCTCGACCGCGACCTGCTCCGTCGGCGTCTCGCCAATGAACAGCACATCGTCCGCGACGAGTGCGCGCGCCGTGAGGTCGTCCGCAGTGCCGATGACGACGCGGTTCGTGTCGCGGTCCAGCCCGACGACGTAGCGCCGCTCGCCCTGCGCGACATGCAGGCCGCGCCGCTGCCCGACGGTGTAATGGCCGATGCCCGCATGCCGCCCGACGATCGCGCCGCCGGTGTCCACGATCTCGCCGGGCGCGAAGGCGTCCGGCTCGCGCTCCGCGACGATGCGGGCGTAATCGCCGTCCGGGACGAAGCAGATGTCCTGGCTCTCCGGCTTCTCCGCGACGGGGAGATGGTGCGCGCGGGCGATGGCGCGCACCTCCCGCTTCGTCAGCGTGCCGAGCGGCAGGAGCGTGCGCGCCAGTTGCTGCTGCGTGAAGGTGTAGAGGACGGACGATTGATCCTTCGTCGCGTCCACCGCGCGGTGCAGATGGGCATTGCCGTCCGCATCTCGCCGGATGATCGCGTAGTGGCCGGTGGCGAGGTAATCCGCGCCCATCGCGATGGCGCGACCGAGCAGCGCGGCGAACTTCAGATGCCGGTTGCAGTTCAGGCAGGGGTTCGGCGTGCGCCCGGCGGCGTAGGCGGCGGCGAATGGCGCGATGACGTGCTGCTCGAACTGCCGCTCGAAATTGAGCGGATAGAAGGGGACGCGCAACGTCTGGCAGATCGCGCGGGCATCCTCGACGCCCTCCAAGCCGCAGCAGGAGCCGGTGCCGTGCGCGACCGCGCCCGTCTCGTCGCCGCTGTAGAGGCGCATCGTGATGCCGACGACATCGTACCCCGCGTCCCGCATGAGCAGGGCGGTCACGGCGCTGTCCACGCCGCCGCTCATCGCCACGACGCATTTCTTCCTCTCGCCCGGCGCGAGCGGCGGGATGGCGGCCCGCGCCGCGATGGTCGCAATGTCCTCAATAGCGGTGGGGCTGGTATCCATGATCGTGCCGGTATCCCTTCGCAATTACTGGCGATGTCGTGGATATTGTACGTTCTGGATAGCCGGGCGGCAAATATCGCGCCGTTGATTTGCCCGCACTCGGTTGTGAGGGAGCGGCTGACGGGAGGAGAAGGGATGCAAACCAGATATATCGCGTTGCTGCGGGGCATCAATGTGGGCGGTCATCGCGTGACGATGGATCGCCTGCGCGGACTGTTTCGCGAGCTCGGTCTCGACCATGTGCGGTCGTATATCCAGACGGGGAATGTCTTCTTCGAGAGCGGCGAGCAAGACACGGCGCTGCTACGAACGCGGATCGAGGCGCACCTGCGCGCTTCCCTGGGGTACGAGGTGGCGGTCTGTCTGCGCACGGTCGAGGATCTCGAACGGCTCGTGCACCTCGACCCATTCGAGGGGGTGACGGTGACGCCCGACGTGCGGCTCGCGGTGACATTCCTGGCGGAACCGCCCGCCGCGCTCCCACCCGTTCCTTCTCGCACGCCGGACGGCGCGTTCGAGGTGATCGGGGCGACACCGACCGAGCTGTTCGTGGTCTGGCATCTGAAAAATGGTCGTCCGGGGAATTCCTACGGTTTCCTGGAGGCGAGGATGGCGGTGCAGACAACCACCCGGTTCTGGCATACGACGGCGAAAATACTCGCGGCGGCCCGAAGCGAATAGCGGAAGTTCGGGCCGTGTACCGATAGCGGCGGCGCGCGGCGTCTGCTATATATGACGGACGAGAGATTGTCGAGAAAGGAGCGCGCGGTGAGCGAGTTGCCCGGAACGATTGTCGAGGCCGGACAGTGGCTGCGGGGCGGGAAGATCACGGCGGCGGAACTGACGGAGGCGATGCTCGCGCGCTGCCACGCGGCGCAGGAGCGGCTCGGCGCGTTCAACGCCATCACCGACGAGGCGGCGATGGCGGCGGCGCGGGCGGCGGACGCGGATTTCGCGCGCGGCATTGATCGCGGGCCGCTCATGGGCATCCCCCTCGCCATCAAGGACCTGCTCGCCACGCGCGACGCGCCGACGACCGCGAACAGCCGCCTGCTCGACCCGGCGTGGGGGCAGCGGGCGGACGCGACCGTCGTGCGGAAGTTGCGGGAGGCGGGCGCGGTCCTGCTGGGCAAAACCGTCCTGCACGAGTTCGCGATCGGCTGGCCGGACCCGGCGACGGGTTTCCCGATCGCCAGAAACCCGTGGGATCCGGCGCGGACGCCGGGTGGGTCGAGTTCCGGCACCGGCACGGCGGTCTGCGCGGGGCTGGCGCTCGGCGGCCTTGGCTCGGATACCGGCGGCTCCATCCGCCAACCCGCGTCGTACTGCGGGATCAACGGCATGAAGCCGACCTTCGGGCGCGTCAGCAAGGAGGGGGCCGTCCCGCTCGGCTACAGCCTCGACACCGTCGGGCCGCTGGCGCGCACCGCGCGGGACTGCGCGATCATCTTCGACGCCATCGCCGGGTACGATCCCGCCGACCCCTGCACGGTCAACCTCCCCGTGCCCTCAATGATGGCGGGGCTGGACGGCACGCTCGCCGGGGTGCGCGTCGGCATCCCGCGCGACTACTTCTTCACCGCGCCGGAGTTGGAGGCCGACGTGAAAACGGCGGTGCTCGCGGCGGTGGACGCGATGCGCGACGCGGGCGCGCTAGTGGTGGAAGTGGAGTTGCCGCACAGCGAGAGCGCGGCGGCGGCGCAGCGCGTGACAATCAGCGCGGAAGCGTACGCCTACCACGAGGAGAATTTGCGCGAGCGACCGGAGTTGTACGGCATGCACACGCGGTTGCGCCTCCTGCACGGCATGCTCTACACGGCAGCGGATTTCGTGCAGGCGCAGCGCGTGCGCTCGGTGGTGCGCGACGCGTGGACGGCGGCGATGCGGGCGGTGGACGTGCTCATCACCCCGGCCTCCACCGCCGTCGCGCCGACCTTCGCGGGGTACGACGGGGCGAAGGTGGACACATCGCCAACTTTCACCGGCGTCTGGAACCTCGTCGGCTTCCCCGCGCTTAGCGTCAACTGCGGCTTCTCCGAAGCGGGCCTGCCGATCGGCATGCAGATCGTCGGCGCGCCCTTCACGGAGCCGACGCTCTTCCGCGTCGGCGACGCCTACCAGCGGATCACCGATTGGCATGCGCGCGTCCCGGACGCCGACCTTGCAGCGGAGGTGACGACATGACGAAGCGGAACGAGCAGGATACCGCAGCGACCGTGGATCACCTGATCGCCATCGCGGGCATGGCGGTCACGCCGGAGGAGCGCGACTACTTCATCCGCGCCTATCCCGTCATGCGCGATTCGCTCCAGCACCTGCGCATCCCCGAAGCGCGCGACGCCGAACCCGCCCCGATCTACCCGGCGGACAACCGGCGCTGACCCACCCCCGCCCCCTTCCCGGAACGGGAAGGGGTGATTCTTCGCGCTATTGAGGCATTCCCCCGAATGCCGCGATGTCAAGGAGGCTCGCTCCCCTTCCTCGCGGGAAGGGGTCGGGGGTTAGGTTCCCCTTCACTCCGCCTCCGGTCTCGCGTACTCCCGGCGGGCGAAGTCGGAGATGGCGAGGCCGTGGCCGGGGAGGTCGGGGGCGATGGCGTCGCCATTCTCGAACTGGATCGGCCGCTCGACCATCGCGTTGTAGTCCTGGAAGGAGTATTCGATCCAGCGCGCCTCCGGCAGCGCGGCGGCGAGGTGGACACCGAGTTCGAGCGGCGTGTTGCCGAGCGAGATCGGGATGCCGTACTCGTTCGCCAGCCACGCGGCGTGCAGCGTCTGCGTGATGTTCCCGTGCACATTGAGGATGTCCACGGCGCGGTGCTCCATCAGGAGCCGCTTGCCGCGCGCGTCGAGGTATTCGCCGCTGTTGATGTGCGCGAACGGCACCTCCCGGCAGACCTGCGCCAGCCCGGCGAAGTCGTCCCGCAGGCAGGGATCTTCGATCCAGTAGATGGCGAATCCGGCGTCCCGATAGGCGTGGGCGCGGCGGATCGCCTCTTTCGGCGACCACGCCTCGTTCGCATCCACCATCAGGGTGGCGCCCGGCCCGACCGCTTCGGCAATCGCCTTCAGCCGCGCGAGGTCCCACGCGAGATCGGGATTGCCGACTTTGATCTTGAAGGCGGTGAAGCCCCGCCCCGCCGCCTCGGCGAAGAAGGCCGCCGCTTCTTCCGTCGGCAGGTGGTAATCGAGGCCGCTGGCATAGGCCCGGACGCGGTTGTTCGTGCCACCGAGGAGGCGGTAGAGCGGCAGGCCGACTTCCTTCGCCTCCAGATCCCAGATCGCCTGATCCACCGGTTGGCCGAAGAGCGGCGTGCCCTTGCCGATATTGCCGCCGCGCGGGCGGGCCATCCGGTGCGTCAGCGCGTGGACATTCTGCCCCACGAGGCCGGGCCAGACCTCGGCGCGGAAGACCCGCTCCAGTTCGACGAGCGGCGGCAGCGGATGGAAGAGCGCGCCGAAGAAGCCAAGCCCGACCTGTCCGCCGCCGCTCATCAGTTCGAGTGTGCCCATGTGGTGCCAGTCCGAGCGCACCTGCGAATCCCCGATCGGCCGGGCGCGCGGGAATTGAAAGCGGGTGATGCGGAACTCCTCGATCGTCGCGCTCACGAGGTAGGCTCCTCTCGCGCCCGTTCCTGTGCCAATCGCTCGCCGATCCAAGAGCGCATCAGCGTCTGGTACGGGATGTGCCGCACCACCGCGATTGCCTTGACGGCGTCGATCATCTCGGCGGGAAGTCGCAGCGAGATGAGGTCCATCTGACCGGGAGGCGGTCGCTTGCGCGCCCGCGACCCCGCGCGACCGGGACCGACTGCCATATCGGCAGGAGGCGAGTTCGTCACATCCTCCATCTGATCCCAATAGGGCGCGCTGTCATGTCTCTCCCAGAAGTCGCGCGCTTCTTCCTCGGTGTCAAATTGCGGGAGGGTCACGGGAACTCGCTCCGGCTCTCTGTCCGGACCGCTAACGGTATCGCGCATACAACCTCCGCTCCTCTCGCGTCATCGTGCGGCCAGAGAAGATACGAATTGCGTCGCCGCGTAAAACGCAAACAAGGAGGAGATATCGCCCCGCATCGTCGTGCCCATAGATAAGATACCGGTCGCCGACGCGACGGATATGCGGGCCGTTGTAGAAGACTTGCTCCGCTTCTTCCGGGTAGACATCGTGCCGCGCGATGAGATGGTTCTCATTGCCTTCGTCCCACTGGAACACCGGACGCGACCAGTCGGGCACCCTCCGCACTCCACTCCTGTATCTACAATGTATCTACATAAAGGCGTTGTCAAGGGCTGCGCGGGGCGGATTCGAACCGCCAACTCCCGACTGAAGCCGGGTGACATCCTAACCACTACGTGACGCAGCCTCGAAGAGTATAGAAGCCATCGGGCTCTGTTGACATCCTCACGTGGAGTGGGTGAGCGCGCTCCCCGCGCTCAGCAGGAGCGGCACACGCCGGAGGCGGTACACGTCATACGCGACGCCGAGCAGCAGCGCCTGTAACCGCTGGGTCGTCAGCGAACGGCCGGGTGCCCGTGCCGAGAGCTTCCGCTTCGCGGCGGAGAAAACGCTCTCCACCAGCGACCGCTGCCCGTACGCCTCCGCCGGGAAGTGCGCCGCCATCTCCGCACGCACACCCTGATTCTTCCCGCCCGCCTTGCCCCGCCGCGCCGGGATGATGCTCCCCGCGCCGACCTGCTCGCGGATGAAGCGGTGGTTGCGCTCGCTGTCGAACTCCCCGTCGGCCAGCACCACGTCGATCTCGCCGACATACTGGCCCATCGCCACCAGCGGGCGCAGCGTCGCGGAGTCGTTGGTCGGCCCGCGCTTGGCGAGTTGCGCGAGGACGAGTTGCCGCTTGCCGTCCACGGCGACCAGCCATTTCAGCCACTGCCGCCACGGGAAGCCCTCGCCGCTGTCGCGCTTGCGGTTGACGAAGAAGGTGCTGATCGCGCCGGGCGCCAACCCGGTCGCGTCGACCGCCACGACCGTCCCCGCATGCGCCGCGGGCATCCGCTCCACGACCGCGACGAGGAGCCGCTGCAGGGTGCTCGCGTCGAGGCGGCGCATGAAGCGGTAGAGCGTCGTGTGATCGGGCGCGGATGCCAGCCCGAGGGCGGCACGCAGGTCGCGGTGCTCGGCCAGGCGGACCTCCGCCTCACGGAAGGTCCAGTCTTCGTAGCGCATCAGCAGCAGGATGACGAGCAACTGCGGCTGGGTGAACCGGTGCTTGGAGAACTTCGTCCGGTAGGCGGGAACATGGTCCTTGGCCACACTGAGCGCGACCTGCGCGAAGCGTACCAACCCGACTTCGGCCATATACATCCCTCCGCCCTCACCACAGCAG
>JAICIL010000091.1 GCA_025924435.1 Chloroflexia bacterium | reverse complement strand
CGGCGCCCCGGGGGGGGGCGGGGGCGGCGCGCGGTTTTTCGTGTGGGGGGGGGGGGGGGGGGTGCCGGCCCCTCCGCGCGCTTGCCGCCCCGCCCCCCCCCCCCCCCCCCACCCCCCCGACTCCGGGGTTATGCGGCCGCCGGATGCAGCGTATCGCGCTCGCCGGGGTCTTCGGCGCCGACATAGAAGTGATCCGGCGAGACGAGCGGCGTCGTGCGGACGGGGATGCCCGCAATCGCCTCCTCCGCGCCCGGCTGCGCCGGATTGAGCAGCACGAGTTCGGGGGCAAGGCCGAATCGCTCCTGATACCGCTCCACCGCCGCCTCAACCTTCGCGCGGAGCGGGCGCTTGCGGTCGTTGTCGAACCAGATGAGAAACATGCTTTCCCTCCATCGGTCAGTTCGGACTGACGACAGTATACCAGAACATCCGTTCGTCTTGCAAGAAACGAGATGTACGCGCAAAATGTACGTACTAGGAATTCCGGCCTTTTGGCACGGCTGATCGGATAGAATGTGGATAACTGCCCGCAGCGTGGGGACAATCCGTGGACGATGTGGGTAATAGTGTACGTACATTGCGGATAACTGCCGTGGGATGCTGAACGAGAAGGACAATCGCCGAGGGACCATGGCCGAGCACCATCCAGCAGCCGAATTATCAGCCGACGACGCGGCATCGCCCGTGGGGCATCTCTCCGTGCTGCACGCGGCATCGCTCGCGCTGCTCGCGCCTTCGCCGGGGATGGCGATGCTCGACGGGACGTTCGGCGGGGGCGGGCACACGCGCGCGCTGCTCGACGCCTCCGCGCCGGATGGCCGCGTCCTCGCGCTCGACGCCGATCCGGATGCCATCGCGCGCGGCGAGGCATTACGGGCGGAGTACGGCGACCGGCTCATCCTGCGGCACGCGAACTTCGCGGCGATGGCCGAGGCGGCGGCGTCGGTCGGCTGGGAAGCGGGGACGCTCGGCGCGATCCTGCTCGATCTCGGCCTCTCGTCGTTCCAACTCGGCGACGCGGCGCGCGGCTTCTCCTTCATGCACGACGGGCCGCTCGACATGCGCTTCGACACGACGCGCGGCCCGACGGCGGCGGCGATCGTCAACACGTGGGACGAGGCCGCGCTGGCGGACCTTTTCCGGGCCTACGGGGAGGAACAGGCATCCCGGCGCGTCGCGCGCCGGATCGTCGAGCGGCGGACGACCCGACCGTATGCGACGACGCTCCAACTGGCGGAGACGGTCGTCGGCGCGAAGGGCGGGCGGCGCGGGCGCATCCACCCGGCGACGCAAGTCTTCCAGGCGCTCAGGATCGCGGTCAATGATGAGATGGGCGCGCTGGAGCGGGCGCTTGCCGCGGCGCGCGACTTGTTGCGCCCCAGTGGGCGGCTCGCGGTTATTTCCTTCCACTCGCTGGAGGACCGGGCCGTGAAGCGTTTTTTCCGGCACGAGGCGAGCGCGACCGAACCGGACACGCTGCCGCGCTCGGTGCCCGTGCCGCCGGTGGCGCGGGCGCCGAGCCTGCGCATCCTCACGCCGCGCCCGGTCACGCCGACCGATGCGGAGATCGCCGCGAACCCGCGCGCGCGGAGCGCCAAGTTGCGCGCCGCCGAGAAGCGCGCGCCGGATGGAGGCGCCTGATGCTCTTCCCCGCGCGGACGCGTGCGACCGTGACCCGCATCCCGGCCCCGATGGCGGTGCCGATCGAGGAAGCCGAGCCGTCGCCGATCGGCGCGCGCATCGCCAGCGGCGCGCAGGGGCTGCTGGCGCGCGCGCGGACGGAGGCGGTGCGCCGGATCGTCGTCTGGCTGCTCGTGACGGCCTGCGTAGGCGCGCTCGCGCTCGTCTATCTCCTGGAGACGAGCCACGTCGCCTCGCTCGCCAGCCGGCGGGCAACGCTCGAAGAAGAGACCGCGCAGACGCGCGACGCCAACGCGCGGCTCGCGGCGCAGGTCGCCGGTTTCCAGACATTGAGCCGCGCGGACACCACCGCGCGCGATCAGGGCCTGCGCCCGCCCACGCCGGGTGGCACCGTCTATCTCACCCTGCCCGACGTGCCGGATGCGCCGGTCGCGGCGACCGCCGCGCCATCGCCACCGCCCGGCCTGCGACGGCGCATCGTGGACGCGTTGACCGGCCACGCGCGCGCCGAGAACAGCGGGCCGGTTCCGACGGCCACACCGGGGGCAACGCCATGAGCAAGGGACTGATTTCCGGCTGGCGCATCGTGTCGCTCTTCTGCGTCTTCGCGCTGATTTCGAGCGCGATCGGCTGGCGGCTCGTCTCCTTCCAAGTCGTCGGCAGCGAACGGTTGCAGTCGCAGGGGCGGGATTTTCGCGTGCAGGAGCAGACGCTGCTGCCGCGACGCGGGCTGATCCTCGACCGGGGCGGCCTCGTCCTCGCGACGAACATCCCCTCGACGGACATCTATGTGACGCCCAAGAAACTGACCGACCGGGACCGCGTCGGGCTGGCGCAGGAACTCTCGGCGATCCTGACGATCCCGCTCGACACGGTCTACGCGCGCGTCAACGCCACCGATGTGGAGTGGTCGCTCGTCGCGCGGCAACTCGACGACGCGACCGTCGCGGCGATCAAAGCGCGCTTCCCGCCGAAGGAGCACCCGGAGATCATCTACCAGGAAGTGCCGAAGCGCACGTATCCGAACGGGCCATTCCTCTCCCCCCTGCTCGGCTTCACGAACGCGAGCGGCGCGGGCGCGTACGGCGTCGAGGGGCGGTACAACGACCTCATCGGCGGCGAACCGGGCATCCTCGTCGCCGAGACGGACGTCGCGCGGCAGCCGCTCGGCTTCGGGGAGCAGCAGTATCGAGCGCCGGTCGAGGGCGCGGACCTCACGCTGACGATTGACGCGGCGATCCAGCGGATGGCGGAAGATGAACTGGCGCGGACGATCGGCGAGCAGGGCGCGGTCGGCGGCACGATCCTCGTCATGGACCCGAACACCGGCGCGCTCCTCGCCTCCGCCTCCGCGCCGTCGTACGACCCGAACGCCTATAGCCGCGCGGACCCGCAGAGTTACCTCAACCCCGCCGTCGGCGCGACGTACGAACCCGGCAGCACATTCAAGATCTTCACGATGGCGACGGGGTTGCAGACGGGCGGCATCACGCCGCAGACGACGCTGGTTGACAATGGCTTCACCAGGGTCGAGACGGACACGATTTACAACCTCGATCACCGCGCGTGGGGCCCCGAGACGATGGAGCAGGTGCTGGAGCGCTCATCGAACGTCGGCGCGTCGTACATCGCCAAGCGGACGGGAAAAGAGAATTTCTACGCCATGCTGCGGCAGTTCGGCATGGGCCAGAAGACGGGCGTGGACCTCGACGGCGAGGAGATCGGCATCGTCCGCTGGCCCGACAACCCGACGACGATCTGGAATCCGATTGATCTGTACACCAACTCGTTCGGACAGGGGCTGACCGTCACGCCGTTGCAGATGGTCACGGCGGCCTCCGCGATTGCCAATGGCGGCACACTCTACACGCCGTACGTCGTGGATCGCGTCGAGCGGCACGGCGAACTCGTGCAGGATCACCGCCCGCAGCCGGTCCGCCAGGTGATCCGTCCGGACGTGGCGGCGACGGTGCGGCAGATGATGACCCAGGCGACGCACAGTGCCCTGGCGGACAAGATCGCCCTGCCGGGGTATGATATTGCCGCGAAGACGGGGACGGCGCAGATTCCGGACCCGAAGACCGGCGCGTACGTGGAGGACAAGACCATCGCCTCGATTATCTCCTTTTTCCCCGCCGATAAACCGCTCTTCACCGTGCTCATCAAGATAGACCAGCCGAAGAAGAACTCGCTCGGTGGCGATGTCGCGTCACCCGCGCTCGGCCGGCTGGCGGGCCAACTTTTGCGCTATGCGGGCGTCCCGCCCGCGCCGCCGAGGAAGCCATGATCCGGCTGCGCGATGTCCTGGCCGGTACGACGGGGACGCTCGTCGCGGGCGCGGCGCTCCCGCCCGATTTCCTCTTCCGCACGATCGTCATTGACTCTCGCCAGGTCACAAAGGATGCGCTCTTTTTCGCGCTGCCCGGCACGACGACGGACGGGCACACCTTTCTCGGCCAGGCGGCGGAGCGCGGGGCGGCCTGCGCGGTCGTGCGCGCCGACTGGCTGGCGGGCGTGGTCGCGGCGGGGAACGCCCCGCCGCTGCCGGTCATCGCGGTGCCGGAGACGCTGGGCGCGCTGCAAACGCTCGCCTCATGGTGGCGCGCGCTCTATCAGGTGCCGCTCGTCGGCGTGACCGGGAGCGTGGGCAAGACGAGCACGAAGGAACTGATCGCGACGGTGCTGGGCCGCCGCTATCGCGTGCTGCGCAACCCCGGCAACCTGAACGCGATCACCGGCATGCCGCTCGCGCTGCTGGGCCTGACGCCCGATGTGCAGGTGGCGGTCGTCGAGATGGCGCTGTACGACCCCGGCGACATCGCGACGATGGTGAAGATCGCTCGCCCGCGCATCGGCGTCGTCACGAATATCGGCGTGTCGCACCTCGAACGATTCGGCTCGCAGGAAGCGCTGATCGCCAACAAGGGTGATCTCGTCGCCGGGTTGCCGCCGGACGGGTTTGCCGTCCTCAACGGCGACGACGCCAATGTGCGCGGCATGCGGTCGCGCGCGGCGGCGCGCGTCATCACCTATGGCCTGAACGACGACAACGACATCCGCGCGGCGGCGGTCGAGAGCGAGGGGCTTTCCGGCATCTCTTTCCGGCTGCTGCTGCCGGGCGAGCGTCCCGTGCGCGTCCGGCTGCCATTGCTCGGGCGACACAGCGTACATACCGCGTTGGCGGCGACCGGCGTCGCGCGGGCGCTCGGCCTCGGGTTGCCGGACATCCTCGCGGGGCTTGAGGGCGAGCAGACGCAATTGCGGCTCTACACCGTGCCGGGGCCAAACGGCGCGACGCTGATTGACGACACGTACAACAGCAGCCCGCAATCCGCGTTCGCGGCGTTCAATCTGCTCGAAGAACTCGACGCGCCCCGCCGCATCGCCGTCCTGGCGGATATGCTGGAACTCGGCGTCTACGAGGCCGAGGGGCACACGCGGGTCGGGCAGCGGGCGGCGGCGGTCGTGGACCGGCTCTACACCTTCGGCAACCGCAGCGCGACCACGGCGGAGGCGGCGACGATGGCGGGGATGGCGAAAGAGGCGGTCGTCGCCTTCCCGCCCGACCAGCGAGACGCGCTCGCGCGCCGGTTGCGCGCGGACTTGCGCCCCGGCGATGTCGTCCTCATCAAAGGCTCGCGCGGGATGCACATGGAAACGCTGGTGGACGCACTGCGCGCCGAGACGGGGACCGACGCGGAGCCTGCCTCGACGGAGAGCGCGAGCACGACGCAGCCGCCGGGTGGCTCGCCATGAGCGCGATGCCGCTGGTCGCCGTTGTCCTCCTCCATACCGAGGTGCTGCCCCTCCAGCCGCGGGCGAACCTCGCGGCGTCGCTCGCCCTGGGGGCCGTCGCGTTTGTGATGACCGTCATCATCGGGCGGCCGATCATCGCGACCCTCAAACGGCACAAGATCGGCAAGCGCATCCGCGTGGAGGGGCCGGAGAGCCACCTCGTCAAGATGGGCACGCCGACGATGGGCGGCATCATGATCGCCGCGAGTGTGGTGCTGCTCACCGCGATCTTCAATCTCGTCGGGCGGCTCTCGATGCTGCTGCCGCTCGGCGTGCTGCTCGCCTGCGCGGTGCTCGGCGCGGTGGACGACATGCTCAATCTCGTCGGCGGCACGCGCACCGGGCTGACGGCGCGCTTCAAGTTCGCCTGGCTCTTCCTCTTCGCGGTGGTGGCGGCGTGGGTGCTCTACGGCCCGCTCGGCCTGCACAACATGTTCGTCCCGTTCGTCGGGAAGTTCGACATCGGCATCGTCTATTTCCCGATCGCGCTGGTGAGCATCATGGGCTTCGCGCACGCGGTTAATCTGACCGACGGGCTGGACTCGCTCGCGGGCGGCACGGCGGCCATCGCGTACATCGCCTACGGGATCATCGGCTACTTGCAGGGCCAATTGCAGGTCGTCACTTTCTGTTTCACGATGGTCGGGGCCTTGATCGGTTTCCTCTGGTACAACGCGCACCCGGCGCAGGTCTTCATGGGCGATACGGGGTCGCTCGCCATCGGCGCGGGGCTGGCGGTCGCCGCGTTCCAGACGGGGCAATGGCTGATCCTGCCCGTGGTCGGCTTCGTCTTCGTCGTTGTGACGCTCTCCGTGATGCTGCAAGTCGGCTATTTCAAGCTCTCGCACGGCAAGCGCATCTTCAAGAAAGCGCCGATCCACCACCATTTCGAACTGATCGGCTGGTCGGAGACGCAGGTGCAGATGCGGTTCTGGCTCGTCGGCATCGCGGCGGGGATGCTCGGCATCGCCCTCGCCTTGTCATAGGGAAGAGAGCATGGCGGAGCACGTTTCACAACCCAACCTGCGCGGCAAGCGCGCGCTCCTCATCGGCCTCGGCCTTCACGAGGGAGGGAGCGGCGTGGTCCGCTTCCTCGCGCGCGCGGGGGCGGACGTGACGGTGACGGACCGCCGGGACGCGGCGGCGCTCGACGCGGCGATCCGCTCGCTGGACGGCCTGCCGGTCGCGTACCGGCTCGGCGGGCACGAGGGCATTCGCGTGCGCGACTACGACATCGTCGTGCGCAACCCCGCCGTGCCGAGCGACGCGCCGCTCCTTGCGGAGGCGCGCGCGGCGGGCATCCCGGTGGAGATGGAGATGACACTCTTCCTCGCCGCCTGCC
Organism: Chloroflexia bacterium; assembly: GCA_025924435.1. The sequence goes on along the minus strand of JAICIL010000091.1, from coordinate 7,035 downwards.
CCGCGCCGGTGATCGGCGTGACGGGGACGAAGGGGAAGACGACGACGACGCTCTGGATCGGCGAGATGCTGCGGCAATGGAAGCCGGAGGCGGTCGTCGCGGGGAACATGGGGGTCTCCGCGCTCGACGCGCTCCCCGCGATCGCGCCCGAGACGCCCGTCGTGCTCGAACTCTCGTCGTTCCAACTCGAAGCGACGGGCGAGCGGGGGCTGAGTCCGCGGGTCGCCGTGGTGACGAACCTCTCGCCGGATCATCTCGACCGCTACCCCGATTTCGGCGCCTACGCGGAGGCGAAATGGGCCATCGCGCGCTACCAGACGACGCGGGATACGCTCATCCTGCCGACGTGGACGGGCGACGACGCGCGGGACGATCCGGGTCTGACGTTCCTCGCCGGGCGGGTGGGCGAATCCCGCGCGCGCGTCGTGCCGTTCGGCGCGCTACCCCCCGTGGCCGGATATCCGCCAGGTTCGTGGTGGATCGCGGATGCCGACACGCTGCTGTGGGCCGATGGCGCCCGCTCATATCCGCTGGGGCGTGGGGGCGACCTTGCGCTGCCGGGCGCGCACAATCGGATCAACGCCTGCGCGGCGGCTGCGGCGGCGCTCGCCTACGGCGCGCCGGTGGACGCGGTGCGCGCCGGGCTGCGGGCGTTTCGCGGCGCGCCGCATCGCTACGAGGACCTCGGCGTGATAGACGGCGTCCGATTCATCAACGACACCGCCGCGACCGCACCGGCGGCGGCGGTCGCGGCCCTTGCGACGACGCCGGGGCCGGTGATCCTGCTCGCGGGCGGGTCGGACAAGGGGTTGGATTTCACCGCCCTCGCGGACGCGATGCTGGGCGCGAAAGCGATCATCCTCTTCGATGGCCGGGTGCCGACGCCCCTCGCGGCGATGCTGGCGTCGCGCGGCTATGCGGGGCCGGTCATCGGGCCGCTGCGGGGCATGGCGGAGGCCGTCGCGCGAGCGGTCGGCCTCGCGCAACCGGGCGACACGGTGCTGCTCTCGCCGGGCGCGGCGTCGTTCGGTGTCTTCCAGAACGAGTTCGACCGTGGGGAGCAATTCCGCGCCGCCGTCGAGCGGCTGCGGCAGGAAGCGGGGGCGCATCATGGCCGTTGAACGGATCGCGCTGAACGGTACGCGCGCGCGCGCCCGGCCCGCGACCGCCGCGCCGCAGGGGCAGGTGGACACGGTGCTCGTCGGCACGCTGATTGTGCTCGCCTCGCTCGGCACGCTGATCCTCTTCAGCGCGTCGTACGCGGTCGGCATCCGGGACACGGGCGACGGCCTCTATTTCCTCAAGCGGCAGGCCGGCGCCGGCGTGCTCGGCGTCGCGGCGCTGCTCGTCACGTCGCGCGTGGACTACCATTTCTGGCGGCGGTGGTCGGTGCCCGCGATGATCGGGACGGCGCTGTCGCTCGTCGCCGTCCTGCCGCTCGGGCGGACGGTCTTCGGCGCGCGGCGCTGGTTCGACCTCGGCCCGTTGCAGGTGCAGCCGAGCGAGATCATGAAATTCGTCCTCATCCTCTACATGGCGGACTTGCTCGACCGGAAGGGGAGCCGGATTCGCCACTTCCTGAATGGTGCGATCCCCTTCGCGATCATCCTCGGCGCGATCCTCTTCCTCGTCATGCTCGAACCCGACCTCGGCACGGCGACGGTGCTCGCCGTCGTCGGCATCAGCGTCTTCCTGATCGCGGGGGCGGACATCCGCCAACTCGGATTGTTCCTGTTGAGCGGCGTCGGCGCGTTCGCGCTGCTCGCCCTCACCGCGCCGTACCGGCGCGAGCGGTTGCTGCTCTTCCTGCACCCGGAGCGCGACCTGCGCGACGCGGGCTGGCAGCTCTGGCAGGCGCGGATCGCCCTCGGCGACGGCGGCATTTTCGGCCTCGGCCTCGGCGCGTCGCGGCAGAAATTCAGCTGGCTCCCGGCGGCGCACACGGACGCGATCTTCGCGGTGATCGGCGAGGAACTGGGCCTCGTCGGGTGCGCCATCGTGATCGGGCTGTTCGCGGCGATGGCGGTGCGCGGCTACCGGACCGCGCTGCGCGCGCCGGATCGCTTCGGCGCGATCATGGCGACCGGCATCACGACATGGCTCGTCTTCCAGGCCGTCATCAACATCGGCGGCGTGACGACGGCGATCCCGTTCACCGGCGTGCCGCTGCCGCTCTTCTCGTACGGCGGCTCGTCCCTCGCGGTGACGCTCGGCGCGCTCGGCGTCCTGATTAATATTTCCCGCACATCGCGCACCCCGGAACGGGCGCGGCGTCGGGCGCGGCGGACGGATGGGATTGGCGATGACTGAGATGCCGCGCGCGACAATCGCGCTCCCACCAGCGGGCGCGACCATCCATTTCGTCGGCATCGGCGGCGCGGGGATGGTCGGGCTGGCGCGCATCCTGCTCGCGCAGGGATTCCGCGTCACCGGCTCCGACCGGAGCGATTCGCCCGCCCTGACGGCGCTGCGCGACCTCGGCGCGGCGGTGCATGTCGGCCACGACGCGGCGTACGTCGGCGATGCGGCGCTCGTCGTCATCTCGGCGGCGGTGCGCGAGGAGAATGTCGAACTGGCGGCGGCGCGGGCGCGCGGCATCCCGGTCGTCAAGCGGGCGGCGCTGCTCGGCGCGCTCGCCAACGCGCGGCGGTGCATCGCCGTGGCGGGGACGCACGGCAAGAGCACGACGAGCGGCATGATCGCCTACATCCTCAGCGCGCTCGGCCACGATCCGCTCTTCGTCGTCGGCGCGGAAATCCGCGACCTCGGTACGAGCGCGCGCAACGGCGCGGGGCCGCTCGCCGTCGTCGAGGCGGACGAGTACGATTACTCGTTCCTCCACCTCACACCGGATATCGCCGTCGTCACGAACATCGAGCACGATCACCCGGACATCTTCCCGACGGTCGAGAAATATCTGGATGCCTTCGCCCGGTTCGCGGACCTGACGCGCGACGGCGGGACGATCATCGCCAACGCGGACGATCCGCACAGCGCGGCGACGCTCCCGGAGGCGAACGGGCGGCGGAGCGTGCGGACGGTCGGCACGGCGGCGACGGCGGATTGGCGGATCGTGCACGAGCCGGATGATGCCGTGACGCTGCTCCACGGCCGTGCATCGGTCGGTCGCGCCACCCTTACCGTCGCGGGCGAGCACAACGCGCGGAACGCGGCAATGGCGGTCGCAACATGCGCGGAGGTCGGCGTGGACGCGGGCGACGCACTCCGCACCGTCGCGGGCTATCGCGGCGTCGGACGGCGGTTCGAGCTTGTCGGGGAGGTCGCCGGTGTGATTGTGATTGACGACTACGCGCACCACCCGACGGAAGTGCGCGCGACGCTCGCGGCGGCGCGGGCGCGCCACCCGGCGCGGCGGATCGTGGCGGTTTTCCAGCCGCATACGTTCAGCCGCTCGACGCTCTACGCCGCCGCATTCGCCGATGCGCTCTCCGGCGCGGATGTCGCGTTCGTCACCGACATTTACGCCGCGCGGGAGCCGGACCCCGGCACGATCCACGCGCGGGACATCGCCGACGCCGTCGCGGATGGGCGCGGCAGGTACAGCGGCGACCTCGCGGAAACGGCGGCGCGCATCATGTCCGAGGTACGGCCGGGCGACATCGTCCTCACCCTCGGCGCGGGGGACATCACGACGGTCGGCCCGCGGGTGCTGCAACGGCTGCAATGCCGCGAGGTGGCGAGATGACGGCGGGAGTGACCGTGACCGGCCGAGCGGCGATCAAAGCGAACGAGCCATTGCGTCGCCACACGACGCTGCACGTCGGCGGCCCGGCGGACTGGTTCCTCAAGATCGGCGCGGCGGAGGGCGATGAGCCGCTCAGCGACGCCCTCCGCTGGGCGGCGGTGTCCGGCGTCGCGGTCACGGTGATCGGCGGTGGCAGCAACATCCTCGCGGCGGATGCCGGGGTCGCGGGCCTCGTCGTCAAAATGCTGACGCCGCGCCCGATGCTGCGGATTGACCTGGATGATCCGGCCGCGCCCGTCGTCACGGGGCACGCCGGGATGCTGATTTCCGGCTTCGCGGAGGCGTGCGGCGAGCGCGGATTGGCGGGGCTGGAATGGGCCGTCGGCCTGCCGGGGACGCTCGGCGGTGCGGTCGCCAACAACGCGGGCGCGCACGGCGGCGAGATGAGCGCGTCCTTCCTGGATGCGACATTGATCCGGTACGACGGGACGCCGGAGACGGTGACAGTGGCCGATCTCGCCTATGCGTACCGGCACAGCGCGATCAAAGATGGCGCGCGCGGCGGCGTCCTGACCACCGTCCGCGTGCGGCTGTCGCCGGGCGATCCCGCCGCATTGCGGGCGCGGGCCGTCGAATACCACGACTGGCGCAAGGTCGCGCAGCCGCAGGCGGCCTCGGCGGGTTCGATGTTCCAGAACCCGCCCGGCGACGCGGCGGGGCGGCTGATCGAGGCGTGCGGCCTGAAAGGGTTCACCGTTGGGCAGGCGCAAGTCTCGCCCGTCCACGCCAATTTCATCGTCAATCTCGGCAAGGCGACGGCGGCGGACGTGCTCGCCGCCGGCGACCACTGCCGCGCCTGCGTCCGGGCGCGATTCGGGATCGAACTCCAGTACGAAGTGCAGCGCATCGGGCGGTGGGATGTGCGGCAGACAGGGGCATTATGACCAGCGAGCAACCGGCGCGGCGCGGGCGAAAAATTCGCGTCGGCATCCTCTTCGGCGGGCAATCGAGCGAGCACGCGGTCTCGCTGGCCTCGGCGCAGTCCGTGATGGCCGCGCTCGACCGCGATGCGTACGAGGTTGTGCCCATCGGCATCACGCGGCAGGGGCAGTGGCTCGCGGGGGGCGACCCGATGCGCGACCTGCTCGCGGCGGGCGGGCAACTGACCGAAAAGCCGCCGGAGACGGGTGGCGCGTCGCACGCCATCATCCCCGCCGCGCGCGACCGGGCGTTGGCGGCGGGGCCGGAGGGCGCGTCGCGCGAGTTGCACCGCCTCGACGTCGTCTTCCCGGTGCTGCACGGGCCATTCGGGGAGGACGGCACGGTGCAGGGCTTCCTCGAACTGGCGGATATCGCCTACGTCGGCTCCGGCGTGCGCGGCTCGGCGGCGGCGATGGACAAGGCGATGATGAAGGCGCTCTTCCGCGACGCGGGGCTGCCGACGCCCCGCGCGCAACTCGTCCGCGAATCGGAGTGGGAGCGCGCGCCGGGCGCGGTCATCGAGCGGTTAGCCGCCACGGTCGGCCTGCCGTGCTTCATCAAGCCCGCCAATATGGGTTCGAGCGTCGGCGTGTCGAAGGCGGAGACGGAGGGCGATATTCCCGGCGCGCTCATGGAGGCGTTCCGCTTCGATGTGGACGGGCGCGTCGTCGTCGAAGAAGCGATCACGGGCCGGGAAGTCGAGTGCAGCGTATTGGGCAATGAGGAGCCGCGGGCGTCGGCGGTCGGCGAGATCATCGTCCGGGGGCACGACTTCTACGATTACGCGGCGAAGTACACCGACCCCGCGACGCGCCTGCGCATCCCCGCCGACCTGCCGCCGCATATTGCCGACGAAATACGCTGCCGCGCGGTCGAGGCGTTCCGCGCGGTGGACGCGCAGGGCCTTGCTCGCGTGGATTTCTTCTACGACGAGGCGAACGACCGCGTGCTGATCAACGAGATCAACACGATGCCGGGGTTCACCGCCACGAGCATGTACGCGATGATGTGGCAGGCGGTCGGCGTCTCGTACGGCGAGTTGGTGGACCGGCTGATCGCGCTCGCCATCGCGCGGCACGACCGGCGCCGCCGACGGCGCGGGGAGGCCTGAGCGATGGCGCGCGGCATGACGGCGAAGCGCGTCGGGCAGGCGTGTGCCCATATCCTGCGGTGGGCGATGGTCATGGTGCGCAATGGCCGCCTGCCCGCCGGGATCGGCGCGCTCGCGCTGGGCGGCTTGCTCGCCTTCGTGCTGACGGATGCCCGTTTCGCCGTCAACCGCGTCGTCGTCACCGGCGTCGCCGCGCTGCCCGGCTCGACCGTCGCGGAGACGACCGGGGTGGTCGGGCGGAGCGTCTTCGGTGTGGATAACGCCGCCGTCGCACGGCGTATCGCCGCGCTTCCCGGTGTGCAGCGCGGCGACGTGCATACCGAAGCGCCGGATACGATCGTCGTGCGGGTCGTCGAACGGCAGTCGGTGTTGGTCTGGGACGCGGCCGGTCAGTCGTATCTCGTTGACGAGGCCGGGGATGTGCTGGGGCAGCCCGACGCGACCGCGCCGCCGTCGCTGCCGCATCTCCAGGCGCTCGCCGGTATCCCGATCCCGACGGCGGGCGGGCGGGTGAGCGACGACGCCATCCGCGCGGCGCTGGCGCTCAATCAGCGATTGCCGACGGAAGCCGGGTTGACGCAGGCGGCGGTCGCGCTCGATCCGGCGGTGGGATTGGTCGTGCAGGCCGGCACATGGCGCGCGGTGCTGGGAAATGACGAACATCTCGGCAAGAAACTTGCACTGTTGAAGCAATTGCTGCGGCAGCCGCCGTGGGTGGAGGCCGATCTTCGTGATCCTGAGCGGCCCATTCTACGTACAAAGTAGCGAAATGGTGAAGGGGATGGAGCGCGCGTGAGTTGGTGGCGGGCGCAAACGCAGCGATCGTACGGGACGGTGGTCGGCATTGATGCCGGCAATGTTGATGTGCGCGTCGTGATCGCGGGATCGGCCACAACGGATGGCGACGACGAAGCGGTGCCGGTGCTCGGCCTCGGCGTCACGCCCGCGCAGGGGCTGACGCGCGGCGTCGTCGCCGATGCCCGCCGCCTGGGCGGGGCGATCCGGATCGCCGTCGAGCAGGCGGAAAAGGCGGCGGGCCATCGCGTCCTCGGCGGCTACTTCAGCGTGCCGCTCGCGCAGTTCGCGGCCCCGGCGTCGCGCCGCGAATGCATCGTCCTGCACTCCCCCGTCGCGGTGCGCGCATTGACGCTCCATGCCGCCGATCGGACGCCCGCGTGGCGCGAGGTGGCGCGGCACGCGAGCCTTGAGGTCGTCGGCATCGTGCCGAGTGTGCTGG
>JAICIL010000090.1 GCA_025924435.1 Chloroflexia bacterium | reverse complement strand
AGGGCGCGGTCGGGGCCGGGAGGAGGCAGCCGATGTCCTGCGTCCCGTCCACGCGGCGCACCCCGCCCTCGGCGGCATCGCCGGTCGCGATGTACGTATCAACGCCGTACGGGTGAGTCACCTTGTAGAGCGTGCCCGTCGTCAGGCCGCTGGTGGCGAAGAAGCGGACGCGGTTGAAGGTGATCTCCTGGCCCGCGCCCGACCCCGCGTACGCCGATTCGACGCCGAGGACCAGCCCGATCCGGCCGCCGCTCGGGAGGTCAATCTGGGTGTTGGCGTTGAAGAAGAAGGCCTCGCCATCGGGGGCGACGAGGTCGCTCGCCGCGGCGAAGCAGACCGGCAGGCCGTCGAGGCAGTTCTCCAGCTTGCGGCCGGTCTTGTCCTCGTACCACTTCGGGAAGTGGGTGGCCGAATCCACCGGGCCGACGTGCACGATCCCCTGATCGCCCACGCCCGTGAGCTCCACGTTGCGCGCGCTGGAGTCCGCGTCCTCGGTGATCGAGAGGAGGGCGCTGCGGGAACCGCCGTGCGCCGGGGCGAAGGCGACGGCGATCGTGCAGCTGGCGCCGGGCGCGACGACCGTCCCGGCGACGCAGTTCTGCGCGGCGCCACCGCCGACAATCTGGAACTCGCCCGCGTTGGCGCCGCCCAGGGAGACCTTGCCGATGGTCACGCTGGCGGTGGCGCTGGTGTTGGTGACGGTCACGCGCTTGGGGGCGGCGACGCTCTCCGTGCCGCCGACGTGCACCGTCTGAAAATCAATGCTGCCCCCGGCAGGCTCGATGCTCACGCTGCCGGTTCCCCGGCCGATCCCCGCGAGCGGGACGAGCACGGGGCTGTGCAGCACGCCGTCGTGGGTGATGGAGAGCGTGGCGCTGCGGAACCCGCCCTCGGTGGGCGTGAAGCGCACGGTCACCGTGCACGTCGCGTCCGTAGTGAGGGTGGTGCAGGTCGTGCTATCAACCGCGAAATCCCCCGCGCTCGGCCCGGTGACCGCGAACGCGGCGGGATTGACGGTCACCGCGGTCGCGCCGACATTCTTAATGGTGACCGACTGCGTGGCCGACGTGTTGACGTCCTGGACGGCGGCGAACTCCGCCCTGGTCGGCTCGCTCACCAGCGGGCCGGCAAGCTTGCCCTGCACCACGAAGAGCGCGTTCTCCAGGCAGTCCGCGGGATTATATCCGGCGGGCTTGGGGGTCAGCGTCGGGCAGCCGTCCACCGCCGGGGTCGGATTGATCGCCGGCCCCTGCACGCGGAAGACATTCGTGCCCAGCGGGCTGCCCGCCACCTTGTGCGGCGTGGCCGCGTCCCCGATGAACCCCGCCGGCGCCCCCGTGTCCCATGTGAGGAAGGGCTTGAGGCTCTCCCGCACGTCCGCGAAGTTGGGGGACTTGGCGTCGTTGCAGGTGTTGTCCGGCGGCGCGGCGATGCAGCCCAAGTCCACCGTCTCGTTGATCTCGAACTTGCCCGCCGCGACATCGGCGACATCGTACGTCTTCTGGCCGTAGGGCCACGTCACCGTGAACGCGCCGGGCTGCGAGGTGTTGATGCGGATGCGCGTGCGGTTGAAGACGCTCTCCTGCCCAATCCCCGCCGCCGCGAAGGCGGACTCGGTGCCCAGCACGAGCAGGGACTTGCCGCCGCTCGTCGTCAGGTCGGTGGTGGCGTTGAAGTAGAACGCCTCGCCGTCCGGGGCGACGAGGTCCGCGGCGGCGGCGACGCAGTTGGGCGCGCCGTCGAGGCAGAGTTCGAGGGGCACCCCGTTGGTGTCCCGATACCAGGCCGGGAAGTTGGTGGCGGGATCCACCACCCCGAGCGCCGGTGCCACCGCCGCGCCCACAGGCTGCGTAACGGCGGCGGTCGTGGCGACGAACGAGAGCATCATCAGCGCGACGAGGCCGATGTTCAGGAGTTTACAGAGAGAACGCATAGCGAATCCAATCTGCACCGGGACGGTGCCGTTTGCGGAGCGCGAACACTGGCGGCTGCGTGGCGGCCCGGTCGCGCCGCTCAATCTGTCTGCTGTCTCACGAGCGGGCAATCACCTCCCCCGCCGCGATTGCGCGCGTGCGCCTTTCTGCCCCATCAGCCATCTCCCCTTTCTGTGCCGACCGACACTGGTCACCCCACTCGACGGCCGGGTTGCCCCATCCGACCCGCCCCACACGAATAAACAGTTACTGGACGTTACAATACAGTCATCGGGGAAGAGCGGGCATCGGAAGAATCTCCCGAATACGCGGCGCAATCGCGATGGAGACCGCTACAAGCGCCGGGTATTTCATCCCAATTGACCGGCAGAATGCGGAGGGATGTATTTTGTCGGGTGGTTCGCCCTCTCTTAAGAAATGGCCCTACCGCTGGCGCGTCCTCCCCCGGCAAAGTGCGGCGCATCCCTGCGCCGCACGGTTGGAACAGAAGGCCCGGAAGGGATATGATCCCGGCGCGGCGCGTGCCCATCACCGGGACGGTGGGGCGGGTGCCGGTGCGGGCTTACCGGGGTCGGGCGCCACGCCGAGCGCCGGTTGCCGCACCGCCGGTACCGGCGCCACATTGGCGGGTGGCGGCTGTATGGTCGGCCCGGTCGGCGTGATGCTGCCGGAGGGTGCCGAGGCAGGGCCGCTCCCGAGGCGATTGGTCGCCGTGACGGTGAAGGTATAGGTGGTGCCGTTGGTCAGGCCGGTCACCGTCGCGCTGGTCGGGATCGTCGCCCCGGCCGGTGCGCTCGCGGCGACCGTCGCGCGCGTGCCGACCGCCGTGGCGATGATTGTGTAGCCGGTGATCGGGCTGCCGCCGTCCGAGGCGGGCTTCGTCCAGGTCACTGTCGCCCGGGCATCCCCGGCCGTCGCCGCCACGCCCGTCGGCGCGCCGGGTTTCGTCGCCGCCGGGATGGTGACGACATAGGTCTGGGAGCCGACCGTCGCCGACGGGTTGCCCGCGCGGTCCACCGCCACGAACTTCAGCGTCGTCGTCCCCTCCCCGATCACGATCGGGCTGGCGTACACCGCGCTGCTCGTCGCACTCGGCGTCGTCCCGTCCGTCGTGTAGTAGATCGTCCCCGGCTCGGAGGCGGTCAGGGCGACGGACTGCGCGCCGGTGTACGCGCCGCCCGCCGGGCTGGCCGCGACGGTGGGCGGGACGGTGTCAATCGTGTAGACCTCGGTCGCCACTGGCCCCGCCGTGCCCGCGACGTTGAAAGCGACGAACTTGAGCGTCGTCGTCGCGGCGATGGTGATCGGCGCGGTGTACCGCGCGCTCGTCTGTGTGGGGATGCTCCCGTCGGGCGTGTAGCGGATCGTCGCCGTCGCGTCGGCGGCGCTGAGCGTCACCGACTGCGCCGCCTTGTACACCCCGCCCGGAGGGTTCGCCGTCGCCGGCGAGCCCGCGATCTTGCCCTGGAGGTTGAACTGATCCGTCTCGATGAAGTCAACCCCCTGGCCGCCGGCGTTCGGACCCTCGATGCGGAAGACGTTCGTGCCGAACGGGCTGCCCTGCACGGTGTGCGTCCCGGCCTGGCTGCCGATGAAGCCCGGCGGCGGCGCCGGGTCGGTCGCGTCCCAGCGCAACCACGGTGTGTTGCGGCCGGCGAGCGCCGCGGCGAAGTCGCAGGGCGCGGCCCCGCAGCCGATGTCCTCGTTGAACTTGAGGAGCCCCTTCGCGTCCGCGACCACCGTCTCGACGCCGTACGGGTGGATCACCCGATATGTCGCCCCCGGCGTCAGGCCGCTCGCGGTGGCCCGGATGCGGTTGAAGGTGATCTGCTGGCCCTGCGCCGCCCCCGGCCCCGGCAGGAAGCCCGCCTCGGTGGCCAGGATCAGTTTGGCGCTGCCCCCGCTGCCGCTGCCCATCAGCGCGTTGACGCCGAAGTAGAAGACCTCGCTGGGATAGTTCGCCGGGAAGGCGAGCGGCGCGCCCGTGTCGGGCAGCGTCGCGAAGCAGTTGGCCGGGTCGAGGCACTTCTCCAGCCGCAGCCCCGTCGTGTCCTGGTACCACAAGGGGAAGCCGTCGGTCGGGTCAATCGGCCCGACCGCGCTCTTGTCGCTGCCGATCGTGTAGGTCTCGCTGCCGACGGGCGGCAAGCCGCCGCCGCTATTGACGCCGATGAACTTCAGCGTCTTCGAACTCGCCACGCTGATCGGCGTGCCGGGGGTATATCGGGTGCTCGCCGTGGTCGGGATGCTGCCGTCCTCGGTGTAGTAGATCGTCGCGCCGGGGTCCGACGGGGTCAGCGTCACCATCTGCGCGGTGGCGTAGACCGCGCCCCTCGGGCTGGCCGTCACCGTCACCGCCGGGGCGCCGAGCGTGTAGATTTCGCTCGTCACCTTCGTCAGGCCGCCCGCCGCGTTGACCGCGATGAACTTCAGCGTCATCGAGGCGTTGACGGTGATCGGCGCGGTGTAGAGCGCGCTCGCCGTCGTCGGCGTCGTCCCGTCCGTCGTGTAGTAGATCTTCGCCCCCGTCTGGTCATACTGCCCGCCCGGATCCGGGGCGAGGGACAGGCCGACCTGCTGGGGGGTGGAGAACTGGCCGCCCTTCGGGCTGGCGATGACCGGGCCGGGGCCGAGGACCTTCCCCTGCACCACGAAGTCGGCCGTCTCGACGCAATTGGCGGGTGAGTAGTCGGCCTTCGCCTTCTCCGCCGCCGCGAGCGTCGGGCAGGCGTCCGTTCCCGGGTTCGGGTTGACGTCCGGCCCCTGGATGCGGAAGACGTTGCTGCCGAAGGGGCTGCCCGTCACCTTGTGCGGCGTCGCGCCGTCGCCGATGTAGCCGGTTGGCGGCCTGTCCCCGACCGCCGGATCCCACTGGAGGAACGGCCCGACCCGGCTCGACAGGAGCGGGTCGAGCGCGGTGGTGAAGGTGCAGGGGGTGCTCAGGCAGCCGAAGTCCTGCGTCCCGTCCACCCGCCGCACCTCCCCCGGCGCGGTTGCCACGTACTGGTCCACGCCGTAGGGATGGGTCACGGTGTACGTGCCGCCCGGCGTCAGGCCGCCGGTGGCGAAGAAGCGGACGCGGCTGAAGACGATCTCCTGCCCGTCGCCCGGCGCGGCGTACGCCGTCTCGTTGCCCAGCACCAGCCCGGCGTGGCCGCCGGCGGTCGGGATGTCGGCGTTGGCGTTGAAGTAGAAGGCCTCGCCGTCGGGGGCGACGAGGTCGCTCGCCGCGGCGAAGCAGACCGGCAGGCCGTCGAGGCAGTTCTCGAGACGCAGGCCGGTATTGTCCTGGTACCATTTCGGGAAATGGGTGGCCGGGTCAATCGGCCCGGTGGCCACAAGGCCCTGCGCGCCCGTCCCGGCGAGGGTGACGACCTGCGGGCTGTCCGCCGCGTCGTCGGTGATCGTCAGGGTGGCGCCGCGCGCGCCGTCGTGCGCCGGGCCGAAGACGACCTCGATCGGGCAACTGGCGCCGGGTACGACGGGCTGGTCGAGGCAATCGCTCGTGAATTTGAACTCGCCGGGGGAGGCCCCGCCGAGCGCGACCTTACCGATGTGCAGGTCGGCGGTGCCGTTGTTGGCGACGATCGCCTTGCGGGGGAGGTCTCCCGCGGGCTGGGGCGGGCTGTTGCTGTCCGTGCCCGCGTGCACCGTGCCGAACGTGACACTGGTCGTGTCCAGCGTCGCGGTCGGATCGGTGCCGGCGGCCCGGCCGAAACCCCGGAGCGGGATCTGGAAGGGGCTGCGCACCCGGTCGTGGGCGACCGAGAGCGTGGCGCTCCGCAGCCCGATGGCCGAGGGGGTGAAGGTCACATCAACCGTGCAACTCGCGTCCCGCGCCAGGGCGGCGGGGCAATTCGTGGCGGCGACCGCGAAGTCGCCCGCGTTGGCGCTAGTCGGGTCGATCGCGGCACCGGCGACGGTGAGCGGCTCCGCGCCGAGGTTGGTGAGCGCGACGACCTGCGTGGCCGTCGCGCCGCCGAGGCTCTCGGTCGGGAAGTCCGCCGTGGCCGGATCGCTCGCCAGCGGGCCGGCCAGTTTGCCCTGCACCACGAAGAGATCGGTCTCGACGCAGTCCGCGAGCGCGTACCCCTTCGGCTGGAGCGTCGGGCAGCCGTCCACGCCGGGGGTGGGGTTGATGCCGGGCCCCTGGACGCGGAAGACGCTGCTCGTGCCGCCGACGACTTTGTGCGGCGTCGCCGCGTCGCCGATGAATCCGGCCGGTGGCGCGGGCGCCACCGCCGGGTCCCATCGCAGGAAGGGCTGGAGACTGGGCAGCGACGCGTCGAAATCGGGCGCGATGCCGTCGTTGCAGGTATTAATGGGCGGCGCGGCGATGCAGCCGAGGTCCACCGTCTCGTTGATCTCGAACCTCGTCGAGATGTCGGCGACATCGTACGTCTTCTGGCCGTAGGGCCACGTCACCGTGAACGCACCCGTCCGCGACGTGTTGATGCGCAGGCGGGTGCGGTTGAAGACGCTCTCCTGCCCGACGCCGGCGGCGGCGTACGCGGATTCGGTGCCCAGCACGAGCAGCGACTTCCCGGCGCTCGTCGTCATATTGGCGGTGGCGTTGAAGTAGAAGGCCTCGCCGTCGGGGGCGACGAGATCCGCCGCCGCCGCGAGGCAGTTGGGCGCGCCGTCGAGGCAGAGTTCGAGCCGCGTCCCGCTCGCGTCCTGATACCAACGCGGGAAATTCGTCGCCGGATTGACCGCGCCGAGCCGCGGCGTCGCCGCGCTCGCCCGCTGCGCGGTGGAGGCGACGGCCGTGGCGGAGAGCAGCAGGAGCAGCCCGACAAGGCCGAGATGCATCAGGGTGTAGGAACAATGCCCCGTGCGTCGCACGGCGGGCCGCGTCGCGCGCCCTATTGGCGGCAACGATGCGACCCGCCATATGGGTGGTGGCAAATTTCCATCCCAGGACCCGCGTGGCGACATCATCCGACTTTCCCCTCTCTGTACTGGCTGACACATTCGGGCGTGCGGCTGCCCAACCGGTCGCTCGGCCCCCACCAGAAGCGCACAGTTTCTGTATGTTAGAATACAGAGCAGGTCGCGGTGGCACATCGGAAGAACCTCCCGAATGCGCGACGCGCTTGCGAGATGTGCGAGTAATTTGCAGGGGGTATTTCTTCCTACGCGGGAGGATCGTTCGGGATGAGGACCCGGAAGGGACGGCAGGCACGGCCACGGTTCGTCGTGTCCGCTCTTCCCGCAGCCCGCTGCCCGCCACCGACTGTGCTATGCTAGCGCCACGATGAAGAAGGCGCTCGCGCTCCTCCGGCAGAATGAGTTGATGTTCACGCTCTGCGTGATGGTGGCGCTCGTCATGGTGGGGCTTTCGATGGTCGCGCCCATCCTGCCCCTCTACGGGCGGACGTTCGGCGTCAATGGCGCGTTGATCGGCCTGATCGTCTCCGCCTATCCCATCGCCCGCCTGCTGACGAACACCCCCGCCGGGCGGTTGGCGGACCGCTTCGGCCGCCGCCCGTTCCTGCTCGGCGGGATGTGCTTCACCGCCGTCTCCTCCATCGTCTGCGGGCTGGCGCCCGTCTACGCCGTCCTCCTGTTCGGCCGGTTCCTCGAGGGGATCGGCTCGGCGCTCTTCATCACCAGCGCGCAGGCGACCGTCGCGGACATCAGCACGCCGGAGAACCGGGGGCGGATGATGAGCACCTTCCAGGCCTCATTCCTGCTCGGCTCGACGGCGGGCCCGACGGTCGGCGGGTTGGTCGCGGGGGCGCTCGGGGCGCGCGGCGTCTTCTTCGTCTATTCGGGGATGGCCTGCCTCGCCCTCCTCTGGGCCTTCTCGCGCCGCCATACGATCCCGACGCCCGCGCGGGAGCAGGCGCCGGTGCAGGAGGCGGCAAGCCCGCGCCGCGCCTCCCCCTTCGCGGCGTGGCGGTTCCTCAGCGACATCTCCTTCCTCGCCATCTGCCTGCTCACCCTCGCGCAGTTCTTCACCCGCACCGGCACGCGCACGACCGCACTCCCCCTGCTCGGCGCGGACCGCTACCATCTCGGCGAGGAGGCGATCGGCGGCATCCTGACGCTCGCGACGCTCGGCAACCTCGTCTGCGTCCCGGTCGCCGGGTGGATGGTGGACAACCTCGGGCGCAAAGCGGCGATTGTGCCGAGCACGATCCTCTCCGGCATCTCCGTCGTCTGCTTCATCGTCAGCCCGAACATCCTCTGGTTCACGCTCTCTGCCGCCCTGTTCGGCATCAGCACGGGCGTCGCCGGCCCCGCGCCCTCCGCCTACGTCGCCGATCTGGCGCAGGGGCAGGGGATCGGCGCGCGGCTCGGCGTCTATCGCTCCTTCGGGGATATCGGCTTCATCCTCGGCCCGATCTGCATGGGCATCGTCTCCGACGCGGCGGGCTACGGCCCCGCGCTCGCCATCAACGCCACGCTCATTATCGCGACGGGCCTCTTCTTCGCCCTCGTCGCGCGCGAGACGGGCGGCAAGCGGCAGCGCGCCAGGGATGCCGCCGCGGGGCAGGGAGGGGCCGCAAAGCCCGTGCCGGAAGTCGTGCATGGCGACGACTGATCCGCCCGCATCGCTCGCCATCCCACCGCCCGCCGATGTGCGGGAATTGCTCCGCCTCCTGCGGCTGCCGCGCGCCGGTGTGATCACCGACATTGACGGCACGATCGCGCCCATCGCCGCGACGCCCGGCGCGGCCCGCGTGGACGAGGGCGCCCGCCACGCCCTGATGCGCCTCATCCCCCGCCTGACGCTCGTCGCCGCCCTGACGGGGCGCCGCGCCGAGGATGGCGCGGGCGTCGTCGGCATCCCCGCGCTGCCCGTCGTCGGCAATCACGGCATGGAGACGCTCGCGGGCGGCGCGCTCGCCGCCGACGCGGACGCCGCACCCTACGCGCCGCACGTCCACCGCGTGATCGAAGAACTGCGGGTCGCGCCGCTGCCGCCCGGCACGATCCTGGAGGACAAAGGGCCGACCGCCAGCGTCCACTACCGCCTCGCGCCGAACCAGCGCGACGCGCGCGCCGCCCTGTTCGCGCTGCTCGAACCGCTCGCCGCCGCCGAGGGTTTATGGCTCACCGAGGGGCGGGCCTTGATCGAAATCCGCCCGCCGGTGCCGATCAATAAAGGCTCCGCGCTCCGCCGCCTCTGCGCGGCGTACGCCCTCGACAGCGTGGTGATGTTCGGCGACGACTTGACCGATGTGGACGCCTTCGACGCGCTGCGCGGCCTGCGCGCCGCCGGGGAGGTGGCGGGCCTGAGCATCGGCGTCGTCGCGCCGGACGGCACCGCCCCGCCGGAAGTCCTCGCCAGCGTGGACGCCATCGCGACGGGCGTCACGGGCATCGCCGCTCTGCTCACCGCCGTGGCGGACGGTCTCGCGCCGCTTTCTTGACCTCCCCAGACTCGCCCCATCGCTCACAGGGTCCATCGCACGCCGCCGACGGGCCACATTTGTCGGTCATGCCTCTGGCACTATCGGTGATCTGTGCTATGCTGACACAGTCCAATCGCAACGAAGCAGTTGGGAACGGGATGCGACGCCGTATCGGGTCCGTCGTTCGTTCGCGCATCCATTCGGTTGCCGCGTCCCGCTCGCGGCAGGGAGGAACGCACATGCACGCGCGCGTTGGCATCTATCGGGTTAAGCCCGGCACTCTCGATGAATCATTGGAGAAAGCCCGCAACGAACTCCTGCCCCGGATGCGGGAGCAACCCGGCCTCAGCCGCTACACCGTCGTGCGCACCGGCCCTGACTCCTTCATCTCGCTCTCCCGCTGGGAGACGCGCGCGCAGGCCGAGCAGGCGGACGCGACGCTCTCGGGGTGGGTGAAGGAGAACATGGGGCCGAGCGTCGTCTCGATGGAGAGCCACATCGGCGAGGCGCGCCTGACGCACGGCCAGACGGCACCCGACAAGACGCCGAAATACGGCGTGGTGCGGGTGCAGACGCCGAAGCCGAGCGCGCCCGATCTGACCGAGAAGATACGCAATGAGTTCATCCCGATCTTCGCGGAGCAGCCGGGATTCAACATGCTCACGATCATCGCGACGGACGGCGGCAAACGCATTTCGTACGCGGGGTGGGACTCGAAGGAGGCGTGGGAGCGGGCGAAGCCGAACCTGAATCGGTACGGGGAGGCGAATATCCGGCCGCACATGGCCGATATGCAGGTCCACGAGGGCGAGGTCGCCTGGGCGGTGCGCAAGGGATAAGCGGGCGCATCACCTTTGCTCGGAGAGGGGCAGGCTGGAAAGCCCGCTACCACCATTCCAAGAGCAGATGGCTGGACTAAGCCATATGATCCTGCACGTCGGTTGGCAATCGGTTGGACAAACGAGTATAAGCGCAGGCGTCACCGCATCGCGTAGAGGAGTACTCCGATGACTATGGGCGTCAGCATTGTCACCTATCCCGTCGATCCGCAGCAGGCGGACGAACTCCATCGCCGGGTCCGCGACCACCTCGTGCCCGCCGCGCAAAAAGTACCAGGCTATCGGGGGTTCCTCCTGGTGGACCAAGGAGAGAACAAACGGCTGGCGGTGCTGCTCTTCGATTCGGTCGAGGCCGCGCAGTCGGCGCAGCAGGCGCTCACCCCGGTCGGGCGCGAGCAGACGTACGGGCTGATGACAGGACCGGCGGTCGGCGCGCTCGGCACGGTGCTGATCGCCGATGGCATCTTCGAGCAGGCGGCAACGCCGTAGCAGACCGAGGCGGCGGAGCAATCTCACGGTCGATGTGCGGGCATGGGACCTCGCCACCGATCACTGACGAAATACGTGCAACATCATGTGGCTTAGTCCACAGATGGCCGTCCACCCTGGAGCGACGGGCGATCCGGGCGGCTCCCCCGTTTCGTGCCCGCATGCGACCGCCGAGGCTCGACGCGCGGCTGCCTACCGCAGCCCGCCGAGCCGGGCATGGGTGCGCGCGATACGCCCATTGCGGATCACCCGGTAACCGCGCGGCCGCCGCCACTGCATGGCGTGCGCGATCCAGCGCCGGGAGTCCGCCGGGTCGCCCAGCGGCTTCAATCGCCACCGCCGTACGACGCGGAGGACGGCGGGGCCGCGGGATACGCGCGCGGTGACGAGTTCGGTGAGGTAATGCGCCATTGAACATGCCTCCGTAGATACAGGGCGCGGAGGGCGCAAAGGAGGGGGACCTTTTTCTTCTTTGCGTTCTCCGCGTGTATCGGCCCTTCGGGTGGCCGGATCGCTCCCCGTGTGGTCATCGTTGCGCCTGCTCAACCAATCTGCCGACGAAGAAGATGAACCAAAGGAGGCCGATCACCCCGGCAATCGCCGCCGCCAGCCCCGTGGTGATGCCCGCGCGCTCCGCGACCGCATAGGTGAAGCGACCGATGGCGATGCAGACGCCGATTGGCATGAGCACGGCGAGCGGCGACACGCGCGCCCGCGCCTTCTTCTCCATCCCGCAGCTCCCCTGCTTACTCGTAGCGGAGGGCGTCAATCGGCTTCAGGCCCGCCGCCCGCTGCGCCGGGTAGACGCCGAAGAACAGGCCCGTCCCGACCGCGAAGCCCACCGCGATGAAGATGGATTGCACCGATACCAGCGTCGGCTGGTAGAACCGTCCGACCAGATACGACGCCACCACCCCGATCACCACCCCGGTCAGCGCCCCCAGGAGGCTCATCACCACCGATTCGGTGATGAACTGGGTAAGGATGTCCCGCTTCTTCGCCCCGATCGCCTTGCGGATGCCGATCTCCCGCGTCCGCTCGGTGACCGAGACGAGCATGATGTTCATGATGCCGATGCCGCCGACGAGGAGCGAGATGGAGGCGATGACGAACAGGAAGATCTGATACGTCTTCTGCGTGTCCCGCGCGCTCTGCAACTGGTCCTGCTGGTTGACGACCTGCCAGTCGGGCGCGCCGGTGCGCGTGTGGTGCTGGGCGCTCAGCACGTCGTTCGCCTCGCTGATCGCCTTGTCCACGGCGTTCGGCGTCGTCGCCTTGACGTAGATGGTGCTGACGACCTTGCCCGCCCCGGTCGGCGCGCCGCCTCGCCCGCCGGTCAGTTTCGCCATCGCGGTGGTGATCGGCACGTAGACCTGATTGTCGAGCGAGCCGAAGCCGTTGCCGCCCTTCGCCTCCATCACCCCGATCACCCGGAAACTCTGCCTGCTGATCCGGATCGTCTGCCCGGTCGGGTCGCTGCCGGGGAAGAGCGTGTTCGCGATGCTCGCGCCGAGGACGACGACCGCCTGATTGCCCGTCACGTCGCTCTCCTGGATGAACGAGCCGACCGTCGGATTGTAGGAGTGGACGTCCATGTACTGTGGCCAGACGCCGATCGCGGAGCCGAAGGTGTTCTTGCCCCCGGCGGTGATCTGCCCACCGCCGCGCACCTCGGGGGAGACGGCGCCGCAGTCCGGGCACTGCGACGGGTCGGCGAGGGCGGTGGCATCGGCGAGGGTGAGCGTCTGCGACTGGTTGCCGGTGGCGACGCCGCCGGCGGACTGGCTCGCGCCCTGGATGGTGATGAGGTTGGTGCCGTTGCGCTCCAGCGCCGTCAGCGCCTTGGCGACGACGCCGTTCCCGTAGGCCAGCAGCGCGATCACCGAGGCGACGCCGATGATGATGCCGAGCATCGTCAGGATGGTGCGGGTGATGTTCGCCGAGAGGCTATGCAGGGAGGAGAGGAAACTCTCCGAGAGCGGCACGCCGCCGCCCCGGCCCATCGTCGGCGGCGTGCCGAGCCGGGCGAGCCGGGCCGCGTCCGCCGCGATGGCCCGGTTCGCCTCGGTGATTGTGGGCTGGGAGACGGGTTGAATTGCCTGTGCCATCGTGGGGACTCCTTACACCAACGCGCGGGCGGTGGGGAACGGGACGACGACGCGCCGCGCCAATTCCGCCGCCGCGTCCCGCTGCCGCTCGACGCGCTCGTCCGCCCCCAGGTAGCCGTCCCGAATGCGGATGATCCGGTGCGTGTACTCCGCGATGTCCGGCTCGTGGGTGACGAAAACGACCGTGATGCCCAACTCCTCGTTGAGCCGCTGGAAGATGTCCATCACCTCCACCGCGCTGCGCGAGTCGAGCGCGCCCGTCGGCTCGTCGGCGAGGATCAGCGTCGGGCGCATCACCAGGGCGCGGGCGATGGAGACGCGCTGCTGCTGCCCGCCGGAGAGTTCGTTCGGCTTGTGGTCGAGCCGGTCGCCAAGCCCCACCGACTCCAGCGCGTCCACCGCGCGCCGGCGCCGCTCCTCGGGCGGGACGCCCGCGTAGAGCATCGGCAACTGCACGTTGTCCAGCGCCGTGGTGCGCTTGACGAGGTTGTAACTCTGGAAGACGAAGCCGATCTTGCGATTGCGCACGCGCGCCAACTCGTTCTCGTCGAGCGCCGCGACATCCTGGCCATCCAGCAGGTACTGCCCGTCGGTCGGGGTATCGAGGCAGCCGATCACATTCATCAGCGTGCTCTTGCCGGAACCGGACGGCCCCATGATCGCGCAGAGTTCGCCGTCGCCGATGGCGAAGGAGATGCCCTTGAGGACCGTCAGGTCCATCGCGCCCGTCTGGTACGTCTTCGTGATGTCGCGCAGTTCAATTGTCATTCGTTTTCCCCACCGAGCGCGATGCGGTCATCCGTCGCCATGATTCCTCCCCGAGCGGCGTCTATCGCCTGCTCACACGCGACATGGTAGCGGCCCGCCCTGAGCGTGAGATGAGAAGCGCGTAAAAAAAGCGGCGAGAATCACGTTAAACGTCTTTTTGCATTCGGACAGCATCGAACAACGACGCCCGCTCGCGTTCCGCTGGCTGACCAGATGCCCGCTTGGTGTCCGCGTGTAGTAGGTCGTCGCCCCGTTCTTCGTCTCGCTGCCCACCCCCAGGCTGCCGCTGACGTAGTGGCTGCCCCCCGCGTCGGTGCGTTCCCCCTGCCCGCCGTCCAGATAGCCGATCGGCGTGAGGGTGCCGTT
>JAICIL010000089.1 GCA_025924435.1 Chloroflexia bacterium | reverse complement strand
TTGTGCCCATTCACGTCCACGAAGCGCCCGTAGTCCGCGGAGATGGGCGGTGGCGGTGCGGGCCGGGGTGGGAGCGCGGCCATAAATTGCGTGGATGGTGCGTCCCCGCTGTCGCCGCGCAATCCGAGCGTCGTCACGCTGATGAAGCGATCCAGGCCCGCGTCCGCGTACGGGTCGGCGCGCGTCTCGTTCCACCCGGAGATCACGCGCTCGCGGAAGCCGGTCGCCGTCAGTTCGGAGACCTCCATGCGCGTGCGCGTGAATTGCGCGTGGCGGCTGATGAGGAACTCCATCTCGCCCTGCACCGCGTCTTTGCCGACGCAGGGCGCATTGCGGCAGACGAAACCGCCCTCGTAGACCGCGTCGTCGGTGAAGAGGTCCATCACGGCGGGCAGGTCGCCGCGATTGATCGCGTCCAGCCACTGCTGGTGGAGCGCCGCCGGGTCCACGTCGTCCGCCGCCACCGATACGCCCGCGAGCGGGGCGCAGATGCTCAATAGGAGGAGCGTGGCGGCGATAGATCGGAAAGCGCGCGGGGCGGTGGACAACCGTATCCGGTCTCCGCGCGGCGCCCCCGTGCGTGCGTGGGTCGGCGGGACGAGCGGAAGCGGGCGAGGGATAGCACGCATGATGCACCTCCATCGTGGAGATACCGCAGGGCGGCGGACTATTCCTGATATGCGATCCTCTTTCTAGGCAATTAGTATAGCAATCCTGTCAATAGCCACGCACAAGGATATTCCGCGCGCGATCGGCGCGCGGACAGGAAGCCGCATCGCGCGCCGAACGCCTCTATCAACCCCTAAGATTGCCCGTCCGTTGGCTTACCCCGCGAGGCCCCGGCCGGTGCGGTCGCCGCGCAGGTAGTCGGCGACGGTGAGGGGCGGGAGGAGGAGGCCGCCGTCCACGAAGAGCGTCTGGCCGGTGGTGTAGCCCGCCTCGTCGGAGGCGAGGTAGAGCGCGGCGTGGGCGATCTCCGCCGGGCGGCCGGTGCGCCGGGCGGGGATGGCGGGTTCCGCGCCCGTCTTTTCCCATGCGTACCGTTCCTGCTCCTCCGGCGTGACGGCGACCTCGATGTATCCGGGCGCGATGCAGTTGACGCGGATGCCGAAGCGCGCCCACTCCAAAGCCATGCTCCGCGTCAGCCGGTTCAGCCCCGCCTTCGCGACGCCGTACGCCGCGTCGTTCGGCCAGGCGTGGTCGGAGTGGACGGACGAGATGTTGACGATCGCGCCGCCGCCGTGCTCCGCCATGTGCCGCGCCGCCCGCTGCCCGCACAGAAACGGCGCGGTGACGCAGAGGTCAATCGTGTAGCGCCAGTCCTCCGGCGTCAGGTGCAGGAGGGCGTCGCCGCGCCCGCCGCCCGCGTTGTTGATGAGGATGTCCAGGCCGCCGAGGTCGCGGATCGTGTCGTCCACGACGCGCGCGCAGTCGTCCGGGTCCGTCATCTCCGCATGCCAGACGAGCGCGCGCCGCCCCAGCGCCTCGATGGCGCGCGCCGTCTCCATCGCCCCCTCCTCGCGCCCCCGATAGGTGATCGCGACATCCGCCCCTTCCTCGGCGAAGACGAGCGCCGTCGCCCTGCCGATCCCGTGGCTCGCCCCCGTCACCAGCGCAATTTTCCCTTCCAGCCGCATCTCATCGCTCCTTCTCTCTCCGCCGTGGCATCCATCTCGCGACCTATGGTACCGTACCATCGGCTCGATAGATTCAACCACAGAGAACACAGAGGACACAGAGAGCACAGAGATAGAGAGGCTACAAAGATGGCGGAAGATTGTAGACTTCACCCCTTTTCCAATTTTACTTTTCTTCGCTCTGTGCCCTCTGTGGTCTCCGTGTTCTCTGTGCTTTCGTATCCCGGAGGTGTGAGATGAGCGCGACGTTGCAATCGTATATCGGCGGGGAGTGGCGGAGTGGGGTGCGGACGGGGAAGGACATCAGCCCCGCGAACCCCGGCGAGGTGGTGGCGGAAGTTTCGATGGGCGATGCCGCGCTGGCGGCGACGGCGGTCGAGGCGGCGCGGGATGCGTTCCCGGCGTGGCGCGCGATGCCCGCCCCGGCGCGCGGCGAGATCCTCCGCAAGGCGGCGGAATTGCTCGACCAGCGGGCCGAAGCGGTCGGGCGGGACCTGACGCGCGAGGAGGGGAAGACGCTCGCCGAGGGGATCGGGGAGACGCGGCGCGCCGTCCAGATCCTGCGTTACTTCGCGGGGCAGACGCTCGAACCGGACGGCGAGACGTACCCAAGCAACTCGCCCGTCACCTTCCTCTACGCGCGGCGGGAGCCAATCGGCGTCGTCGCGGCGATCACGCCGTGGAACTTCCCCATCGCCATCCCCGCCTGGAAGATCGCCCCGGCGCTGGCGTACGGCAACACCGTCGTCTGGAAGCCCGCCGAGATCGTCCCGCTCACCGCCGTCCACTTTCTGCAGGCGCTCGCGGATGCCGGGCTGCCGAAGGGCGTCCTCAACCTCGTCCTCGGCAAGGGGTCGGAAGTCGGCAACGTCCTCACGACGCACGAGGCGATAGACGCGATCACCTTCACCGGCTCGAACCCGGTCGGTCGCGCGCTGCAAGCCGAGGCGATCAAGCACGGCAAGAAGGTGCAGCTCGAACTGGGCGGCAAGAACCCCGCCGTCGTGCTGGCGGACGCGAACCTCGACCATGCCGCCGAGCACGTCGCGCGGGGCGCCTTCCTCAGCGCCGGCCAGAAATGCACCGCGACGAGCCGCGTGATCGTCGAACAATCCGTCCTCGGCGATTTCCAGGATCGCCTCGTCGCGCTCGTCGAGGGGTGGAAACTCGGCGACCCGCTCGACACGGCGACGCGGGTCGGTCCCGTCGTCTCGCACGATCAGATGGAGACCGTCACGGGCTATCTCGACGCCGGGGCGAAGGAGGGCGGGCGCGTCCTCACCGGCGGCAAGCGCGCGACGAACCTCGGCGACGGCTACTACATCCAGCCGACCGTCATCACCGATCTGAGCCGGGAGAGTCGCGTGGCGCGCGAGGAGATCTTCGGCCCCGTCGCCGCCATCGTCCCCGCCGCCTCGTTCGATGAGGCGGTGAAGTTGGCGAACGACACGCCCTTCGGCCTGACCTCCAGCCTCTTCACGACCGATCTTTCCCGCGCACTGCAGTTCGCGAACGAGATCCACACCGGTGTCGTCAAGATCAATCAGGAGAGCGCCGGGTTGGAGTATCAGGTGCCGTTCGGCGGCATGAAGGAGAGTTCGTCCGGCTCCCGCGAGCAGGGCAAGGCCGCGCGCGAATTCTTCACCCAGTGGAAAACCGTCTATCTCGACCCCTCGCCGTAGCCGGAAATCGGGGATTTAACCACAGAGACACAGAGGGCACAGAGAGGGAAGAAAGAAGCCCCTTTCTTCTCTGCGCCCTCCGTGCCCTCTGTGTCTCTGTGGTTCAAGCGTTTTCATCCCAATCGGCGGCGCGGAATTGTGCTTTGTCCAACGATCACGGATAATGCGCGCGGGAAAATGAAAAGCGAGACGGCGAAGGAAAGGGAAGACGATGCATTCGTTCGATGATGCGCGCGAAAAAAATGCGGGGCGTCCGGTGCGGCGCCGGGAGATGCTGAAACTGGCCGCCGCAGCGGGCGTCGCCGCCGTGCTGGCGGCGTGCGGCGGGGGCAGTTCCGCCACCGATACACCGAAACCGGCCGCCGCCACCGCGCCAGGTAGCACGACAGCCGCTGCCGCAACCAGCGCGCCCGCCGCGACGACCGCCGCCGGTTCCGCCGCCGTCGCGACCCGACCGGCCGGGAGCGCCGCCGCACCCGCCGGGACGACCGCCGCGACCAGCCCGGCGGCGAGCGCGGCGTCCATCGCGGTGAAGGACACGATCAAGGTTGGCATCGTCACGTCGAAGTCCGGCCCGCTCGCCTCGTACGGCGCGCAATATCTCGATGGGTTGCAGATCGGCCTCGACTATGCCACGAAGAGCACAGGCGCGATCGCCGGGCACAAGATCCAACTGGACATTAAGGATGACGCGGGCGACCCGGCGACGGGCGTCGCGGCGGCGAAGGACTTCATCGGGCAGGGGTACAAGATCATCGGCGGCTCGGTCGTCTCCGGTGTCGCGCTGCAAGTCGCGCCGCTGGCGGAGCAGAATCAGGTGCTCTTCATCAGCGGCCCGGCGGCGACGGATGCGATCACCGGCATCAACGGCTACATCTTCCGCTCCGGGCGGCAGTCTTTGCAGGATGTGCAGACGGCGAAATCGTTCCTCACCGACCTCAAGGGCAAGAACGTCCTCGTTTTCGCGCAGGACTCCGCCTTCGGCCAGTCCAACGTCGCCGCCGTCAAGCAGATTTTCGGCCCCGATGGCGCGACGGTGGATCAACTGCTCGTCCCGCAGGACGCGAAGGACTTCGCGCCGTTCGCGCAGCAGGTCGTGGGCAAGAAGCCCGATCTCGTCTTCGTCGCCTGGGCGGGCACGACGGCGACGGCGATGTACGGCGCGCTCGACAGCCAGGGCGTCCTGACGAGCAATAAGGTCGTCACCGGCCTCGACCAGCGCTCGACCTACCCGATCTTCGGCCCGGCGGCGGACAAGATCGCTTTCCTCTCGCACTATATCTACCAGGCGCCGCAGAACGAGGCGAACCAGTATCTCGTTGACGCCCTGAAAAAGAAGAATCAGGTGCCCGATCTCTTCGACCCGGACGGCTTCGCGGGCGCGCAGATGATCGTCCACGCCGTCGAGGGCGCGGACGGCAGCGACGTGAAAAAGATGATCGCGGCGCTGGAAGGCTACGCCTTCAAAGGCGTCAAGGGCGATTACACGATCCGCAAGGAGGATCACGCCCTCCTGCAACCGATGTTCAAGGTGAAACTCGTCAAGCAGGGCGACGGCTACGAATCCCAACCCGTCGCCACCGTCGCCGCCGACAAGGTCGCCCCGCCGGTCAAGAAGTAGCGAAAGAATTTGAACCGCCAAGACGCCCAGGACGCCAAGATAGAGAGAAGAAAGGGTATTTTCCCGCATCTTCACTTCCGCTCTTTCCCTTGGCGTCCTTGGCGTCTTGGCGGTTCAGCCCCTCTTCGTCTCATAGCGGGGGAGCTGCCGCGATGATTTTGGAGGCGCGCGATCTGACGTTGCGCTTCGGTGGCGCGACAATCGTGGACAACGTCTCCTTCGGCGTGCCGGAGGGGGAATTCGTCTCGCTGATCGGGCCGAACGGCGCGGGCAAGACGAGCCTCTTCAATCTCTTCAGCGGCCTCTACGCGCCGACGAGCGGCGCGATCTTCTTCCGGGGCGAGGAGATCACCGGTCTGCCGCCCTTCGCGCGGGTGCGGCGGGGGCTGGGGCGGTCCTTCCAGCAGACGACGATCTTCCCCGGTCTGCCGGTGCTGGAGAATACGCGGCTGGCAGTGCAGGCGGGCCGGCCCGGCAACTTCGCCCTCTGGCGCGGCGTGTTCAAGGACCGCGCGATACTCGAACGGGCGGCGTGGGCATTGGAAGTGGTTGGGCTGCGCGGGCGGGAGCGGACGCTGGCGGGCGCGCTCTCGCACGGCGACAAGCGCAAACTGGAACTCGCGCTCCTCCTCTGCACCGCGCCGGATGTGCTGCTGCTCGACGAGCCGACCTCCGGCGTCAGCGCGGAGGATGTGCCCGCGATGCTCGCCGTCATCCGCCATATCCGGGACGTGGAGCGCAAGACGATCCTGATGGTGGAGCACAAGATGGAGGCGGTGCACGATCTCTCGGACCGTGTCGCCGTCCTCGCCAGCGGCGCGCTCGTCGCGTATGACACGCCCGACGCGGTGATGGCCGATCCCTTCGTCCGCTCCGCCTACCTCGGCGTCGCCTGAACGGGAAAATGCTATGAACCACAGAGATACAGAGGGCACAGAGGAAGAAAGAGAAGAAGAGAGGAGACAGGGTCTATTTCTTTCGTATTTCTCTGTGCCCTCTGTGTCTCTGTGGTTCAGTTCCCGGTTGCGGGTGCGGCGATGAGCGGTGAGGCGGTGGTGCGGGTGGAGGGGGTGCATACCTATATCGGGGAGTCGCATATCTTGCAGGGGGTGTCGTTCGCGGTCGCGCCGGGGCGGGTGACGGTGTTGCTGGGGCGAAACGGTGCGGGGAAGACGACGACGCTCCGCTCGATCCTCGGCCTGGCGCCCGCCGCGCGGGGCCGGATTGACCTCTTCGGCGCGGACGTGACGCGCGAGCAGCCGTACCGGATCGTCCGGCGCGGCGTCGGCTACGTGCCGGAGGACCGCGACGTCTTCGGCGGCCTGACCGTCGCGGAGAACCTGCGGCTGGCGCAGCGCCCCGGCGCGGACCCGGCGCGGCTAGCGACGGTACAGACGCTCTTCCCCGATCTTAAGGCGCGCGGCAACCAGCGGGCGGGTTCGCTCTCCGGCGGGCAGCAGCAGATGGTGGCGATTGCCCGCGCGCTCGTCAACGAGAACCGGCTGCTGGTCATTGACGAGCCATCCAAGGGGCTTGCGCCCGTCGTCGTCGCGCAGGTGACGGAGGCGCTCGCGGCGATCAAGGGGACGACGACCATCCTGCTCGTCGAGCAGAACCTGGCGATGGCCGCCGCCCTCGGCGACGACGCGGTGATCATTGACGATGGCCGGACGGTCTACACCGGCGCGATGGCCGATGTCGCCGCGGACGACGCGCTCCAGGCGCGCTATCTTGGCGCGGGGAGTCGCCCGGTGGGCGAAGGACTGAGGACTAAGGACTGAGGACTGAGGGGATACGAGCCGGAGGGCGCACGGCTGTGCGCCCCTACCTCGTTCTGACTACTGATTACTCTGGAGAGCCATGAGCACGCTAATCTTCATCACCTTGACGGGGCTGGCGCTGGCGGCGATGTATTTTCTGCTCGCGTCCGGGCTGTCGCTGATTTTCGGGCTGATGGACGTGCTGAATTTCGCGCACGGGGCGTTCTTCACGTGGGGCGCGTACGCCGCGTGGTGGGTGATCGCGACGAAGACGCCGGTGGGCGGCAACGCCTCCACGGGCATTTTCCTGCTGGCGATTGTCGCGGCGGTCGTGGCGGGGGCGGCGCTGGCGACGGGGACGGAGGTCGTGCTGCTGCGGCCGCTTTACAAACGCACCATCGCGCAGGTGCTCGTCACGCTCGGCGCGGGGCTGGCGCTCACCGAACTGACGGCGGTGATCTGGAAGCACGACGCCAAGCTCTTCCCGCAGCCGCGCTGGATGGCCGCAACCCTGACCATCGCGGGGGCGCGCGTCCCGGCGAACCGGTTGGTGCTGATCGCCGTCGCGGCGATTGTGCTGGGGCTGATGCTGCTCTTCCTGCGGTACACGCGATACGGGCTGATCGTCCGGGCGGGCGCGGAGAACCGCGAGATGGTGCAGGCGCTCGGCATTGATGTCAACCGCGCCTTCACCCTCGTCTTCGCGCTCGGCGGCGCGCTGGCGGGGCTGGGCGGCGTCTTCGGCGGTGCGTACTTCAAGTCCATTGATCCGAGTATCGGCACGGTCAATCTCATCTTCGCCTTCATCGTCGTCGTAATCGGCGGGCTTGGCTCCATCGGCGGGAGCGCCCTGGCGGCGGCGATCATCGGCCTCTCGCAGCAGTACGCGAACTACTACGCGGCGGCGTGGCTGGGGGACTTCGTCGTCGTCATCCTACTTGCCGTCGTGCTGCTCGTCCGGCCGGGCGGCCTCCTGGGGGCGCGGCGATGACGCGGCGCGTGCGGCCCTTCTGGCCGGTGATTATCCTCGCGGCGCTGCTCGTCGTGCCGAAGGTGACGGCGCATATCCCGCTGCTCTTCGACGGCCCGCTCAACCGGGCGGGGAACCTGCAACTGCTCGCGGTCGGCTTCGCGTTCGGCATCGCCGCGCTCTCGTACAACCTCCTGTTCGGCTATACCGGCATCCTCTCCTTCGGGCACGCGCTCTTTTTCGGCGCGGGCGTCTATCTGCCGGTGATCGCGCTGCGCCGCTGGCAGTGGTCGCTCGGCCCCGCGCTGCTCTTCACGCTCGTTGTGACGCTCGCCCTTGCCGTGGCAATCGGCGCGCTCGCCCTCAGGACGCAGGGCGTCTACTTCGCGATGGTGACGCTCGCCTTCGCCCAGGCGGGTGCGGTCGTCGTCGGCAAGAACCCCGGCGCGCTGACGGGCGGCGAGGAGGGGTTGAGCCTGCCGACGAAGAACCTGCCGGCGTGGATGGTCGGCGTCGTCCACACCGGCAATCTCTACTGGCTGACGCTCGGCGTCCTGATCGCCGTCTATCTCCTCGCGCTCCGGATGATTACGTCGCCGACGGGCCACATCTGGGAGGGCATCCGCGAGAACGAGCGGCGCGTCGAGATGGTCGGGCTGCGCCCGTACACGTATAAACTGCTCGCCTTCGTCATCGCATCCGTGATCGCGATGGTTGGCGGTATTCTCTACCTCCTTTTGTCGAGCGGCGCGACGCCCGCCTCCGTGCGCTCCGATTTCACGGTCGCACTCCTGCTGATGGTGATTATCGGCGGCAGCGGCGCGCTCTGGGGGCCGGTGGCCGGGGCGCTGCTCTACCATTATCTCGATGTGCGCCTGACGACGTGGGCGGCGTCCGGCACGGTGGGCGCGCTGCCCGGCGTCCTCGGTCGCCCGCTGGCCGATCCGCTCTTCATCCTCGGCATCATCTTCGTCCTGCTCGTCCTCTTCTTCCCGCGCGGCATCGCCGGGACCTTCGCGACGCGGCGATTGCGCGCGTCGCGGCGGGAGGAGCCTCACCCCCCGGCCCCCTCCTGATTGGGGACGGTGTGTCCGTTCAGAGTGGGGCGACATGATAGAGAATACATCAATCCGTCGGTGGCTCCGGCCAGAGTTCGGGCGTCAACCAGAGCCGCGTCCACAATCGCCCATGCACCAATTGGCGCACCAGCCAACTGCGTCCCGCCGCCACGAGACTGACCCGCCGTGGCCGATCGTGTGGCAGCGAGGGCGGCGTCGGCTGATGCAGGTGGGTCGGGGCACTTCCCCGCTGGTCTGCTTCCTCGACCCGCGTGCCCACCGCCACCGTCCACAGCATGGTAATCGCCAATACCAGCCGGTGGCGGGCGATCCGCTCGGCGTCACTGCGCTGCCATCGCCAGCCGACACGCTTCAGCATCCGGAAGCCGAACTCGACCCAGACGCGCAAGCCATATCACGCCACTCCGACTGCCTGCGGCGCCCGATCGGTCAAGACCATCCAGCACGCCGCTTCGTCCGCCGCCCAAATGACGATCACCGTCGCGGCACGGCGGCGTTGGCTGAAGGCGATGCCGCCGCCCATCCAGGCGTGCCCCGGTCAGGCAACCAGCGTCCGGGCGGGACAGCGACGTGCCCCGTTGGTTGAAAGACGATGTCATTGGCAACCCGCATCACGGGATGCCAGTGGTAGCCGCAGATCGTGGACCACAACGCGGGACTGCCCAGGCCGCAATCGGTGAGGGCAACCCCCCGCATGCGCGCGGGGATAGCGGAGACGAGCAGGGCAAGCGGGTGTTGGAAATGGGGGAGCCATGCCTCCTTCTCGTCGGCGGGCAGCATGTGCCAGGCGACGGAAATGGCGGCGCCGCGATAGAGGACGCTGACCACGAGGGCGACGACGCGGTCGTGCAAGGTGGGGTGTCGAGCGCGCGGGCAAGCGCGTCTCCCCGCCACTGGCGCAACAGCCCGCGCAGCAGGGGAGCAAAGCAGGCCTCCACCGCCCACTGTGTCTGCCGGGGGGGCGCTTGTCCGCCCCGTCGCAGAGCGGTTGTGCGAACCGCTCACGCAGATTGGTGCGCGTGCCGACCGGGGCGAGGGCGGCGAGCACCCAGAGAGCGAGGCCTCGATGGTGCGCGGGCTGCGAGCGCGGAAAGGCATCGGTTCGTACACACCGTCCCCCGGTCAGGAGGGGGCCGGGGGTGAGGGTATGCTACGATACGCGCCGCAACAGCGGGGAGGGAGGGGCAGTGCGAGCGACGGGACAACGGCGGGCGGAGCGGCGACTGATCCTCGTCCTGTGCCTCATCACCTTCCTCGCGAATGCCGGCAACCAGCCCGCGCCCAGCCTCTATCCGGCGGTCGCGCGGGATTTCGGCATCGGCACGGCGCTGGTCGGGCAGCTTTCGACGGTCAGCAACCTGAGCGGCATCGTCCTGACGCTCATCCTCGCGCCGCTCTCCGACGCCTTCGGGCGCAAGCGGCTGATCGCCATCGGTATCCTGCTCACGCTCGTCGCCGGGATCGCCGCCGCCTTTTCGCCCAGTTTCGGCGTGCTGCTGCTCGTCCGGATCATCGGCGGGGCGAGTTGGGGCGGCATCATGCCGTCGGTCTACTCCCTGGCGGCGGAGCGGTTCTCCGGCGCGATGCGCACCGTCGCGATCGGCTGGATCACCTCGACACTCTCATTGGGCGGCATCATCACGAATGTCCTCTTCACCCAGATCGCCCAGTTCACCTCGTGGCGCGGCAGCGTGCTCGTCTACGCGGCGTGGGCGACGCTCGGCATCATCTTCTTGCCGCGTTTCCTGCCCGCCGATCCGCCGCTGGCGCGGCTGCCGCGCGGCATGCTCCGCGCGCTCTTCGGCAGCGGGCTGATCCTCCCGTTCCGGCACCGGGCGACGCGTGCCCTGATCACCTCGAACGTCGCGCGCACGCTGCACTGGTCCGCGATGGGGACGTACATCGCCCTGCTCTTCTCGGATGTCTACGGCGTCAGCATCGCGGCGATCGGCTATCTCTCGCTGGGTACGTCCGTCGGCTATCTCGTCGGCGTCAACCTCGCCAGCCGCCTGACGCCGCGCTACGGGCCGCAGCGCATCAATGTCTGGGCGAATGCGCTCGGCTTCCCGATCCTCGTCCTGGCGACCGGGCTACTCGCGCCGCTGCCGATCATGCTCGCCCTGACGATGTGCTACCACGCCTGCATGGGCGCGGGGTACACGACGCAGCAGACGCTCCTGCTCGCCGTGACGCCGGCGGGCAAGGGGGCGACGGGCGGTGTCAACAGCGCGACCGTGCAGGCGGGCGGCGTCTTCGCCTCGATCATCGGCGGGGTGATTATCGGCACGCTCGGCTACCGCTGGCTCGGCCCGCTGCTCGGCTGGAGCGGCCTGCTCGCCGCCTTCCTCGTCTGGCGCGCCGTCTCGGTCAATGCCGCCCGCGAGGCCGAGATCGAGGGCGAGGGCCTCGTCGCCACCGCCGAGGCACAGCCGGACGCGGCCAACGCATAGACGACGCTCGCCGAAGACTAGCGATGCGGCATGCGGGGCGGTTCGGCGGTCTCCGGCGTGGGGACGTTGGCGTGCGCGGCGGATGAGCTGGGCACATCCTGCTGCGCCGCGGCGCCCGCGGAACGCGCGATGTCGGGGTCGGGCACGAGCGGGTGCGCCCTCCGCCAGCGGAGGATGTCCTCCGTGTGCTCCGGGTAGTGATCGTACGTCGCGCCGCGCAGCCACGCCGCGCGCACTTCCGCCTTGCCGTCCAGCATTTCGACGAGCGCCTTGTGCGCGGAGAGCGCGCGGTTCCGCGCCTCGACGACGGGCAGGTTCTTGTCCGCCTCGTAGTTGAGGTCATTGAACTTCTGGTCGTGGATCGGCCACTGCGGTTCGTCGCCGCGCAGGATCTGCATGACGACGCGCGTCGTCTCGCGGTCCCACGCCGCGATGTGGGCGAGGATGTCCTTGACGGACCAGTGACCGGAGACACCCGGCTCGGTCATCAGCGACTCCGGGATGCCCCGGATGCTGTCCATCAATGCCCGCCAGGACTTGTCCATGTCGCGCAGCACGCGCTCTTTCTCGCGGGCGCGCTCGCGCTGCCGCATCCGCTCCTGCGTTGCCTGGGCCGTCGTGGTCGCCGTCATCGCCTTCTCCGCTCCTGTCGCTCGCCGTCGTGCCGCCAGTGGGCGCTAGTGTACCAGAATGCGCCCGCGCCGCGTGCGCCACACTCCATGACGGGACTGACAGCGGAATTGCCTCGCACGAAGGACATGCTCCGGCCCCTGCCTCACACGGTAAAGGTGACTGTGACGGCGCTGAAGGAGCCGTTCGGCGTCGTGAAGGTGATGGTGCCACTGTAGTTGCCGGGCGCGAGGCCCGCGCGATTGACCCTGACGGTGACCGGCAGATTTCCGTCGGCGGGCACGCTGCCGCTGGCGGGCGCGGCGGAAAGCCAGGTCGTGCTTGATTTGGCGGCGAAGCCCACCGCCGTCGCGCCGGCATTGCCGAGCGTCACGGCGCCGGAGGTGCCGGCCGTCCCGAGATTGATACTCCCCCGATCCAGCGTGAGCGTGCCGCCCGCGCCGGTGGTCGGGGTCGTGCCCGCCGCCGTTGCGGTCGGGACGGTCGTTGGCTTCGTCGTCGGGGCGGTCGTCGCGGTCGCCGCGCGCGTCGGCGCACGGGTCGGTCCGGGTGTGTCCGTCGGGGCCGGCGTCACGCGCGGCGTCGGCGATTCGCGCGGGATCGGCGTCACCTTCGGGACGGGCGTATCAATCGGTGTGGCGGCGACGGTCGCGACGGCCTCGGTGCCGAGCGGCGTCGGCGTGGCCGCGGTGGTCGGCTGCGTGACGCTGCCGACTGCCGCAGTACCCGGCGGGCGGGGCGCGGTCGTCGCGGTCGGGATCGGCGTCGGGGTGCCGATGCTGTTCACCAGCGCGGTCGCGGTCAGGAGGGCGGGGGGCAGGCCGACGGTCGGGGCGGTCGTCGGAGTCGTCGTGCCGCCCCCGACGGTGGCCGTGACGCTGACGCCGCTCGACGAATCGCCGCGCACGAGGAAGAGGACGAGCGCGCCGACGATGACGATCAGCGCCCCGCCGAGCAGGCCGAGGAGCGCGAGCGGCCCGAGCGCGCGGTTCGTCGGGCGCGGCGGCGGGACAAAGACCGCCTCCTCCTGCATGACGCGCTGCCGGACGGGGATATCGAGCGCGCGCGTGCCCTCGTGCTCCTCGACCGGCTCCCGATCGCCGTAGCGCCACGGCGCCGCGACGGGCGTCACGCCGGTGGGGGCGTCTCCACTGTTGCGTGCCGATCCCTCCGGGATGGCGGTGGTCGGCATATCCGGCGGCAGATCGAGCGCCGTGGTCGCCTCCGCGACGAGCGGCAGCCAGGGCAGCGCGCCCGCGATGGCTTCATCGGCGATCCCCGCGGGCGGCGGAACCGGGCGGAGCGCGGCGTATACCGTGAGGGGCGGCGGCACCGCGTCGAGCATCGCGCGCGCTTCGGGCGATTGTTTGGCGTACTCCTCGATGGTGGCGCGCGCTTCGGGCGTCAGGCGGGTGATGTTGAGGTCCGCGAGCAGCGCGTCCAAGCCGGGATCGCGCGGGCGACCGAAGCGGATGAGGAAGAGGGCGCGGCTCGCCGCCTCCACCGCCGGGACCAGTCGCTGGAGCCGGTCGCTCGCCTCGCGCTCGGTGATGCCGAGCACGCTCGCCGCCTCGCCGACGACCATCGCCTCCCGGATGTGCAGATGGACGAGCGCGTGCTGCTCGACGGGCAGGGCGCTGATTGCCCGCCAGACGGCGCGGGTCATGTCATCCAGCCCGCTATCTGGCGCGACGGGCGGCAGCAGGGCCGGATCGGGTTCGATGTAGGGCGCGGGGTCGGCGGCGGCGGCGCTCGTTTCGGTGGGCAGGGCGGTATAGGCGCGGGCGAAGAGCCAGGCGCGCGCCGACGGCCACTGATCGGCGCTCGCCGCACTCATCGCCGCCTGGGAGGCGACCTGCCGCATCAGCGCGCTGGCGGTCTCGTTCCGGCCGGTGAGGCGGTCCAGGAAGTCGTAGAGGGAGGGCGCGAGGGAGCGGAAATTGGTCGCGAACGCCTCGGGGTTCGTCTGCGGCGGCGCGCTTGCTGTCCCTTGCCAGCGCCGCCCCCCGCCCTGCCGGTTGTCACGCTGATCGCGCGTCTGGTTCACCCGTGCCTTCCCCCACACCGCACCGCATTCCCTCCCGACACGGTACCACGTCCGGGGGTGTACGTCCACTCTCGG
>JAICIL010000088.1 GCA_025924435.1 Chloroflexia bacterium | reverse complement strand
GCGGCGGAGCGGGCACAGATCGCCGCCGTCCCGTTCGATGAGGGGGAATACCAGAAAGAACTTGACCTTCCCGCCCTCTGGGGCGAGCCGGGATATACCGTTAATGAGCGGCGCGGCGCACGCCCGACCCTCGACCTGAACGGCATCTGGGGCGGCTTCACCGGCGAGGGATTGAAGACGGTCACGCCCTCCGAGGCACACGCGAAGATCACCTGCCGCCTCGTTCCGAATCAGGAGCCGGACACGGTCCTGGACGCGATCGAGGCGCATATGAAGGCGCACTGCCCGCCCGGCGCGACGGCAACCCTGCGCCGCTTCCCCGGCGCGGCCCGCCCGTTCAGCATTCGCATGGACCATCCGGCCCTGCAGGCGGCGCGCGGCGTCCTCGCGGACCTCTACGGCAAGGAGCCACTCGTCATTCGTCTCGGCGGCACGCTGCCCATCGCGGAGACGCTGCAAACGACTATCGGCGCGGATATGGTCTTCTTCTCCTGGGGCATGCCGGGCGATCAAGTCCACGCGCCGAACGAATCCTATCTGCTCGACGCCTTCATGATGTCCCGCCGCGCCTACTGCGCCCTCTTTCCCGCCCTCGCCGCGGCGTACCGAGAAACCAAATGAACCGCAGAGACGCAGAGGGCGCAGAGAAAGAGAGAAAATTCTTGTTTCCTTCCCTCTTTTCCCTCTCTGCGTCTCTGCGGCTCAATCGTTCTCCGTATCGGAGGGGATGATGATTGAGCGACGGGTGGCAGTGCTGGGTGGCGGGAATACGGGGTTCGCGCTGGCGGCGAATTTGCAGTTGCGCGGCTTCGCCGTGACGTTGTGGGAGATTCCCGAACACGGCGGGACGCTCGCGCCACTGAAGGACGGGGCGATCCGCCTCACCGGCGTCGCGGAGCAGGGAACGGCGCAGATTCACTATGTCACGACGGACATCGCGGAAACGATGGCCGCGAATGATCTGCTGCTCGTGCCGGTGCCATCGTACGCGCACCGGGCGTTCGCCGCCGCGTGCGTGCCACACTTGCGGCCGGGGCATGTCATCGTGCTAACGCCGGGGAATATGGGCACGCTCGCCTTCGCGGCGGCGGCCCGCGCGGCAGGGAAACTGGACGGCGTCGTCGTTGCGGAGGCGGACACGGCGCCCTATGTCTGCCGCAAACTTGCGCCGGACCACGTCCACATCTGGGGCGTCGTCTCCGGCCTCGGCGTTGCCGCCTTCCCCGCGCAAGAGAATGGTCGCCTGCTCGAATTGCTGGCGGACCTCTTTCCCGGCGTACGTGCGTATCCGCATGTCGTCGCTTGCGGCCTCTCGGCAGGCAATCCGATCCTTCACCCCGCCGGGGTGCTGCTGAATGCCGGGCGCGTCGAGTACGCGCGGGGTGATTTCTATTTCTACGAGGAGGGTGTGACGCCCGGCGTCGTGCGGGCGATCAAAGCGGTGGACGCCGAGCGGCTCTCTCTCGGCACGCGGCTCGGCCTCCGTTTGGAGCCTGTCGAGGAGATCTACTGGCAGGGTGGCTTTGGCCCGCGCGGCGATCTCTGGGCGACGATCAACGGCAGCCGGATGCTCACGCAACTGCGCGCCCCCGGCTCACTGGACAGCCGCTGGCTCCTCGAAGACATCCCCTACGGCATCGCAACATGGTCGGCCCTCGGCACGCAATTTGATGTCCCGACACCGGTGATGTCGGCGCTCACCGATCTCGGCACGGCGGTCACGGGTCAGGACCTCCGCGCCGCCACCCGCACCCCCGCCGATCTCGGCATCGCGCACTACGATGACAATGCCCTGGCGCACTACCTGACGACGGGCGAAACTAATTGAACCGCAGAGACGCGGAGGACGCGGAGAAAACGCGAAGAAGAAGAGGTAAGATAGAAGAGACAGACCTTTGAGAGCATAACGGGCCTCCGATTATTCCCTTCGTTCTTCTCTTCCCTCTCTGCGTCCTCTGCGTCTCTGCGGTTCAATCGTTTTCAGGAGGTGATGGCATGCAGTACCGGACACTGGGCAAGACGGGCGAGCAGGTGAGCGCGATCGGGTTGGGCGGGGCGCACATCGCGCGACCGCAGGACCCGGCGGAGACGACCCGGTTGATCCATGCCGCGATTGATGGCGGCCTGACCTTCATGGACAACTGCTGGGATTATCACAGCGGGCAGGCCGAGGTGAAGATGGGCCATGCCCTGCGCGGCGGCTACCGCGAGCGCGTCTTTCTGATGACGAAGATTGACGGCCAATCGCGCGAGGCCGCCGCCGCCCAGATTGACCAGTGCCTCGAACGATTGCAAACCGACCACATTGATCTGATGCAACTGCATGAGATGATCCGCATGGACGACCCGGAGCGCGTCTTCGCCCCAAACGGCGCGATCGAGGCGCTGGTCGCGGCGCGAGCGGCGGGCAAAATCCGCTACATTGGCTTCACCGGCCACAAGAACCCCCACATCCACCTGAAGATGCTCGATCAGGGGTTCGACTTCGATACCGTTCAGATGCCGCTCAATGTCATTGACTACCATCACAACAGTTTTCAGGCATTGGTGCTGCCCGTGCTCGTCGAGCGCACTATCGGCGTACTCGGCATGAAGCCGCTCGCCTCCGGTCGCCTCCCCAAAGAGGGGACGATCACCGCTGAGGAATGCCTGCGCTATGCGCTCACCCTGCCCACCTCCGTCGTCATCACCGGCTGCGAGAACGCGCGCGATCTGGAGCAGGCGCTCCGCGTCGGCGACACCTTTCGTCCGTTTAGCCGCGCCGAGATGGACGATTTGCAGCGGCGCGCCACCGCCGTGGATGGTGCGGACGGCGGCATGATCGAAGGCTGGAAGACGACCGAGGATTTCGACGGCACCGTCAAGAACCCGCACTGGATGACGACCGCGAGCGTCACAGCGTAGATTGTCGCCCTCCTGCCGTCTTATGCGCGCGCCCATTGCCCCGCGCTCGTTCCCGCACGGCGACCGAAGACCGCGCCGCTGGTGAGGCCGCTCCCGCCGGGGTAGTTCGAGAAGAAGAGGCCGCCGACCAATTCCCCGGCGGCATGGAGGCCGGGGATCGGGCGATCCGCGCGGTCGAGGACGCGGGCGCCACTGTCCACCTTGACGCCGCCGAAGGTGAAGGTGATCCCGCAGGTGATACCGAAGGCAAGATAGGGCGGCGTGTCGAGCGGCAGCGCCCAATTGCTCTTTGGCGGCACGATCCCGACGGTCCGCACGCCGTCCTTGATCGCCGGGTTGAAGTCGCCGGGCTGGATGGCGGCGTTGAAGGCGGCCACCGTTTCGTCCAGCGCGTCGGGGTTCAGGCCGAGGCGCGCGGCGAGATCGCGGATCGTCCCCGCTTCATAGCGCGAGACGCCGGGCGCGGTGTACTCGTCCTGCCGAAGCAGCGGGTCTGTCTTCGCGTCGAAGAGCTGCCAGGCGATGGCGCCGGGTTGCTTGAGAATTTCCGCGCCGTACTTCGCGTAGGTGTAATTACGGAAATCCGCGCCCTCATCGAGGAACCGCTTCGCGTCGCGGTTGACGACGATACCGATGGGATAGGACTGCTTCGAGAAGCGGTGCGCGATCTCGCGGTCGCCGGTCGGCGGTGCGCCCGCGTCCCACTGGATGGCGTGGCAACCGCTCCAGTGGCCGTAGGGTTGCGCGCCCGCGTCCAGCGCCATCTGGAGGACTTCGCCGGTGTTGTACGGCGTGCCGCGCACCTTCGCGACATCCCAGTTCGGCCCGAGGTAGGCGGCGCGCCGCATCGGGTCCGCCTCAAAGCCGCCGCTTGCCAGCACCACCGCCCCCGCCGCGATCTGCTCGCGCCCGTCCGGCCCATCCACGATGACGCCCGTCACCGCGCCGCGATCGTCCCGCGGCAACCCGACGACCGCGCTGTCGTAGCGAATGGCGATGCCGCTGGCAAGCGCGGCGGCGGTGTGCTGGGCGATCAGCCCCTTCCCCTCACCGACGGTGCCGAGCGGCAGGTTGCCGAAGTAGCGCGATTTGCCCGCCACGCGGAACGACTGCCGCTCCTCCATCAGTTTCCAGCGGATGCCCTTCGCATGCATCCACCGCACGACCGCCGCCGCGTCATGGACGAGGATTCCGGCCAGCGCGCGGTCGCATCGCCCGTCCGTGACGCGCACCATATCGGTCATGAACTGTTCCGGGCTGTAGGGAGGCAACTCAACTTCCGCCGCTTGCGCGTCGGTCAGGTCATCGAGGATCGGGCGCAGATCGTCGAGCGAGCGGAACGTCGTCCGCGTCGCACCCGCCGTGAAGTAACTGTTCCCACCGGCCCAGGCGCGTGGCGCTTTCTCGACGATCAGCACGCGCTCGCTATGCTCCCGCGCCGCGTGCGCCGCGCAAAATCCGGCATTCCCGCTCCCCACCACGACGACATCGTACCGCTCGGACATTGCTCCTCCCATTGATAGCCAGCGATCGGCAGAAGAAAGCGCCATGCCGCCGGGCAGTCAGTATAGCAGGGCAAAGGCAGCGAACTCAGCCCTCGGTCCCTTAAATGGAGGGTGGCGACGCTGGAGGGGCGCCGCCACCGAGGCATAGGGACAGGGCAGAAGAAGTGTACTGTGTGGGACCCGCTACCACCGTCTCAATGCACCGTCGCGGAGCGTCGAGCGCGTGGGACGCATGGGCGCGCTGGGGAGCGCGACGCGGGATTTTGGGACCATTTCATCGAGCATTCCGGTCATCTTCAGCATGACGGGCGATCACCGTGTGTCGTCGTTCATCCCGCCGTTACCGCTTCCTCCTCACCGACCACGAATGCCATTCACTGACAATAACGGCATGGATGTCGAAAATGTGACGGCCATGCAGATTTTCTCTCCGATTCCATCTTTGCAGAGGGTGGAGCACCGATCGCAAACGCGATGTTACCCCTTGAGGTCCTGCTCGAACTCCTTGCGAATCTGGTCGCCGCCGCGCGTCTTCCAGTCCCTGACATATTGATCGAGCGCGGTGAGTGGGTCCCGGCCGGTGATGATTGCGGTCAGGCGGTCGGTGCCGAGTTGGTTCAGTTCGACGGACTTCGCGGCATTGGTCGGTGAAAAGGCAGTCAGCGCGGGGTTATCAATACCGAGCGCGCCGATCCGTGTCGCCGCGTCTTGCAGATACTGGGCATCTCCGGGGTCGCTCGGATAGTAGAAGACAGGCGGCGGGACAACGACCGTGCCGAGTTCGCCGATCTCCGCGCGGCCACGATCATTGAGGATGCGCGTGCCGTCCGGCTGAACAGTGTGATGGACGCCCTCGATGCCGAAGGTGAGGAAATTGTACTCCACGCTGCCGAACGGCGCGCTGAAGTAATCGAGCAGGCGGAGCAGTTCCTTGACGCGTTCCGGGTCCTTGCCGTCTTTC
Source organism: Chloroflexia bacterium (assembly GCA_025924435.1). Next base: position 8,642 of record JAICIL010000088.1, on the reverse strand, counting down.
GCGGGGATCGCCGCGATGCTGCCGAAGCCCGCGCCATTGTAGGTGACTCCCATGCCGCCATCGGAACCGGGCGGCGCGAGCGCGCCGAGGTTCGCCGCCGGGTTCAGCCGCTTTGCCTCGAAACGCACCCGGATGTCGCCGTTCAGCTGGATCAACTGGTCCGCGTACCCACCGATATTTCCGGCGATCAGCGCGTTCGTCGCCTGCGTCCGATTCATCGTCGCGGCATCCGGATGATAGACTCCCGCCGCGTAGAGTTTGCGCGCGAAATCGAGCGATTGCTTGAACTCCTCGGTCTCGATCTGGTTGGTCAGCGTGCCGTCCGAATTCTTCCGCCAGCCATTCGGCACCCGGAACATCCCCCGCATGAAGGACATGCTCCAGTCGGCCCCCTGCCCGCCGAGCGCCCAGGTGTCCGGTTTGCCGTTGCCGTCAGGGTCCCGTTTCGTCATCGCCGTGAAGAGATTGAGGATGTCGTCGGCGTTCTTTGGGGCGGGGATACCGAGTTTCTCCGCCCAATCTTGCCGGTAGAGGAGCGCGGGGCCGATCGCCAGACTGAGGCGCGGCACACCGTACAATTTCCCCTTGATCGCCGCGTTCTTCCAGACAGCGGCGGGATACCGCGCGAGGTTCGGATAGGCCGCGAGCGCGTCACCGGCGAGGGCGGAGGTCAGATCGGTGAATGCCCCCTGCTGCACCGCTTTGTATTGATCCGGCGCGGCGAGCGGCGAGATGAGCAGGAGATCGGGGATGTCGCCACTCGCGATCAGCGCCGTCGCCTTCTCCGTGTACTGCGGGAGCGGCACGAGCGTGAAGTCCACGGTCACGCCGAGCCGTTTCTCCAGTTCCTGCCACCACTGATTCTGATCGTGTGGCACGGCGGGCGGGCGCTGCGACGCCTTGGTGATCGAGACCTTCCCGCCCCGCCCCGGCACGGCGGCGACGGAGACGAAGGGCGGCGGTGGCGTGAGGTACGCGTCCGGCACATTGGGCGCGGGCGATGGCAGTTTGCCGCCTACCGCCGGATGCACGACCGCGCTCGCGATCGTTGCTGTACTGTTGGCGGCGGGTGTGGTCGCGATGGCGACCGTCGCGGTCGGGCTGGAGCGCGTGCCACAGGCAGCGAGAAGCGCGGCGCTCGCTGCGGTTGCGACCCCTCCCAGTGCGATGCGGAGCACATTCCGCCGACCATACCCACAGGGAACCCACGGAGACCGCCGCTCGTCACGCATCGCACGCCATTCCTTTCGGTTGTTGGGTGACTTACACCCTAGATGGTGCGATGATGCCCGGTTTTTGGCGAGCACGCAAGGGGACGCCACGTCCCTGTTTTCGTGGTAGCGTAGGCATCACGCAGTCCACCCGGGTGTTGACCCGCTACATCCTCTGTGCCCCGGCGGTTCATTTGCTTTCGATCAAGGGAGGTCGTGATGGCTGTTACGCGGTTGGAGATTCGGGCGCGGGGAGCGTATGCGGACGGGGAGGCATTCGGGGCGGCGGGAGCGTACGAGCGGATTGATGGCACGATCCACTTCGCCGCCGACCCCGCGCACCCGGCGAATGCATTCATTGTGGACCTCGACAAGGCGGCGCGGGATGATGCGGGGCGGGTGCCATTCTCCGCCGACTTCTGCCTGTTGCAGCCCGTGGATGCCACGAAAGCGAACCGGCGGCTGCTCTTCGAGGTCCTCAACCGGGGGCGCAAACTCGTGCCGCGTATGCTCAATCATGCCGCGCCGACGGCCACGCCGACCGAAGCGATTGATCCCGGTGATGGCTTCCTGCTCCGGCAGGGCTGGACGCTCGCCTGGTGCGGCTGGCAATGGGATACCGTCCGAAGCGCGGCCTTGATGGGTCTCGACGCCCCCGAAGCGATCGAGGAGGCAGCAGGCGGCGATCCTATCCAAGGCCGGATATTGCTCCAGTTCCAGCCGAACGAGCGAGCCTACAATCGCTTGCTTGCCGACCGCATCCACCAACCCTATCCCGCCGCTGACGTGAACGATCCCGATGCCATACTCACCGTCCGTGACTGGCCCGGCGGCCCGCATACGACGATCCCGCGCGATCAATGGCGGTTCGCGCGCGGCGGGAAGGACCCCGTGCCGGACGATATACACATCTGGCTCGGCACGGAATTCAAACCAGGCAAAGTCTATGAGGTCGTCTACCGGACGCGCCGCTGCCCGGTCGTCGGGGCGGGGCTGCTCGCGGTGCGGGATGCGGTCTCCTTCCTCCGCTACAGCGATGCGGCGGACAACCCCTGCGCGGGGCGGATCGAGCAGGCGTACGGTTTCGGCATGTCGCAGAGCGGGCGGTTCCTGCGCCATTTCCTGTACACCGGCCTGAACGTGGACGAGGCAGGGCGGCAGGTCTTCGACGGCATCAATATCCATGTCGCGGGGGCGCGGCGCGGCGAGTTCAACCATCGCTTCGGGCAGCCCTCGCAGCAGCACATCCCCAGTTTCGGCCACCTGATGCCCTTCACCGACGATGACCAGACTGATCCTCAGACCGGGCAGACGGACGGCCTGATGCGCCGCCAGCGCGCCCTCGGCGGCGTGCCGAAGGTCATCACAACGAATACCTCAGCGGAGTACTGGCGCGGCGATGCCTCGCTCATCCACACGGACATTGCGGGAACGCGCGACAGCGAGCCGCCGGAAGATGCGCGCATCTACCTCTTCGCCAGCACGCAGCATGGCCTCGGCAGCGTGCCGCTCGTGGATACCGATACGAACACCGGCGCGCGGGGCGTCCACGGCTTCAACGCGGTGGACTACGCGCCCCTTCTGCGCGCCGTTCTCATCGCCCTCGACCGCTGGGTGACGGACGGCACACCGCCCCCGCCGAGTCGCTTCCCGCGCCTCGCGGATGGCACGGCAATTCCGGGTGCGTCCGTCTTCACCGCCTATCACGGCATCCCCGGCGCGACGCCGCCCGACCCGGAATTGCTGCCGACCATTCGCCGCCTCGATCTCGGCCCCGATGCGGCGCGGGGCATCGGCCATTTCCCGGCAGTGGTGGGCGAGCGATACCCGCACTATGTCTCGGCGGTGGATGCGGATGGGAATGAGACGGGCGGCGTGCGGATGCCGGATGTGATCGTACCCGCCGCCACCTACACCGGCTGGAACCCGCGCCATCCCGCGACGGGGGGCGCGGGTCAGATCATCCCGATGGAAGGCTCGACCTTCCCCTTCGCGACTACCGCCGAGGAACGCCGCCGCACCGGCGATCCGCGCCCCGCCCTCGCCGAGCGATACCGCGACCGCGCCGATTACCTCAATCGCGTTCGCACCGCCGCCGAGGAACTGGTGGCAGATCGCTACCTGCTCGCGGAGGATGTGCCGCTCGCCATCGCCATCGCCGCCGAACGATGGGACGCCTTCGCGTCATCGTAGGCCGGGGGTGAGGCTCATACGAACCGATCGAACCAATCGCAGACGCGCTGGACGAGATCGAGCTGGTGCATGCGCTCGTGGAAGCCGTGCTTCTGGCGTGGATAGATGACCAGTTCCGTCTCGACGCCCGCGCTCTTCAGGCTCCAGTGAAACTCCTGTGCCTGCGTGATCGGCACCCGCTTGTCCGCCTCACCACCGACGAGCAGTGTCGGCGTTTTCACCTTGCCGACGTAGCGGATCGGCGAGCGCTCCCAGACCTGATCGGGTTCCTGATGAACGAGGCCAATGTTCCACGCATTCGCCGGGCCGATGTCCGTCGTGCCGATCTTGCTCACCCAGTTCGTTGGCGGCGCGCCCGCGACGGCCGCCTTGAAGCGATCCGTATGCCCGACAACCCATGCGGTCATGAAGCCGCCGTACGACCAGCCGCAGACGCCGAGCCGGTCCGGGTCCGCAATCCCCCGCGCAATGAGGTAATCCACGCCCGCCATAATATCTTCGTAATCGCCGCCGCCGAGGTCGAAGCGATTGGAGCGGGTGAAGGCCGCGCCCCGTCCGATTGAGCCGCGTGGGTTTGGCAGCAGCACCGCATAGCCACGCGCCGCGAGCGCCTGCCCCCAGTTGTGCGCGCCCATCCCGGAGCGCGGGCTGGAGACGCCCGCCGGGCCGCCGTGAATCTGCACGATCAGCGGCAGCGGTGCATCGCCCGCGCGCTCCGACGGCAGGAGAAGCCACCCCTCAATCCGCATGCCGTCCGCCGCCTGCCAACTGATCTGCTCCATCGGCCCGAGCGTCACCTCGGCCAGTTGCGGGTTGAGGTCTGTCAGGCAACGCGCCGCGCCATCGCCTCGCAGTGCGTATACCTCCGCCGAATGATCCGGAAGCGCGCAGGTGAACGCGACCGTGCCATCCGCGACATCCACGCTGTCAATCCAGCCGCCAGACGGAGTAGGGAGGACGGAGGACGGAGAACTGAGCGCTAATTGTGAGACTTGACCGGCGATGCGATTGATAACGAGATGATCGCCCTGCCAGCCTGCCCATGCCAGCGATGTGTCGTCGTCATCGCGGGTATGAACGGCGTTGTCCGCCGTGTCAATGATGAAGATGCGGGCATGGCTCGCCTCCGGCGCTTGCGCGGCGACGACAAGGATGCGCGCGCCATCGGCGGACCATGCCAGTTGACTGACGCCCATCCCGAGGCCGGTGAGCAGTTCGCGCTCGTCGCCTGTGCCATCCACCCGCCAGCGGAGGAGGCGGACATTGCCATACGTCGCCGCAAGGTCCTCCGAGGGCGAGACGGCGGCGACGATCTCCGCGCCATCGGGTGAGAAGGCGAAGGCCCAGACATGCCCCCGCGCCGGGCCAAGCACCACCGGCGCGCCGCCATAGGCCGGGACGACCGCGACGGCGTGTGGTCTCCACTGCTCACTCCAGACCTTGACATCGCTCTTCGGCTCGTCTTCCGCCGCGAGGGCACGGCGGCGGGCGGTGAAAGCGATGGCCCGCCCATCGGGCCGCCATGCCGGGTTGGCGACACCGCCGAGCAGTTCGGTCAGCCGCACCGCTTCACCCCCACCGACGGCCACGCGATGCAACTGCGCCTCTCCCCGCTTGACGCGGTCAGCGAGGAAAGCGAGCGCCGCGCCGTCCGGCGACCAGCGCGGGGCGACGTTGTTGTGCTCGCTCCCGGTCACGGCACGCGCGGCGGCGCTCCCGTCGGTGGGCACAATGTAGATCGTGCTCGTCGGATCGGTCTGCCGGTGGCCGACTGGCGCGAGACAGAAAGCAACGCGGCTGCCATCCGGCGCGACCCGCGGATCGGACGGCATACGAACATCGAGAGCAACATCGGGTGTGAACGGTCGCATAGTACCTCACAGTCGGCGGTCGGCGGTCGTCAGTGGGAACAGTGGGTGACAGACGCATGATAGCAGGTCGCGGGGGAATCCTGACCCCCGACCGATGGTATGCTTGGGCGCACTTTCGGGTAATCGCGACGGCGTGCGGCACGCCGTCGGGCGGGAAAGGAACCCTGGTGACGCCGTTTCGGTCGGCTGCGTTTCGTTGGCTCTGGTGCTCGACGACGGCCTCGGCGGGCGCCCAGACGATGGAGCGCACGACCACCGCCTGGCTGGCGCTACAAGCGGGCGGCGGGGCATTCGCGGTCGGGCTGGTCTTCGCCGCCCGATCGTTGCCGTCGCTGCTCTTCGGGCTGGCGGCGGGCACGATCGCCGACCGGACCGACCGGCGCCGCCAATTGCTGATGGTTGCCGGCGCGTCGTTCTCCTTGATGGCGGCCCTCGGCTGGCTCGTCGGGGCGGGAACAATTCGCGTCTGGCAGGTGATCGCGATCTCGTTCGCCGCCGGTTGTGTGCAGGCGTTCGACACACCGGCGCGGCAGGCGCTCGTCCTCGATACCACCCCCCGTGAGATCGCGCCGAACGCGATGGCCCTGAACGCTCTGGCCGCGCGGCTCTTCGGTGCGCTCGGCGCGTTCGGCGCCGGTGTGCTCATCCCGCTGATCGGCGTCGCGCATTGCTACTTCGTCATTGCTGTCGCGTATGGGCTGGTAGTGGCGTTCATTACCGCCCTGCGGGTGCCGCGCGGGAGCCGTGTTCCCGTCGTCCATCCGCCGTTCGGGCGCGCGCTCCGGGACGCGGCGCGGCTGATCACCGCGATCCCGGCGGTCCGCACGCTGACAATCTCCGGGATCGCCTGCGAGGTGTTCGCCTTCTCCTACAACAGCGCGCTACCCGTCGTCGCGCGGGATGTCCTCATGGCCGGCCCCGAAGGTCTCGGGACGCTGAACGCCGCCGCGTCGGTCGGTGGGACGATCGCCCTCGTGCTGCTTTCGCTGCTCGCGGGACGGGTGCGGCGCGAGCCGCTGATCGGGGGGATCTTCGTCGCGTATGGCGCGTCCCTCATCGTGCTGGCCGCGACGCACGATCTGCGGGTCGCCGCGGCGGTGCTGGTCGTGACGGGCCTCTGCGCCGGGGCATTCGATGTCCTCCAGCAGACGCTCATCCAGATGGCGGTGCCGGAGGAGCAGCGCGGACGGGCGATTGGCATCTGGGTGCTCGGCGTCGGCTCGGCGCCCGTCGGCAATCTCGAAATGGGGGCGCTGATCGCCGCGCTCGGCGCGCCGAGCGCGCTGCTCATCAACGGCGCGCTGGCCATCGCATCGGCGGGGATGCTGCTGGCACGCTCGCCCAGCTATCGGTGGCGATTGCGGGTACGGCCTGAGTCCGACTGAGCCGCGATGTAATCGTGGAATACTGGCGCGGTCGCGCCGCTTTGTGAAGATGAACGGATCGCCATCGTCTGACGCGATAGGTTTGCCATAGGATATGAAGGGGTGGAGTAGGCTGAAGCCTGCATTCCTGGGTCGGCAGGCGGAATCTGCCCAACGGGCAGCCGCTCACCCTATCCAGCAAGGGGGAATTGCCGGTGCGGATCGTCGTTGCACTGATTGGCCTGCTGGTCGTCGTCACCGTCCTGTGGGATGCCTTCGAGACGATCATTTTGCCCCGGCGCGTCAATCGTCAGTTCCGGCTCACCCGGCTCTTCTACCGCGGGACGTGGATGGCGTGGTCGTCCGTGGCCCGGCACGGTAAACGGCGGCACGACACCTATCTCAGCCTCTACGGGCCGCTCTCGCTCATCGTCCTGCTCGTCGTCTGGGCGGGCGGGCTGATCCTCGGCTTCGGTATCCTGCAGTGGGGGTGCGGCTCACACGTCCTGACGACCGACGGTACGCGGAGTTTCGGCACCGATCTCTACGCCAGCGGCACGACCTTCTTCACGCTCGGCCTCGGCGACGTAATTCCGCGCAACACGCTGGCACGCATCGTCACAGTCATCGAAGCGGGCGTCGGTTTCGGCTTCCTCGGCCTCGTTATCACCTATCTGCCGATCCTCTATCAGGCGTTCTCGCGGCGAGAAGTGGCGATCTCGCTGCTCGACGCGCGGGCCGGATCGCCACCGCGCGCGGTCGAGCTGATCCGCCGCCTCGGGGAATATGACGACCTCGCCTCACTCCGCCCGCTGCTGCTCGAATGGGAGCGGTGGTGCGGCGAACTATTGGAAAGCTTGCTCTCCTATCCCTCCCTCGCCTACTTCCGCTCCCAACACGATAACCAATCGTGGCTGGCCGCACTGACGATGATGCTCGATGCCTCCGCACTCGTCCTCGTCGGCGTGGAGGGCGCACCGGTCGGCCCCGCGCGGCTCGTCTTTGCGATGGGCCGGCACGCGATCGTGGACATCTGCCAGTATCTCGACACGCCGCCCATTAAGCCGACCGCCGACCGGCTGCCGCCGGATGAGGTCGCCCGCATGCGCGCGATCCTCGCCGCCGATGGCGTGCCATTGCGGGAGGACGAGACGATCGCCGCGCGTCTGCGCGAACTGCGCCATCTCTATGAACCGTTCGTGAATGGCGCGGCGATCCGCTTGCTTCTCACCCTCCCGCCGTGGATGCCCGATCCCGACGCGAAGGACAACTGGGAAACGACCGCGTGGGACGACGTGCTGTGAGCGCAGTGAGCAGTGAGCAATGAGCAGAGATATTGACAAGTCATACGATGATCCGTATAATACGAGTAGTCGTACGATTCATGGGTGCGCGGGTAGCGATCTATCCCTACCGACGCCTGCGGTCTCCGCCCCTCTCGGTCACGCTCCCCACGATCCATGATCTATTTGCCGTCGGCATGTCCTGCTGATCGGCAGAGGAGGTGCAGCATGGTTGTGTTCGCATCGTTGGCCGGAGCCAACTGGTTCTGGGGGGTCATCTTGTGGATCATTGTTGGGTTGGTCGCCGGCTGGCTGATCCATTCGGCGGTTCGCTCGGGTCGCACGGGGATGGGTACGGATCTCATCGCGGGGCTGATCAGTGGCGTGATCGCCGGGATCATCATGGGCTTCTTCGTCAGTGGCGCCGGTTTCTGGTGGGCGGTGCTGGTCGCCTTCGTCGTCGGGCTGATCGTGGACTGGATCGTCCGCGCATCCGCGGGGAACCGCCAGGCGGTCTGAGCGAGACCGAGACAACTACCACGGAGCCGCCTCAATCGGGGCGGCTCTTTTCAATGGTAACGCGTCGGGCTTGACAGATAGTACGGTATATCGTATAGTACCGCGAATCGTATTATATGGGAGGTGGCAGTGGCGCATCAACGGACGAGCAACGACGCGGATCGCGCGCTGATCGCCTATGTGCGGGCCGTGATCCTCGCG
>JAICIL010000087.1 GCA_025924435.1 Chloroflexia bacterium | reverse complement strand
GGCGCACAGCCGTGCGCCCTGCCCGGCTGGCATGGGCTTCTCCATCTATGGTATCTGCCAGGCAATCCTTGAGGGAGCGTACGGCCATGCACACGTACGAACCGGCGATGCGCTCAGGGGTTATTCATTGTCGGAACATCTAGAGCGTGTTTTCGAATAGTCATGTGGCACTCGCGAGCCGTCGTAGGAGCAGGCGGAGCATCGCCGCCTCGAGCAGTGTCTCGCTCGTTTGCACCTTCCGTCTCGGCAATGTGGTAAACGGGCACGCTCCGATCATCCGCCATGGAGGTGGTCGCCGATCCGCTGCAGAATCTCCGCGCACGTCTCCTCGGGCGTCTTTCCCTTCGTGTACACCACCAGCGTCGCGAGATCATGGTTGGAATGATGCGTGACGAAGTGCCGGTCGAAGTCCACACCGTTGCTCACCAGTCCACCATACCGCTCCTTGAGGATGCGCACCGACTCCTCCGGGTTGGGGGATGGCAGGAGCAGCACTACGTTGCGGTACGGTGCCAGCGCCCGTCGCACCCGCCCGAAGAGCGCAGGCTCCTCCTGCACCGAGTGTCCCGCGCCGAAGTCGAGCACGCCGGTCGGGTGCTCGGAGAGGAAGCGCTCGACGGCGTGCACCTCGAACGGCTTCCAGTAGCGGTAGCGCGCCTCCCACCCCCGCTCGTCGCGCAGCCGCTGTGCGTACGCGTCGTCGTAGCCGATCTCGTGGTAGTACTCGTCCCGCATCGCATCGAGCTGGTGGAGCGGAACATCGAGGCGGGCGGCGAGCATGGCCCCGACGGTGCTCTTGCCCGCGCGGACCGGCCCGATCAGGACGATGGTCGGCGTCTCATCGGCGCGCTGCATATATTCTCCCTCCCTACGGCAGCGGACTTGGGCAGAAACGACCATGCCCAACACGGCGAGTCCATTTCTCGCACCGGCCACAGCCGCGGCGCGTAGTGACCGTTCGGCATCGCATCAACCTAGGGTAGCGGCGTACAACGGCGCGGGAAGCGCGGCGCAACATCCGTCATGTCGCTATGGTACGACACTCTACGCGCGGCGGGCCGACGCGTCAGTCTCTCGGGGAGGTGGCATTGCAAACGGTCCCATTCAGCGTCGCTCAGGTCAGAAGGATAGATCGTACTCATACATGCAAAAGTACGACGCTATGTCCCTATCGGAATCACCAAACACGCTCCTAGAGCGTTTTTCATAAAGATTGTCCCCATTCCTCGCCTTGCATCGTTGTCTGGCAAGGAAAAACAGGGGACAATCATTGTGCGATCCGCTCTAACCCCCGGCGCCTTCCCTCGGAGGGAAAGGGTTGACTCGTTGCATTGCCGTGCCGTATCCCGAACGCCCCGATCTCTCGGAAGCGCACTCCCACTTCCCTCCCAAGGAAGGGGATTGGAGATTAGGATTCCCCAAAAGGCGACAATGAATACGCCCTGCGATGCGCTCTCCTCCCTTGACGATCCGCGATACGAACGGGTATACCCGCTGGGTGAGACAATCCTCGAAGGAATCAACGGACGGCGCGGTGTCGCGAGACTGGGGAGGCAATGCATGGCGCAACCGCTGCGGATCGGGCTTTGCACGGACCAGAACATGCCGTGGGAGAAGACCGTCGAACGCTGGCGGCAGTTCGAGCAACTCGGCTTCGACAGCGTCTGGGACTGCGACCATTACGTGCAGCCGAGCCGCCCGACCGGCCCATATCACGAGGGGTGGACGCTGCTCGCGGGGCTGGCGGCGCGCACCGAGCGGATTCGGATCGGCGTGCTCGTCAGTTGCAACACCTTCCGGCACCCCGCCCTGCTCGCCAAAGAGGCGGCGACGGTGGATCATATCTCGAATGGGCGGCTCGAACTCGGCCTCGGCGCGGGCTGGTACGTGCCGGAGCACGAGATGTTCGGCATCCCCTTCCCCGCGCCCGCCGAACTGGTCGGGCGGTTCCGAGAGGCGGTCGAGATCGTGGACCACCTGCTGCGTAACGAGTACACGACCTACGCGGGGAAGTATTACCAACTGAAGGACGCGGCTTTCCGCCCCCGCCCCGTCCAGCAGCCGCGCCCGCCGCTCACCCTCGGCGCGCACGGGCGGCAGATGCTGAAGATCGTCGCCGAGCATGCCGACCGCTGGAACTCGCACGGCACGGTGGACGAGATGCGCGCCCGCAACGCGATTCTGGACGAACACTGCGCCGCCATCGGCCGTGACCCGCATGAGATCATCCGCTCGCTCTACGGCTGGGCTGCCCTGATGCCGAGCGACCCGTGGGCCTCGATAGACGCCTTCGAGGAGGTCGTCGGCCACTACTGGGAGGCGGGCGTCAATGAGTTGATTATTGACGCCCCCGGCGACGCCCAACTGCCGATCCTCGAACACATCGCCACCGACGTCATCCCCCGGCTGAAAAGGGAGCGCTGAACTGCCGGGATTCTTGGACCGGAAAACCCCCTCGGCATCGAGATCGGAGAGGCCCAAGGGTCTCTCCGGTCCTTTTGCTTTTCGCGCGCGGTCTCCTTTGTGGTAGCGTTGTCTCATGGTGTCGCCGGTGTCGTGTTGGTGCGATCGAGTGAAAAAGGAGCAGCGAATGGAGGATGACGCGCGGGATGCGCTGATCCGAAAACTGGAGCGGGCCGTCGAGGATCAGAAGCACACGACGGATGTGCTCTCGCGGCAGATTGACGACCTGATGTTCTACCAGCGCCTCGGCGATATCGCCTCGATCGAACTCGTCTCGTTCACCGGGCCGCCGCCGCGCAACACCCCGAACCCGACCGCGCAGGGGGCGGGCAACCCGCTCGTGCTGCGCGCCTACGTCTTCATCCCGCGCGATCTCGACCGGAACACGAAGCACCCGCTGATCGTGCAGGTTCACGGCGGCATCCACGCGAACTTCGGCTCCGGCGCGGCGAATGTCGTGCGCGAGTTGGTGGAGCAGGGCTACACGGTGATCGCGCCGGAGTACCGGGGCAGCACGGGCTATGGCCGCGCCTTCTACGAGCAAATTGACTACGGCGGTTTGGAGACCGAGGACAGTTACGCGGCGCGCAACTTTGCGATTGAGGCCTATCCTTTCCTCGATCCACGGCGGGTCGGCATCATCGGCTGGAGCCACGGCGGCATGCACACGCTCCTCAATATCTTCGACCACCCGGACGACTACGCGGCGGCGTACGCGGCGGTGCCGGTCAGCGACCTCGTCGCGCGGATGGGCTACAAGAGCCAGGGCTACCGCGACATGATGTCCGCGAAATACCACGTCGGCAAGACGGCGGAGGAGGATGTCGCGGAGTATCGCCGCCGCTCCCCCTCGTGGCAGGCGCACCGCTACGCCGGGACGCCGCTCCTCATCCACACGACGACTAACGACGAGGATGTCAATGTGCTGGAGGTCGAGCGGATGATCCAGGCGCTCAAGGCGGAGGGGAAGGGCGAATCGTTCCGGTACAAAATCTACGACAACGCGCCCGGCGGCCACGCCTTCAACCGCCTCGACACGCCGCTGGCGCGGCAATCGCGGCGCGAGGCGTGGCGCTTCCTCGCGCCCCACCTCCGACCGTCGCGCCCCGTCCCGGAGTAACGCCGAGAACCAGGCGGATGAGGACGCCGGTTACGCTCGGAAACAGAGCCATAATACGGGCCGGTGCGGAATGTGCCCCGCGAGGGTTGAACGGCGGTGATACACTGAGGAGCGCGGGCGATGCGTTTCACATTTACGAAGCACGCGGAACGGCGCATGGCCCAACGGAGGATCACGGAATCGGATATCGCGACGCTGGTGCGCAATTGCTCAAACCCCGACGCGACGCCGAAGGTAACCCGATCTATTATGGAACTGTCTACGGATGGGCGGTACAGGTAGTCATCCGCAAGGCTTCATAGCCGCCGCACATACTGACAGTGTAGGTGACAAGGTGACAAGGTGACGAAGTGAACGAAAAAGGTCGGATGCCTTACCTGGAATACGATCCGGACGCCGACGCCGCGTATATCACCTTCCGGGATGCACCGTGGGATCACATGGATATCCTCAATGATTACCGGAACATTGACTACGCACCCGATGGCGAGCCGGTCGGCGTCGAACTGTTATATGTGAGCAAGGGCGTCAATCTCGATGGCCTGCCGATGGCGAACGAGATCGCTCGATTGCTCGAAACAGAGCACATCAAGATATTCGCCTGATTTACACGACCGCGTGATGAGTGAGCGGAGCGAGGTATGGCAGACTCATCGCATGAGACCGCCGCCGACGCCTGGAACTGGTCGGAGCGGGCGGCGAAATGGCGGCGCTGGCACCCGATCCTCACCGCGTGGTGGCGGGGCGTCACCGATCTGCTGATTGACTGGGCGGAGCCAGAACCGGGGATGCGGGTGCTCGATCTCGCGAGCGGCACGGGCGAACCCGCGCTCTCCCTCGCCCCGCGCGTCGGGCCGGACGGCCTCGTGACGGCGACGGATGTGATCCCGGAGATGGTAGGGATCGCGGCGGAGAACGCGGAGCGACAGGGCATCGCCAATATGCGCTTCGCGGAGGCCGACGCGGGCGCGCTCCCCTTCCCGGACGCCTCGTTCGACCGCGTCACCTGCCGGTTCGGGGTGATGTATTTCCCCGATGTGCCGGGGGCGCTCCGCGAGATGCGGCGGGTGCTCCGGCCCGGTGGCCGCGCCGTCTTCGCCGTCTGGGGGCCGCTGGAACAGATTGATTACCTGACCAGCACGCTCTCGGTGCTCCTGCGCTACCATCCCGCCCCGCCGCCCGATCCCGACCCGGAGACGCCGCACCCGCTCAAGTTCGCCCGCGCGGGCACGCTCTCTGCCGCCCTCCGCGCGGCAGGCTTCGCCACTGTCCGCGAGGAGACACACGCCGTGCCACTCCCGTGGCCGGGCACGCCCGAAGAATTCCTCGGCTACATCCGCAGCGACATGGTCACGTTCGACAATTTGCTGCTGCAAATCCCGCCGGCGCAGCAAACAACGGCGCTCGACGAGGTCTTTGCGAGCATCCGTCAGTACGACGACGGCGAGTGCGTTCAGTTCAACGCCGCCATCGTCGTCGCGTCCGGGACGGCCTAAACCCCCCAGCCCCCTTCCCGCGTCGGGAAGGGGGAGCGAGCCTCATGAGATCGAGGAATTGATCGCAAAGCACGATGCGCGGACCGCGTTCCCCCGCCTTTTCGGGAGGGGCCCGGGGGGTAGGCGATCGCGCGCAGCCGATGGAGCAGCCGCCAGGCGCGCCGCCGCCAGCGGTTGCGGTGGAGCACGTCCCTCAGACCGCCTCAATGAGGAGTCATTCGGCATCGGTCATCCCGGCGGCCATCCGAAAGACCTCGTCCGGCATGTCGCATCCCTCCCACGCAGCCCGCCACGCTCGATCCTGACCCCGTGCAAATCTCCCGATATTCCGTATTCTCTGGTGTACGTACAGATGATACGGTCAGTATAGCAGATCGTGGAGGGATGAAAAGCGGGCTGCGAACATGCAGTACTTCGAGGCGCGCCCGCTTCGAGGAGCACCCGGAGAACAAGGGCACGCAGTACGAAGTCCTGCGGGGTCTCCTGGGTCGCGAGTTAAACTGCTCGGCGTCGGCTAATGCCCTTCCCGTTATCGCAATCAGGCTCGGAACGCATGTGACCTTCCGGGCCTCGGTCGTTTTGGGACGTACGCAGGTGGGGATTTTCCCCAGTGGAGGCAAGCGGGGCAAGCAAGCGGGACGCTTGCCTCCACCGCCCTTGTTCTCGCGAACTGCGTAATCTCCTACGATGATCGCCGCGCTATCCGACGCGCGGCGGGCCTTGCCGGATGCGGGCGCGCACGGCGTCCGGCCCGTTCGGCGCTTCCCACATCGCCTCCGTCCACCAGGTGGCGCCCGCTTCGGCGAAGGGGCGGACGATGGCCGCCGCCCGCTCCGGGTCCTCGCCCGGCGTCCGGCCCTCCGCAACGATGTCGAACGGCGTCGCCGGATCGCGATGTGCCGCGCAATATGCCGCCATCGCGCGAATATCCGCCGGGGTGATCTCCGCCTGCGTGCCGTCGGCATCGAGTTTGTTCGGGAGCAGACCGTCGTAGCGGAGCGCGCGCGCCATGGATTTCTCGCGCGGCCACGCCCCCACCACCCAGATCGGGATGCGTGGCGCCTGCACCGGCGGTGGCAGGAAGGCCATCTCCTCGACGTGATAATGTTCCCCGTGAAAACTGAAGGGCTGGCCGCTCCACAGCCCGGTGAGGATCGCCAGACCTTCGTCGAGCAATCCCGCCCGCATCTTGCGATCCGTCGCCTCGCCGACTTTCCCGAAGCCGCCGTCCTCCAGCGCGCCCAAGCCGACCGGCAGGATCAGCCGACCGTGGGAGAGATGATCCACGGTGACCGTCTCGCGGGCCAGTTTCCATGGGCGGCGGCGCGACACCGGCGTGAGGATCGCGCCGATGCGCACGCGCTCGGTGCGCAGCGCGATCGCGCCCAGCACGACCCACGGATCGTACATCGCCCCCGCGGATTCGATATATATTCCGTCCCAATAGAAGACGCCGTCCCATCCCGCCGCTTCCGCCTCCTGGGCGAGCGCGATGATCGTTGCGAGATCGCCGCCCGGAATGACAAAGCCGTAGCGCATAGACACCTCCGATGGCCTTGTGGCCGCTCCATGATCCAACATGCGCAGCATACGCCGCACTTCTTGACATGTTGTGTCATATTTCCATGATAGGATGGCGGTCGGGAACCTCACCCCCGGCCCCTCTCCATCGCGTGGAGAGGGAGAGCGACCTTCGTGAGAACCGAATGTTCGGGGAACACCACGGCACTTTGAGCGAGTCACGCCTCGCCGCTCGGGTGCCCTTTGGGCGGGTGAGAGGGGCCGAGGTGAGGTTGTTCCAGAACGCAGACGCCCTGTAGAGCGATCTCCTGCCAATGCGAGGATGTCTCATGCGCGCCGACCGATTGCTCTCGATCCTCTTGCTTCTGCAGACGCACCGGCGGATGACGGCGGGCGAACTGGCGCGGCGGCTGGAAGTGTCGGAGCGCACGATCTACCGCGATATGGACTCGCTCAGCGCGGCGGGCGTCCCGGTGTACATGGAGCGCGGGAGCGGCGGCGGGTGCCTGCTGCCGGAAGGGTATCGCACCAACCTCACCGGCCTGAGCGAGACGGAGATTCAGTCGCTCTTCCTCGCCACGCCCGCCCGCCTCCTCGCGGACCTCGGCCTGCGGCAGGCCGCCGAGGGGGCGCTGATTAAGTTGCTCGCGGCGCTGCCGTCTGTCTCCCGGCGCGACGCCGAATATGCGCGCCAGCGCATCCATGTGGATTCCGCCGGGTGGCATCGCTCGGGTGAGGTCGTCGCGTCGCTCCCCGCGCTCCAGGAGGCGATCTGGCAGGAGCGCAAGGTGCGTTTCACCTATCAACGCGGTGACGGCGCCAGCGCGGAACGGCTCGTGGACCCGCTCGGCCTCGTCGCCAAAGGGCGCGTCTGGTATCTCGTAGCCGCGACGGACGGCGATATCCGGACGTATCGCGTCTCGCGCGTGCGGGATGCCTGCGCGACCGACGAACCGTGCGCGCGCCCGGACGGCTTCGATCTGGCGGCATACTGGGAGCGGTCGTCCGCCGATTTCGTCGCCGCGCTGCCCCGCTATCCCGTGACATTGCGCGTGCCGACGGACCTTCTCCCGCACATCACGGGCACGCTTCCTCCCGGCCGGATCGAGCAGGCCGGCGAACCCGATGCGGACGGATGGGTCATCATGCGCGTGCGGTTCGACATCGAGGAGGAGGCCGCCGGATATGCGTTCCGCTTCGGCACGCAACTGGAGGTGCTCGAACCGGCGGCACTGCGCGACCGGATGGCCCGCACCGCCGCGAGCGTCGCCGGCTTCTACGCGCGCTGACCGCGCAAAGGCCCCTGTGGAGACAGGGGCCGGGGAAGGGAAGGGGGAAGGTATTGGGCGCGGGCGCGAATCAGGAGTTGAAGAGCGGCAGCGCCTGATACGCGCCGCCGGGCAGCACATCCGCCGGGTCGAAGCCGAGCCAGTTCTGGAGCATCGCCGCGTAGACCGTGCGGAAATCCTGCTGCACCTTCAGATTGCCGTTGTCGAGGTCCGTCAGGCTTGGAGTGTCGCCGTAGACACCGCCCTTGACGCTGCCGCCCAGCACGAAGAGCGGCGCCGCGCTGCCGTGATCCGTGCCGCGCGAGGCGTTCTCGGTCGGGCGGCGGCCGAACTCGGAGAAGGTCATCAGCGTCACATTGTCCGCGTGGCCGTGCGCCGCGATGTCCTGCCAGAACGCGCCGAGGCCGTCGCCGAGCGTCTGTATCAGGCCGTCGTGGATGGCGCGCTCGTTGGAGTGGGTGTCGAAGCCGCCCGTCGCCAGATAGAGCACCCGCGCGCCGACGCCGCCGTGGATCATCTGCGCGACGGTCTGCAAGCCCGCGCCGAGTTGCGTCTTCGGGTATTGGGCCGCCGGGGTGTAGCCGGTGGCCACTTTCGCCACGCCCGCCATCGCCTCCTGCGCGATGCCGTGGCTCGCCGTGACCAATTTCGCGTATTTGTCGTCCGGCGACGTGACGCTATTCATGTAGTCGTAGATCGCCGAGACCGCGCCGGGGTCAATCTTGCCGACCGGCTTGTACGCGAAGTCCTTCAGCGCGCCGCCGAGCGCGATGTCCGTCGGCTGCATGCCGACCAGCGCGCGGGGCGTCGTCACGCCGAGCGAGGCGGCAACGAGCGCGGGATGATTGGAGAGGTGGTCGAGCGCGTGGCCGATCCAGCCGAGCGAGCCGACATTCTGGTCGTCCGCCGTCATCCAGATCTCCGTGCCGCGGAAGTGCGAGAAGTTCGGGTGCGGGTACTCGACGCCCTCGACGACGGCGAGATTGCCCTTGCCATACAGATCCGCGAGCGACTTCAGGCCGGGATGCAGCGCGAGGCTGTCCGTGATCGGCAGCACGTCGCTGATTTTCTGGCCGATCGTCGGGCGCAGTTGCTGATACGTCGCATCCTTGTACGGAATGACCGTATTCAGGCCGTCATTGCCGCCGCCGAGTTGGAGGACGACGAGCGTGCGATCTTCCGGGTTGGCGGGGATGCCCGCGCCCGGCGTCAGGTTCGGGAGAGAGAGCGGCGCCGCGCCGACACCGGGGGAAAAGCCCCGAAACAGCGGGATGCCGGTCGCGGCGAGGCCGATGCCGAGCGCGCTGCCCGCGCCATACTTGAGGAACTGGCGGCGGGAGGGCATAAAGGGTTCGCGTTCGTGGTCTGACATTACCGTTGCTCCTTTAGAAGTTCGCGGTTCGAGGTTCGGAGTTCGAAGTTGGGGCGATCCGGTTTATCGAACTCCGAACTTACCGCGCCTGGAAGCCCGGCCCGGCGAGAATCACCTGCGCGACGGCGCGGCGCCCATTGGGGACGTTCCCCAGCGCGGTCAATTTGCCCCGGACATCGTCCGGGATCGGGATGCCGCCGAGCCGGTCCGCCAGTTCCCCGATCCAGGCATCGTCCGCCGTGCCGGCGAGGACGCCGCTCTTCATCGCTATGCCGCCCGCGAGATTGAAGCGGAGGACCTGATTCGACGGGCTGATCCACGCCGGGCCATTCGGCCAGCCGCCGACATTCGGCGGGTAGAAGAGCCGCATGCCCTGCGCTTGCAGGCTCTGCACGATCTGGTCGCCCGTGATGTCCGCTTCGAGGCCGCGAATCGCGCCGATCGTCCAGGCGGCCGGATTCTTGATGTGCGCGCTCGCCGCCCGTTCCGGCGTGAAGGCGTCGCTGAGGAAGAGCGCGCGCAGGACGGCGCGAATCTCGCCACCCGTCTGATTCCACGTGTCGAACATCGGCGCGAGATCATGGTCCGACGGGTCATCGCCGACGAACCAGCGGAAGAGTTTCGTGCTCAGATGCGTCGCGGTCTGCGGCGCGCCGGCCAGCATGCGGGAGAAATCGTCCAGATCGAAATTGCCGGTCTGGCCGAGGATCGTCTTGCTGCCGTCGTCGAACCGCCTGGGGTTGAAGGCGACCGCACCGTCGTACGAGAGCGTCCAGCCGGTGCTGGCCCGCGCGCCCTCGCGCACATCCTGCTCGGTGTAGTTGCCGATGCCGAGGGTGAAGAGTTCCATCACCTCGCGGGACCAGTTCTCGTTCGGATGACCCTTGACGTTGGTCTGGCCGTCGAGCCAGTGGAGCATCGCCGGGTCCTTGGAGACGGCGATCAGGAGATCAACGAACTTGCCCGCCCCTTGCGCCCGGAACAACTGGTTCTGCCCCAGCATGTACGCGGGGCGGCGGACTTTGTCATTCGCGGTCGCGAAGTGGTTGTGCCAGAAGAGCGTGAGATTTTCCTGCAACGGCGCGCCCGTCGTGCGCATCAGATCCGCCCACCAGGATGCGGCCGTCTTGATGCCGTCCTGATTTGCCTGGTTGATCTCTTTCGCCAATTGCGTCTTCTCGTCGCCGGTCAGTTGCCCCTTGCGCTCGGCGGGCCACGGCGGCAAGTCCGGCGCCTGCGCCGGTGTGTCGGGATAGTTGAGCATGTCATCCACGGCGGCGGCGTAGCCCCTCGCGGTCGCCGCGTCCACCTGGGCGGGGGTGGCGCCCATCCCGGCCCGCCAGAGCAGCAATTGCACGCGTTCACGATCATCCATCGAGGCCTCCCATTGATCCGAAATCCGTTGCGGTATACCGCGTCGCGTGCAACCCGCGACACCGATGGGAGGTATGTCCCCGCGCTGCGGCCATGCATGCTCAATCGTTACACGCGCGGGGGTGGCGGAGAGTTTCATTCTCTTCATCCCAGGATGTATGTATTGTCGCCAGCCGGGGGTTAGGGTATTCCGACGATGAAATGAACCTCGCTCCTCACCCGCCCTTTCCCGATGGCGTAAGAATACGGTAAGACGTTGGCAAGCCGTGAGTAACGCCCCGCGCGCATCCTGAAACGGTGTCGGGGGGTCCGTTTCGATCAGGGGGTGCGCCCATGCAACCACGCGTCTTCGCCGTGATCCCCGCGCTCAACGAGGCGGCGGTGATCGGCACGGTCGTCCGCGGCCTGCCGCGCGACCTGCTGCATCAGGTGATCGTCGTGGATAACGGCAGCACGGACGGCACCGCGACCGCCGCCTGGGAAGCGGGGGCGGTCGTCGCCACCGAGCCGGAGCGGGGATACGGCGCGGCGTGTGCGGCGGGCGTCGCGCTCGCCCGGCGGCTCGGCGCGACGGTGATCGTCCTGCTCGACGGCGACGCGAGCGATGTGCCGGGCGACCTGCCCGCGATCCTCGCGCCGGTGCTGGCGGGCGAGGCGGACCTCGTGATGGGATCGCGGGCGCGCGGCAGCATCGAGCGGGGCGCGCTGACGCCGCAGCAGCGGTTCGGCAACCGGCTGGCGGCGCGCATCCTCCGGCGCTACGGCCTCGCGATCACCGATCTCGGCCCCTTCCGCGCCATCCGCGCCGACGCGCTCGCTGCGCTCGACATGCGCGAGCGGACGTACGGCTGGTCCACCGAAATGCTCGTCAAAGCCGCCCGCGCGGGGCTGCGGGTGCGGGAAGTGCCGGTCTCCTATCGCAAGCGGGCGGGCGGTCGATCGAAAGTCGGCGGCACGATGCGCGGCAGCATCGAAGCCGCCGCCGTCATCCTCCAGACCGCCTATCGGTACGCGGGGTGGTCGCCTAACCCCCCAACCCCCTTCCCGCATCGGGAAGGGGGGGCCGAACCAATCGCGAGTGCGCGATGAACGCTCAAGGCCATACCGATGCCGATGTTCCGTATTCTCCCCTCTCCACCGTGATGGAGAGGGGGCAGGGGGTGAGGTTCCCATGAGTATCGCCGTCATGCCACGCCGCGCGCTGGTGATCGGGGCGAAGCAGCCGATGCCGGGGATGGTGAAGACCCGGCTGGGGCGCGCGATCGGCGACGCGCGGGCCGCCGCCCTCTATCGCGCCTTTCTCACCGATCTCGCGGCGCGCTTCCGTCGCTCCGCCGCGGCGCGCTCGTACGACCTGCTCTGGGCCTTCGCCCCCGCGACGGCGGATTTCCCCGCCCTCGTCGGCGCGGCGGACGGCTACTTCGCGCAGGAAGGGGCGGACTGGACGGAGCGGCAGCGGCACATCTTCCGCTGGACGGCGGCGCGCGGCTACGACCGGACCGTGCTGATCGCCTCCGACTCGCCGCAGTTGCCCGCGCGCATCGTCTCCGCCGCCTTTGCATCGTTGAATACGGCGATGGCGACCCTCGCGCCGACCTACGACGGCGGGTACAGCCTGATCGGCCAGCGGAGCGGCGTGGATATTCTCGGCGCCGTCCGCATGAGCACGGCGACCGTCTACGACGACCTGCGCGCCAACGCGCGGGAACGGAACATCTCGCTGCACTCCCTCGCCGCGACCTGGGATGTGGACGAGGCATCCGACCTGCGCCATCTCTCCGCGTACCTCGCCGGGCCGCACGACGCGCCCGCGACCGCCGACGCCTTCCGGCGATTGCGTCTCTGGGAAGACGCCGCGCCCCGGCCTGTTGTTCCCTATGCGAGCGACCGGATCGCGGCGGCGGGGGGTGAAGATTGATGGCGACGGCGCTCGTGACCGGCGGGGTGGGGCTGATCGGCTCGCACATCGTTGACCTGCTCGTCTCGGAAAGGTGGCAAGTGCGCGTGCTCGACAACTTCGAGCCGCAGACGCACAAGGATGGTCCCCCGGCATGGCTGAACCCGCAGGCCGAATACCGGACCGGCGATGTCCGCGACCGCGCCGCCCTGCGCGCCGCGCTCGATGGCGTGGCGGTCGTCTTCCACGAGGCGGCGTACGGCGGCTATATGCCGGAGATCGCCAAGTACATCGCGGTCAATTCCTACGGCACCGCGCTCCTGCTCGAAACGATCCGCGACGAGGGGCTGCCCGTCCGCAAGGTCGTCGTCGCCTCCTCGCAGGCCGTCTACGACGAGGGTGCGTATCGGGGAAGCGACGGGGCGCTCTTCTTCCCGGAAACCCGGCCGCTCGCGCAATTGCGGGCGGGCATCTGGGAGGTGCGCGACGAGAGGGGGCAACCCGCCACGCCCGTGCCGACGCCGGAGCGGATGCCAATCGGCGGCCAGACGGTCTACGCGATCTCGAAGGCGGATCAGGAGCGGCTCGTGATGGCGTGGGGGCGGCAGACGGGCATCCCGACCGTCGCCCTCCGCTACTCCTGCACGTACGGCCCGCGCCAGAGCATCTTCAACCCGTACACCGGCGTGATCGCGATTTTCTGCACGCGCCTCCTGAACAACCTCGCGCCGGTCGTCTACGAGGACGGCCAGCAGACGCGCGATTTCTGCTTCGTCACGGACATCGCCCGCGCCAATCTGCTCGCCGCGACGGACGACCGCGCGGACGGCGGCATCTTCAATGTCGGCAGCGGCGTCGGCACAGCGATTGGCGATCTCGCCCGGCTGCTCGCGGGGGCGCTCGGCGTCGCCATTGCACCGGAGTTTCCCGGCGAGTTCCGCCCCGGCGAAATCCGCCACCTGACGAGCGACATCGGCCGGATCGCCGCCCTCGGCTGGCAACCGCGCGTGCCGCTCGCGGAGGGTATCGCCCGCTACCTCGACTGGATTCGCGCGCAGGGCGACGTCGCGGATTACTTCACCGCCGCCACCGCCCACCTGCGCGAGCGGCGCATCGTCCACACCGCACGGCGCATCGTGGAGGTGGGGAGATGACGCGCTACGCGCGAAGGACTGAGGACTCAGGACTGAGGACTGAGTATCTCGGCATTCCATTGCCGGTCTCTGCCATCCATCTGAATGTTGCCGGGATTCCGGCTCAGTCCTCAGTCCTCAGTCCTCAGTCCTCTTTGTATGACCATTTCGCCCCGCTGTACGCCGATTTCCGGCTGCATCGCTTCCCGGATGACCGGGTGGAGGTGGCGGCGGCGCTCGATCTCGCGGGGGCGCGGAGCCTGATCGAACTCGGCTGCGGGCCGGGGTTCTACGCGAGCGCGTTCGCCGCCCGCTATCCACATCTGCGGGTGACGGGTGTTGACCGCGCGCCCCGGCAGATCGCGCTGGCGCGGCAGCGGGCGCGCGGGCGGGCGAATGCGTGCTTCACGGTCGGTGACGCGCGCATGCTGGTAGCGCCGACCGGCGCGTTCGATCGGGTGCTCGCCTCACGCCTCCTGATGGTCGTGCCGGAGCGGGGGGCGGTGCTGGCGGAGGCGCGGCGCGTGCT
>JAICIL010000086.1 GCA_025924435.1 Chloroflexia bacterium | reverse complement strand
GGCCCCGACTACTCCGCTTCCGCGTTTCGGGGGGCGACTCCCCGGTCCATTCACTCGTCCGCGTCGGCCTTCCCGATTCACACCAATTATCGGGATCGCTGCGTGCCGCGCCAGGACGGCTACTCGTCCGGTTCAACGTCGCTCGTGCGTCGTTTGTTGACGATGATACTAGGGCGTGGCGGGCGTTTTGTCAAATTGTATCCGAATGAGGCGCTTACCCCGTGATCTTCAGCGCGCCCTTCGGGCCGTCCTTGCTGCCGCAGCCGAGCGTGTAGTCGCCCGCCTTCATATCCTTCGCGGTCGTGCTTTTCGTGAAGTTCGGGGCGATATTCTCCGCTTCCGCGACGACTTTCGTGCCGCTCAGGATGTAGAGTTCGAGCGTTTTGCTCCCCTTGTTCGTGACGGCGAAGGTGACGTTCCCGGCGGGCGCGGTGAGCGTCGCGGGGTCGCAGCCGTCGTTCGTCAGCGCCACGGCGAGTTGCGTGCCGGGATTCGCCGCGACCCCCTCATCGTCGCTGTCGCCGTCGCCGCAGGCGACGAGCAGCGCGAGGGCCGCGAAGACACAGAGAACCAACAGGAGCGCGTGCCGCTTCATCGTCTTTCCTCTTTCGTTACGAACGACGGACAACCGGATTATTGGGTCGCGGAGACGGTGGCCTGCGCCGGGACACGCACCTTACGCCCGAACCGGGGCGCGACGTAGAAGAGGAAGACGACGGGCACGAGATAGCCGAAGTAGAGGATCACTTCGCCCACCGTCGGCGTCGGGTTGTAGCCCATCAGGCCGCGCAGGACGGAGCCGAGCGTGCTCGTCTCGTCAATGAACCCGCTCGTGTCCCAGACTTGTGTTTGCAAAGAGTTCCAGACGCCCGCCTCGTACAGGTGATGGAGCGACCCGGCGAGGAAGCCCGCCGCGACGACCATGATGAAGCCGCCCGTGACGGCGAAGAAGCGGCGCATGTTGATCCGCTTGCCGCCGAGGAAGATCGCCGCGCCGAGCGCGATGGCGATCAGCGTGCCGAGGATCGCGCCGATCGGCGCTTCCATGCCGACATTCTGCTGCTGGAAGGAGGCGAGGAGGAACAGGGCCGACTCGATCCCCTCGCGCAGGACGGCGAAGAAGGCCATCGCGGGGAGGGCGAACGCCCACTTCGAGTGCGTCGCCGCCTCCACTTTGGCCTGCAACTCGCCCTTGATGTGGCGCGCCTGCCCGCGCATCCAGAAGATCATGTAGGTGAGCATGGCGACCGCGATGAGGCCGATGATCGCCTCCATCATCTCCTGCGCCTGCGTGCTCAACTCGCGCGATGTGACCGTGAGGATGACCCCAACCGCCGTGCAGAAGAGGATGCCGCCACCGACCCCCGCCCACATCGCGGGGAGCAGATTCTTGCGCCCCGTCTGCACGAGGTACGCCCCGATGATGCCGACGATCAGCGCGGCTTCCAGACCCTCACGGACCATGATGAGCAGTGGTGCGAGCATCCCCTATCCCCCATTCCTCTGCGGTCGCGCCGGTGCGACGCGCGGGTCGGCGGCGCCGGGGAGCGTAGCATCGGCAAAGGCGATGCACCGGCGACGTTCTTAGCGTATCCTTCGCGAACCCTTTTGTCAACCTCGTGTTGCATAACTTTGATGACATTTGGGTAGCGAATACCGGGCACGCCGATTGCAGCCAGCACGCGCAACATGACATGGCTGCGCGGTTTCATCCGGCGATCACGTCGTCGCCCCATCCTGACGCCTCACCACCCCCGGCACCGCCGCTCCGCACACCGTCCGGGTTCTTCGCGGAATGTAGACATTTGATTGACGAAACATCACGCGCGCCCGATACTGGGCGGCAGGAAGCAGAATCGAAGGAGGCGAGCGGATGGCTGGGCGACAGTGGTGGCTGCATGTCCGTCGAGCCGGGCGCGGGCATCTCGGTTGTGCCCTCGGCGTCGCCGTACTGCTCGGCGCGCTCGTGGCGCCGCCCCTCTCCCCGGCCATCGTACGCGCGCAGGCGATCACCGTCCCTTCCGGGGATATCCAGGGGCTGAAAAACGCGATCAACATGTTGAACGGCGTCTCCGGTCCGAACACGATCACCCTCGCCGATACCGGGGACTACCCGCTCACCGCTTCGGACAATGGCGCGGCAGGGGACGAAACCGGGTTGCCCGTGATCACCGGCAACATCACGATCACCGGCCCGCACCCGACAATCCGGCGGGACTCTGCGGACGCCACGCCGCTCTTCCGTCTCTTCTCCGTCGCCAGCGGCGGCACGCTGCATCTGGATGACCTGATCCTCAGCAATGGCGCGATCCGGGGCAGCGTCGGGCTGACCGGCTCTCCCGCCAGGGCGCCCTTTCTCAACGGTGGCCCAGGGCTTACGGGAAGCCCGGGCGTCGGCGCTGCGGTGAAGAATGATGGCACCCTGATCGTCAGCGGGAGCCTGTTCACCGGCAACAACGCGACCGGCGGGCAGGGCGGTCATGGCGGGAGCGCGCTTGTCAACGGCAGCGGCGGCAGGGGCGGTGTCGGCGGGGATGGCCTCGGCGGCGCGATTTATAGCAGCGGGGCGCTCACGATAGTCAATAGCACCTTCACGGCGAATACCGCAGCGGGCGGCCGTGGCGGCACCGGCGCCGATACCGGGGGCGGTACGGGATCACCCGGCGACGGCGGCAACGGCGGCAACGGCGACGGCGGCGCGATCGCGACAGCGGGCGGCGGCACGGTCGCGAATGCGACGATCGCGGCGAACACCGGCACTGCCGGCCTGCCGGGGCAGGCGGGAACTGGCGCCACTTCGACCGCCTCCCCGGGGTTCGGTGCCGGTGGTGTTGATCCCGGTGGCGGGACGACAATCGCGAATACGATCCTCGCGGGCAACATCGGCTCGGCGGCGAACCGCGCGAACTGCGCAGCCGCCCTAGCGGCGCACGACGGGGGGCATAACCTGGAGTTCAACCCGGCCACCAGCTGCACCCTGAACACCGGAGCGCCGACCTTCGATGTGCTCGCCGACCCGAAGCTCTCCGCCGCACCGATCTTCGATTTCGTATCAACGAATTATTTCAGCATCGGGAACGGCAGCGCCGCGCTGGGGGCGGGCGACGCGGGCATCTGCACGGGCACAGTCGTCGCCGGTGTGGACCAACGCGGGAAGCCCCGCGCCGGATCAACCTGCGACATCGGCGCGGTCGAGGCGCAGGGACATTTCACCACGGGGCCGCTGCCGGCGTTTTTCACGGCGGGCGTGCCGTTCGCGATCGGTGTCGCAGTCGTCTCCGAGTTCGGCGGCCCCCTGACAAAATATGCGGGCACGCTCCATACCTTCAGTGGCGATCCCCTCGCCAGCGTGCCGGCAGACTATACGTTCACGCGCGGCGACGCGGGGGCGCACGACTTTCCGATCACCTTCGGCAATGCCGGTCAGTGGTCCGTGATCATTTCCGAGCGTGTCACCCTGATCGCGGTCTTCGCCCAGCCGTTGTCTGTCGGTCCGGCGTTCGTCGGCCTCTCGCCGCCGTTCGGCTCGCCGTCCGGCGGCACGACCGTGACCTTGACCGGGGCGGGGTTCGTGGCGGGTACGATGATTGTCACCTTCGGCAGCGGCCCGGATAGTGTCGCGGCGACGATCACGAGCGTGTCGAATACCCGCGTCATCGTCACGACACCGGCTCATGCGGAGGGCAAGGTGGCCGTCACGGTCGTCTCCAACGGGCACGGGGCGCGAACGACCGGCGCCTATACCTACGGTACGCTCCAGGTCTCCCCGATCCCGCGCCCCCCACCTGGCGATGGCCTGAAAAACCCCGCACCGCATCCCCCACCACGACCGGGGTCGTCATCGGGGGACGGCCCACCTACCCCGCTGCCGAACCCACGCTAACCGATGGATGACGGTTCCAAAACCCGACGGGAGTGAAGCGCTTTTACAGCGTTTTGCAGGCGCATTAAGCCGGTGGTGACGGCGGGCTTTAGAGGAGGTTCCAAAACCACCAAGACACCAAGAACCACCAAGGACACCGAGAAAAGAACAATGATTTTCCTCTTGGTGCTCTCCGTGTTCTTGCGGGTGCCCCCTGGGCGGCATTGGTGGTTCATCCCTCATCCGTTTTGAACCGGCTCTTAGCCTGCTGGTCCATGCTGTGGCAGGCTGAAGCCCGCTACCACCAATACGATAGTTGCTCTAGCTTGCCTGCCGCTCCGGCGCCTGGTGGCCCTGCTTCTCGTCTTTCTCGCGTTCCACGACGCTGACCCGCCCGTCGTTCTCCATGCAGCAGAGGGCGACATCGGCGAGATCGCGAATCCCCTGGAGGCGTAACTGACTCATCAGTTCGTCGTCCGTGAGGAGCACCTTGCGCATATTCCGCCGGATCACCCGCCCGTTCTTCACGAGTTGGACGGGTTGCGGTTCGATCACCCGGCGGACGGCGACGAAGCGGAAGGCGAGCCAGTCGAGCGCGAGGTTCCAGCCGATGATCGTGCAGACGAGCAGGAGGCCGTCCGTGATCGAGGTGTACGTGCCGGCCATCGCGTTCTGCGCCGCATCCGCGATCACGACGATCACGAGCAGGTCGGCGATTCCGACGGTGCCGACCTCCCGCTTGACGACGAAGCGGAGCAGGGCGAAGAGCGCGAGATAGACGAGCGTCCCCCGGAGGAGGATTTCGACGAGCGGCGTGTCGAGGGCGAACATCTTCTGCCAATCCGCGCCAAAAATCGCATGCATCGGTACACACTCCACACGAAAAGCGGTAGTTACCGCCGCAAAGTACACGAATGCTCCCCGCTTCCATAGCAACATCGTCGCCACCCCGCGATCGCTGCCCGCGCCGGGAGCCCGTGGTACAATCGGGCCACAGCAATCTGCGGCGCACACCGATGAAGGGAACCTTCCAAACATGCCCACGTACAACAATCCATACGGCTGGTGGGGCGGCAAATGGCACCCGCCGACGCCGATGTCCGTCGTTCAGATCCTCGATTCCGGCAGCATGGACGCGCGCCTCCTCGCCACCTGCTGGCTGACGGTGGAGCGGCGCGGCTCCGTCCTGATCGCGGCGGATCCGATGCAAGACGCGGGCAAGACCACGACGCTGACCGCGATGCTCGATTTCGTGCCGGAAGAGCACTGGATCTACTTCCCGCACGGCTGGTACGAGACGTGGGATTTCACGCAAGACGCGGGGCTTTCGCCGGATGAGACGGTGATCGCCATCAACGAGTGGTCGGACCATCTCGCCTCCTATATGTGGGGGCCGAATATCCGCCGCTGCTTCGACTTGATGGGGCGGGGATATACCGTCCTCACGGCGATGCACGACGACACGGTCGAGGGGGTGCTGGAGCAACTGCGGGACGATGTCGGCGTGCCCGCGCGCCAACTCGGCCACCTGACGCTCGTCATCATCCTCCGGCTGATCCGCATCGGCGGCCGCATCCACCGGCGCATGGCGACGATGCATTATTTGGAGCCGGACGGGAATGATGCGATGCCGCGCATCCTCCCGGCGATGCGCTGGGACCCGCTGACCGACACGCACGCCCACTTCGACGTGGCGGATGCGCTCGGCCCGCGTCTCGGCATGACGGCGGATGAGTTCCGCGAAGAACTCGACCGGCGCGCGGCCTTCCTCGTCGGCCTCTCCGCCGAGGGCATCCGCCATGTCGGGCAGGTGCGTCAGGCGCTCGCCACCTACCGCCGCGCCTCCCTGACCGGGGAGGACCTCGTTATCGTCCCCGGCGACCCGGCCCCCGACGACCGGGACGACGTCTGGGGCTGAAAAAGGAAAACAATGAACCGCAGAGACGCAGAGGACGCAGAGAAACACAGAGAAAGAGAAGAGAGTAAAGGCATTTTGTCTTTCTCTACCCTCTTCTCTCTCTGCGTCCTCTGCGTCTCTGCGGTTCACTTGGTTCGATCGCAGAGATGAAGATACTGGTGGGCGTCGGCGGGGCGGGGGTGGAATCGCTGCTGGAACGGGCGGCGGGGCGGATCGCGCCGGGCGCGGAGTGGATCGTCGTGCATATCACGAGCGACGAGGCCTTCGCGCCGATGGAGGGCGCGCGGTTCGGGCTGCTCGGGCGGGGGCGGCGGGTCGAGGAGGCGTTGCGGCGCGTGGAAACGACCGCACACGAGAGCGCCGGGGCGATCCTCGCCGCCGCCGATGGCTGGCTGACGGCGCGCGGCATCCCGCACACGGCGATGGAGCAGCAGGGCAACCCGGAGCGCGAGATTATCCGGCTCGCGGCGGCGGAGCGGGTGGACCTGATCGTCATTGACGCGGGCATCGTCGGGGACGCGCCGCACGGCCCCGGCAAGCACCCGCTCGGCCGGATCGCCCGCTTCGTCGTGGATCACGCCCTCTGCGATGTGCTCCTCATCCGCCGCTTCGCCGACCCGCGCACCGACTGGCTCCCGCCCCACCCGCCGCCACCCCATGGCCCACACGCGCGGCACGATTGATACGGGGTATACTGCCTGCGGAGGCAATGAAATGAACACCGCCCAGGTTGAGATTCCGGATGACATCCTCCTGCTGCTTGAGCAATCGCCGCTCACCGGACGCTCGCGCGAAAATCAGTGGATCGCGTTCAGTCATCGGTGATCTTGCCAGCCGCGCTCGGCTCAGGAGAACAAGAAGCAATCCTTCTTGCCGAGGAGATACATGCGGCCATCTTGATTAGCGACGATGCCGCGGCGAGGGCGATTGCCGCACAACGGGGCCTCACGTTCACCGGGACGCTCGGCATCCTGCGAGACGCGCGGGATCGAGGGTTGATTCCGTCAGCAGTATCCTTGTTGCTCGAACTGCGTCGGCGCGGATTGTGGATAAGCGAAGAGTCGGTCGCAATGGTCCGGCGTGAGGAAGACGAAGTACGAGGAACACGGATGACCGGACCGTGACAGATGATGTGCTCTCGAATTTCAGCTGGCTGATCGAGGGGCGGCTGGCGGGGATGGCCCGCCCGCGCGCGGAGGCGGCGTTTGCGGCGCTCCAGCGACGCGGGGTGCGGGCCGTCATCAGCCTGACGGAGGAGCCGCTCTCCGCCGCGATGCTCGCGCGCTATGGGTTGCGGGCGGCGCATCTGCCGCTCGCGGACTTCACCGCGCCAACGGTCGCGCAGGCGGCGGCGGCGGCGGCGGCGATCAACGGCTTCCTGGATGAGGGATTGCCCGTCGTCGTGCATTGCGGCGCGGGGCTGGGGCGGACGGGCACGATCCTCGCCTGCTACCGCGTCTGGCAGGGTGACTCCGCCGAGGTGGCGATCGCCGAGGTCCGCGCGCGGCGGCCCGGCTCCGTCGAGACGGCGGCGCAGGAAACGGCGGTCGCGGCCTACGCGGACGCGCTTCGGGACCGCTCATCCCCATAGGCGCGTATCCGACGCGCGCAGCCTCGGGCCGTCTCGCGGGGCCATGCTAGACTGCCGGCACGCGCGGCGAGGGCGGCGCCATCACCGAGGAGACTTCGCACATGCAGCGGCCCGACTGGTATCTCGACGAACTTGCACACGCCGGCGACGAGCATCTCGACCCCGCGTATATCGCGACCTACGACCGCAAGGCCGCGACCGACCCGGCGGAGGATGTGGCGCTGTTGCGCGATCTGGGCATGGGCGAATCGAGCGTGCTGCTCGACCTCGGCGCGGGCACCGGCACCTTCGCCCTCGCCGCCGCCCCCTTCTGCCGCCGCGTGGTGGCGGTTGACGTGTCGCCCGCCATGCTGGCGGTCATTCGGGAGCAGGCTGAGCGGTCGGGTCTGCGCAACGTGGAGGCCGTGCAGGGAGGATTCCTCAGTTACGAGCACGAAGGCGACCCGGCGGATTTCGTCTATTCGCGCAACGCGCTGCACCACCTCCCCGATTTCTGGAAGGCGCTCGCACTCGCGCGGATCGCGGCGGTGCTCCGGCCGGGCGGCGTCTTCTTCCTGCGCGACCTCGTCTTTTCCTTCGATCCGTTCGAGGCGGGCGGCGCGATCGAGGCGTGGCTGGCCGGTGCGGCGCCGCGCCCGGAAGCGGGTTGGACGCGCGACGAATTCGTGACCCATCTGCGCGAGGAGTACAGCACCTTCAGCTGGCTGCTCGAGCCGCTCCTCGAGCGGGCGGGCTTCACAATCCAGGAGGCGCGGCACCGGCCGTCGGGAATATACGCGGCATATCTCTGCGTGAAGCGCTGATGGTGCGGGCGAGGGCGTTCGCCCCGTGACGCGCGCGACTGTGGCCGACGTAGCCGACGCCCCGGAACGGGACGCCCGGCGGTGGTTGGCGCTCGTCGTGGTGATGGCGGCGTCGTTCATGGCGATCTTCGACCAGTTCGTCGTCAACGTCGCCATCCCGACGATGCAGCGCGACCTGCACGCCTCCTTCGCGCAGATCCAGTTCGTGATCGCCGGGTACGCGCTCGCCTACGCCGTGACGCTGATCACGGGCGGGCGGCTCGGCGACATCTACGGGCGCAAGCGGCTCTTCATGGTCGGCATGGCGGGCTTCACGCTCGCCTCGGCGCTCTGCGGCCTCGCGCCGGGGCCGGGGCTGCTCGTCGCCGCGCGGCTCGTGCAGGGGTTGGGCGCCGCGCTGATGAGCCCGCAGGTCCTCTCGATCATCCAGGTCACCTTCCCGGAGGGCGAGCGGAGCGGCGCCTTGAGCGTCTATGGCGCGGTGATCGGCATCGCCTCGCTCGCCGGGCAGGCGCTGGGCGGCTTCCTGATCCGCGCCAACCTCTTCGGGCTTGGCTGGCGGGTCGTCTTCCTCGTCAACATCCCGGTCGGCATCGCCGCGCTGATCGCCGCCGGGCCGCTCGTCCGGGAGACCCGCTCCCCGAGCGCGCGGCGGCTGGACCTCGGCGGCGTGGCGATCATCTCCGCCGGGCTGTTCCTGCTCACCTTCCCGATTGTCGAGGGGCGGGACGCGGGCTGGCCGCCCTGGGCGTGGGCCTGCCTCGCGGCGTCCGTCCCGGCGCTCGTCGGCTTCATCCGCTTCGAGCGGTGGAAGACGGCGCGGGACGGCGCGCCGCTCGTCGTCCTCGGCCTCTTCCGGGAGCGCGCGTTCGACGCGGGGCTGTGCATCGCCTTCCTCTACGGCGCGGCGAACGCGGCGATGTTCTTCACGCTCGCCCTGTATCTCCAGATCGGGCTGCGCTACTCGCCGCTGGCGGCGGGGCTGACCTTCGCGCCCGCGCCGGTCGGCTTCTTCCTCGCCGCGTCGCTCTCCGCGAAACTCGTGCGGTGGCTCGGCAGCCGCCTCGTGATGATCGGGCTGGTGCAGAAGGCGGTGGCGTGGTCGGTGATCGGCCTGATCGCGCACCGGAGCGGCGTGACGCTGCGCGGCGTGCAACTGCTCCCTTTCCTCTTTGTGGAGGGCGCCGCCGCCGGGTGGACGACCCCGCCGCTGATCGGCGTGACGCTGGCGGGCATCCACAACCGGGACGCCGGGTCCGCCGCCGGGGTGCTGACGACGGTGCAGCAGATCGCCAGCGCGGTCGGCGTGGCGATCATCGGCGTCGTCTTCTTCGGCGCCCTCGCGCTCCACGCGCCCGCCGTCAGCGCCGACATCGCCCCCGCCCTCCAGGGGCAACTCGCGGCGGCCCCGCTCCCCGCGTCGGCGGCGAGTGCGACCGTCGCCGATTTCCGCGCCTGCGCCGACGACCGCGCGCGCAGCCGCGACCCCGCTGTCACCCCGGCCAGTTGCCGGGCGCCGACGCTGCAACCGGCCGATCCGGCGATCGTCGGCGTCGTCGCGGACGCGCTGCAACGCGCCAATGCCCGCAACTACGCCGACGCCTACGTGGTCGCGATGATCGTCAACGTCATCACCCTGTTGCTCGCCTTTGTCTCCGCCCTCGCCCTCCCCGCGCCGCGCCGCCGATAGCCGAGCCGGGACGAAGTCGGATTGACGTAAAGGGCGCGAAGGCGCAAAGAACGCAAAGCATACGAAGAGCGATTGATGGAAAAACCAAACAATCGTAACCTCTCGCCCCTCTTTGCGCCCTTTGCGTTCTTTGCGCCGTTGCGGTTCAATCGGTTTTCGTCTCCCGTTGGCTCTTGATCGCGAGGAGAAGCGACGATGAAGATTGCCCGGATCGAACAGTTCTTCCCCCGGCCCCGGATGCGGCTGGTTAAGATCACCACCGACGACGGCACGGTCGGCTGGGGCGAGTCCACGCTGGAGAACAAACCGAAGAGCACGATGGCCGCCACCGAGGAACTGGCCGATTATCTGATCGGCAAGGACCCGCTACGCATCGAGCACCACTGGCAGCACATCTATCGCTCCGCCTTCTTCCGGGGCGGCAATGTGCTGATGAGCGCGCTCTCCGGCATTGACCACGCGCTGTGGGACATCGCGGGCAAATACTACGGCGTGCCCGTCTACCAACTGCTCGGCGGGCCGACGCGCGACCGCGTGCGCGTCTACGCCCACTGGGGCATCCGCGACCGGGGCGACGCCGCGCTCTCCGCCGCGCGGGAACGGCTCGACATGCTGCAAACAACGGGCGGCTACACCGCCTTCAAGTCCGGCCCCGCCGGCAAGTGGCGCGCGCACGAGCCGCCCGCCGTCATTGACGCGTTCGTCGCCTGCGCGAATCTGATGCGCGAGTGGGTGGGGCCGTCGGTCGAACTCGCCTTCGACTTCCACGGCAAGATGACGCCCGCGCTGGCCATCGAAATGTGCCACGAACTGAAGGGCATGCGCCCGATGTTCGTCGAGGAGCCGGTGCCGCAGGAGAATGTGGACGCGCTGAAACTCGTCTCCGACCACGTCCCCTTCCCGATCGCGACGGGCGAGCGGCTCCTCAGCCGCTGGGAGTTCCGCACCATTTTCGAGAAGCAGGCGTGCGCCTACATCCAGCCGGACGGCGCGCACGCGGGCGGCATCAGCGAGCTGAAGCGGATTGCCAACATGGCCGAGGTCTACTACATCCACACGATGCCGCACTGCGCGATCGGCGCGGTCGCGCTCGCCGCCTGCCTGCATGTGGACGCCGCCGTGCCCAACTTCCTCATCCAGGAGATGATCGGCCCCGAACAAATCGGCGGCCCGGTGCAACTTGCCTGGACGCTGCGCGACGGCCACATGGAACTGCCCACCGCCCCCGGTCTCGGCGTCATCGTGGACGAGCGGGAGATCGCGAAGATGTCCGCGCACACCGAGGAACTGGGCGGCGAGTGGTTCCACGCATCCGACAACAGCGTCGCCGACTGGTGAGCGATGCCGCCGTTCGAGCGGTAGAACGGCGCGTATCGAATGAATCTGTCCGCATACGGAATGGGCGATCTACCGCCCCGGTTGCTCGATATGCAGGCCGCGATGGGTGCCCGGCTCGTGCGGCTCGTGCGGTTCGTCCGGCTGCGGGACGGGCGCGGGCGGCGTCGGCGGGGTGCGGATCTCCTTGTGGAGGATGCGGCCCTCGGCATCCAGCGTGTAGACGTACGGCGTCGCGGTGGCGATTTCGAGGGAGACGACCTGCTCCGGCGTCAGCCCCTCGATCTCCTTGACGATGGCGCGCAGGCTGTTGCCGTGGGCGACGACGAAGACATCCTCGCCCGCCATGACGCGGGGCAGGATGCGATCGCGGAAGAACGGAAAGGCGCGCGCGTCCGTGTCGGCGAGGCTCTCGCCGCCCGGCGGCCGGATGTCCCACGAGCGGCGCCACGCATGCACCCGTTCCGCGCCGAACCGCGCCGCCGCCTCGTCCTTGTCCTTCCCCGTCAGGTCGCCGTAGTCGCGTTCGTTGAGCGCGGCGTCCGCGATGATTGGCACATCCTCGCGGCGCAGCGCGCGCAGGATGATGGCGAGCGTCTCCTGCGCCCGCTTGAGCGTCGAGGTGAACGCCCGGTCCACCGGCAGGTCGTGCAGGAGGCGGCCCGCGCGCTCGGCCTCCCGCCGCCCGGCATCGGTGAGCGGCACATCCGTCCAGCCCGTGAAGCGGTTCTCCAGATTCCATTGCGACTGCCCGTGTCGGACGAGGACGAGAGAGGGCATTGAACCTCCAGCGATACGCGTCGAGAAGTACGGCACATTGACGCCGATTGCTACCGCACATACGCTACCAACAGCATGGGCGGGAACGGGCGTGTAGGGACGCACCGCCGTACGCCCTCCGTGGAGAAGGCAGCAACCGTGACCGATCACGATACCTACGCACCGCTGCGCGCGCGGGTGCGGGAATTCTGCAAAGACTTCCCGGACGAGTACTGGCGCGAACTGGACCGCACGCGCTCCTACCCGGAAGCGTTCACGCGGGCGATGACCGAGACCGGGCTGCTCGGCGCGCTGATCCCGGCGGAGTACGGCGGCCTCGGCATGAGCCTGACGGAGGCCTCCGTCATCCTCGAAGAGGTGAACTATTCCGGCGGCAACGCAGGCCCCGCGCACGCGCAGATGTACGTGATGGGCACATTGCTGCGGCACGGCTCCGAGGAGCAGAAACGCGCATATCTGCCGAAGATCGCCAGCGGCGAGTTGCGGCTGCAAGCCTTCGGCGTCACCGAGCCGGACGCCGGTTCGGACACGACGAGCCTGACGACGACCGCCGTGCGGGACGGCGACCGCTACCTCGTCAACGGGCGGAAAATCTACATCTCCCGCGTCCAGCATTCCGACCTGATGCTCCTGCTCGCCCGCACGACGCCGCTCGACCGGGTGCGGCGGAAGTCGCACGGCCTCTCGGTCTTCCTCATTGATCTGCGCGACGCGCTGGCGAACGGCCTGACCGTCGAGCGCATCCCGATCATGATGAACAACGAGACGAACAAACTCCACTTCGACAACGTGCCGATCCCGGCGAGCAGCCTGATCGGCGAGGAGGGGCACGGCTTCCGCTACATCCTCGACGGCATGAACGCCGAGCGCATCCTGATCGCCGCCGAGTGCATCGGCGATGGCCGCTGGTTCGTCGAGCGCGCGACCCGCCGGGCGACGGAGCGCGAGGTGTTTGGCCGCCCGATCGGGCAGAACCAGGGCGTGCAGTTCCCCATCGCGCGGGCGCACGTCAATGTCGCGGCGGCGGACCTGATGCGTTTCAAGGCGGCGGAGCAATTCGACCGGGGCGAGCCGTGCGGCGCGGAGGCGAATATGGCGAAACTGCTCGCGGCGGACGCCTCATGGGAGGCGGCGAATGTCGCCGTGCAAACCTACGGCGGCTACGGCTTCGCGGCGGAGTACGACATCGAGCGCAAGTTCCGCGAGACGCGCCTCTATCAGGTCGCGCCGCTCTCCACGAACCTCATCCTCTCGTACGTCGCGGAGCACGTGCTCGGCCTGCCACGTTCGTACTAGAAACAGGGAAAGGGAGCGGAAACCAAATGAACCGCAGGGGCACAGAGAGCACAGAGGACGCAGAGATGGGAAAGCGAATGAAACGCAGAGGAGAAATCGCATCTCCCCTTTTCTCTTTCCCTCTTTGCGATCTCTGCGCTCTCTGCGTCTCCGCGGTTCAATCGTTTTCGTCCCGCCGTTCTGAGGCGGGCGAGTGATGGCGAATATGTTGCCGCTGGAAGGGATCACGGTTGTTGCGCTGGAGC
Source organism: Chloroflexia bacterium (assembly GCA_025924435.1). The sequence continues at coordinate 848 of JAICIL010000086.1, read as the reverse complement.
AGGCGGTCGCGGTGCCGTTCGCGACGCGGCAATTGGCCGACCTCGGCGCGCGCGTCATCAAGATCGAGCGCGTCGGCGTGGGGGACTTCGCCCGGCAGTACGAGTCCGCTGTGCGGGGGATGAGCGCGCACTTCGTCTGGCTCAACCGCTCGAAGGAATCGCTCGCGCTCGACATGAAGCGCGCCGCAGCGCAACGGATCGGCCATCAACTGCTGGAGTCGGCGGACGTCTTCATCCAGAACCTCGCCCCCGGCGCGGCGGCGCGGCTCGGCTTCGGCGCGGCGTCGCTGCGCGAGCGGTATCCGCGCCTGATTATCTGCGATCTCTCCGGCTACGGCTCCTCCGGCCCGTACCGCGACAAGAAGGCGTACGATCTGCTCGTCCAGTGTGAGGCGGGCGTCGTCTCCGTCACCGGCACGCCGGAGTCACCCGCGAAGGTAGGAATCGCCGTCGCGGACCTTGCGGGCGGCATGTACGCCTACTCCGGCATCCTCACCGCCCTCATCCAGCGCGGCCGGACGGGCGAGGGGACGACGCTGGAAGTCTCCCTCTTCGACGGCTTGGCGGAATGGATGGGCTACCCGGCCTACTTCACCCTCTACGGCGGCACGCCCCCTGCCCGCACCGGCGCGAGTCACGCGACGATTGCTCCCTACGGCCCCTTCGCGACGGGCGACGGCGGGACGGTTTTCCTCGGCGTCCAGAACGAGCGCGAATGGGCGACCTTCTGCGCGGATGTGCTGCACCAGCCGGAGACCGCGACCGACCCTCGTTTCGCCTCCGGCCCGGCCCGCGTTGCGCACCGGGACGAATTGCACGCCGCGATCAACGCGGTCTTCGGCACCCTC
>JAICIL010000085.1 GCA_025924435.1 Chloroflexia bacterium | reverse complement strand
CGGATGCCGATCTCCCGCGTCCGCTCGGTGACGCTGACGAGCATGATGTTCATGATGCCGATGCCGCCGACCAAGAGCGAGATGGAGGCGATGACGAGCAGGAAGATCTGGTAGGTCTTCTGGGTCTCCTCGGCGGCGGCGATCTGGTCCGCCTGGTTGGTCACCTGCCAGTCCGGCGCGCCGGTCTTCGTGCGGTGCAGCCCGGCCAGCACATCGTTCGCCTCGCCGATCGCCTTGTCAACGGTTTCGGGGCTGTTCGCCTTGATGGAGATCGTGTTGACGTTCTTGCCCGCGCCGACCGCCTGCTGCCGCCCGCCCGTCAGGCGCGCGAGCGCCGTCGTGATCGGGACGTAGACCTGATTATCGCGGGAGCCGAAGCCGTTGCCACCCTTGACCTCCATCACCCCGATCACGCGGAAAGACTCGCCGTTCATCCGCACCGTCCGGCCGATCGGGTCGGTGCCGGGGAAGAGCGAGTTCGCGATATTCGCGCCGAGATCAACGACCGTCGTCGCGCTGGTGACATCCTGATCGCCGATCCAGTCGCCCGATGCCACGTTGTAACTGTGTACGTCCTGATACGACGGCCAGACGCCGAGGATCGGCCCGAACGTGTTCACCGCGCCGACGGTGATCCGCCCGCCGCGCTGCACCTCCGGGGAGATCGCGGCGGCGTCGGGCACCGCGCCGGGGGCGGCGAGCGCCTGCGCGTCCTCGACGGTGAGGGTATTCTGCTGGCCGCCGGTCGCGACACCCGCCGAAATCTGGCTCGCGCCCTGCACCGTGATGAGGTTGGTGCCGTTGCGTTCGAGTTTCTCGCGGGCGGTCGCCACGACGCCGTTGCCGATGGCGAGCAGCGCGACGACCGCGCCGACGCCGATGATGATGCCGAGCATCGTCAGGAGCGTGCGCATCACATTCGCCGAGAGGCTGTGGAGCGACGACCGCAAACTCTCGCTCATCGGCACGCCGCCATGCCCGCGCGACGTGGGCGGCACGCTCAGGAGCGACAACGGGGCGGCGGTCGTTTGCTCGACGGGTGTCGGCCCCTGTGGTGCGACGACGATTGGCTGGGCCATTGCTGCTACTCCTTACGGCACGCGCTATACGGTCGCCGGAAATGGTATCACTTCGGTGCGCGCGGCCAATTCCTCGGCGGCGGAGCGCGGCTCGTGGATCGTCTCGTCCGCGCCGAGGTAGCCGTCCCGGATGCGCAGCACGCGCCGGGTGTAGTCCGCGATGTCCGGCTCGTGCGTCACGAACATGATCGTGATGCCGAGTTGGGCATTCAGCCGCTGGAAGATGTCCATCACCTCGACCGACGATCGGGAGTCGAGGTTCCCGGTCGGCTCGTCCGCCAGGATCAGCGACGGCGTGGTGACGAGCGAGCGGGCGATGGCGACGCGCTGCTGCTGCCCGCCGGACAACTGATTCGGCTTGTGGTCGAGCCGGTCGCCCAACCCGACCGCGTTGAGCGCGGCGACCGCCCGCTCGTGCCGCTCGTGCGGCTCGACGCCCGCGTAGAGCAGCGGCAGGGCGACGTTATCGAGCGCCGTCGTCCGCTTCAGCAAATTGAACGACTGGAAGACGAAGCCGATCTTCCGGTTGCGCACCTGCGCGAGGCGCGTCTCATCGAAGGTGGCGACATTCTCGCCGTCGAGCAGGTACTCGCCCTCCGTCGGCGTGTCGAGGCAGCCGAGGATGTTCATCAGCGTGCTCTTGCCGGAGCCGGACGGCCCCATGATCGCGCAGAGTTCGCCGTCGCGGACCATGAAACTGATCCCCTTGAGGATTTGCAAATCGAACTCGCCCGTCTGGTAGGACTTCGTCAGGTTGCGCACTTCAATCGTCATCGTACCGCTTATCCTCCCGGCGGCCCGCCGCCGAAGCCGCCGCCGCCCGGCGCACCGCCGCCGCCCGTCGCCCCCGCCGCCGGGAGGACGACGGTGTCCCCCTCGTTCAGGCCACCCGTGATCTCCGTATTGCGCCCGTCCGTCAGCCCGACCTGCACCGGCACGAGGAAGGTCGCGCCATTGAAGAGCACCGTCACCGCACGCTGCCCGTTGATCGTCTGCACCGCCCGCGACGGCACGACGAGCACGTTGGCGCGGCGGGCCGTGACGATTTGCACCGTCGCGTTCGCCCCCGGCCGCACCGTCGCCGTCGTCGGCGCGAGGACGATGCGCACCGGGAACGCGGTGACGTTCGAGGTCGTCGTCGCCACCGGATTGATCCGCTGCACCGTGCCCTGCAGCGGCTGCCCCGGCACTGAGTCGAGCGTGATCGTCGCGGACTGGCCCACCTGCACGCCGGCGGCGTCGCTCTCCGAGACGTTGACATCAATGTGCAACTCGGAATCGTCCACGAGATCGAAGTTCGGCGCCGCTGTGGTCGTCGTGCTGCTGCCGCCGCTGGACGAGCCGCTACTCGGCTGGCCGGGGACGCCGTTCACTTGCGTCAACACCCCCGCAAACGGCGCAGTGACGGTGCCCTGGTCCACCTTCAATTGCGCCACGTCGCGCTGCGCCTTCGCCTGGTCCAGCGCGGCAAGGGCGGTCTCCAGGTCCGTCGGCTTGGCCCCTGCCTTTAGGTCATTGAGCGTCGCGACCGCCGAGTCCACGCTCGCCTGCGCCTGTTGCAGGTCCGTCTGCTTTGGCCCGGCGAGCAGATCGTTGAGCGTCGCCCGCGCCGAGTCCACCGCCGACTGCGCCTGCGCCACGTCGGTCGCCTTTGGCCCGGCGAGCAGATCGTTGAGCGTCGCCCGCGCCGAGTCCACCGCCGCTTGCGCCTTCGTCACGTCCGCGTCGGTCGGCCCGCGCTTCAACTTGTCCAGGCTCGCTTTGGCCTGATCCACCGCCGCCTGCGCCTGCGTCACGTCCTCGTTCGTCGGCCCCGCGACCAGTTTGCTCAAGGCCGACTGCGCGTCATTGACCTGCTGCTGGGCCGTCGCCACGTTGTTGATCTCGTCCTGCTTGGCGTTCTCATACGCCAGCCGGTTCGACTCCTGCGTCTTCTCCGCCTGCTGCTCGGTAAGATAGGCGCTGTCCGCCGCCTGTTTCAACGTGGCAAGCCGCAACGGCGTGATCGTTGGCGGCGCGACCACGCGCGCGGGCGCGGTCCCCGATGACGACGACGTGCTACCACCCGATGCGCCGGGATCAACATTCGTGCTCTTCGCCTGCTGGAAGGTCGCGTTGGCGATGTCGAACGCGCGTTGCGCCGATTTTGTGGCGTCGGCGGATTGCTGCCACTTGATCTCCGCCTGCTGCTTGGCGTTCGCGCTGTCCGCCTTCACCTTGTCGAGATTCTGCTGCGACTGCTGGACCTTACTTTGCGCGGAGATGACGTCCGCCTTGAGCGCCCCGGCGTTCAACGTGTCCAGTTTCGCCTGCGCCGAGCGCACATTCGCCTCCGCGTTGGCGATATCCTGCGGCGTCGTCGTGCCCGCGATCACGGCGTTGTAGCCAGCGATCGCCGAGTCGAGGTTGGCGCGCGCGACATCAATGTCCTTCTGGCTGATCGTCACGGTGGCGTTGTACTTGGCGATCGCCGAGTCGAGGTTCGCCCTGGCAACCTGAATATCCTTCGGCTGGATCGTCGCGGTCGCCTGGTACTTGGCGCGCGCGGCGTCCACGTTGGATTGCGCGACGGCGATGTCCTTCGGCAACGCCCCGGCGGCGGTCGCATCATACTTGGCCTGTGCCGAGGCGACGTTGGATTGCGCCTGCTGCAACGCGAGTTGCAGATCGGCGACGTCCACGGTGCCCAGCACATCGCCCGCCTTGACGCGCTGGCCGACGGCGACATTGATTGTCTTGATCGTCTCGCCGCTGGGGAAGTTCAACGTCACCTCCTGCACGGGCTGCACCGTGCCGCTGGCGCCGATCGTCGTCTGGATCGTGCCCCGCTGCACCCGCGCTGTCTGCCCGGTCGGCGTAACGTTCGAATTCGATGGGAGGCCCGGCACGCCACAGGCGGTCACGATGCTGGTAAGCACAATCACCAGCGCGACCACCGGTGACCGCCGCGAAAAGAGCAGCCGACCGCGCATACGTACCCATCCCCCCGCTTCGCCCTAACTCGCCACCGTTGCCCGCGAATCGGCCGCATACCCCTCATGCGGCCGATGCCCATCCGCCCATGCCGCCGCACCGGCAGCGTTCGGGAGGGAAACCGTGATCGTCGTCCCCGCGCCGACGGTGCTCCGCACGGCGATCTCGCCCTGATGCCCGTCCACGATCTCGCGGACAATCGCGAGGCCGAGGCCGACGTGCTTCCCCTGCCCCGTCCGCGAGCGCTCCACCTGATAGAACCGCTCGAACAGCCGCGGCACGTCATCGGGCGGGATACCGCTGCCCGTGTCCTGGATCACGAACTCGATCTGATTCGGGCGCGCGACCTGCGCATAGAGTGTTACCTGACCGCCAGTGTCAGTGTACTGTAGGGCATTGTCGAGGAGGTTGACAAGCATCTGTTCGAGCCGGCTCGCATCCGCGTCCATGACGAGCTGCGGCGGCGACGCCCAGCGCACGGCGACGCCCTTCGCCTCGCCGAGGCGCGCGTACCGCTTGCCGACATTCTCGACGAGTTCATCCACCCGCACCGGCGCGACATCGAGCCGGACGGTGCCGGATTCGAGGCGCGAGAGTTCGAGCATCTGCTCGACGAGGCGGCGCATCCGCTGGGATTCCTGCTGGATGATCTGCGCGAGATCCTGGTACTCGGTGTCGCTCGTCACCGTGCCATCAATCATCGCCTGCGAGAAACCCTGAATCGAGGTGAGCGGCGTTTTCAATTCGTGCGAGACATTCGCCACCAGATCGCGCTGCGCCTGCTGCGCGCGCCCGACGTTCCCCGCCATCGTCTGGAAGGCATTCGCGAGATCGCCGATCTCATCGTTGCTCGTGCGCACATTCGCGAGCCGCATCGCGCGCGCGTAGTCGCCGCGCGCCATCGCGTGCGCCCCCTGCGTCAGCGTCCGCAAGCGAGACGTCAGCGACCGCGACAGGACGAAGGCGACGAGGAGCGAGGCGAGCAGCGCGGCGATGACGATCCACTTCAACCGGCCGAGGATCACCGTCCACGCATCGCTGAGCGCATCCCACGGGACGGCGACGATGATGAAGGCGGTCGCCGCCGGTTGATCTGGGGGGGCGGCCGTCGGGGGATTTCCCCCGCTTGGCGGTCGCCGCCGCTCAACGCGATAGGTCGCCACCGCGAGCGACGCACCGTCCGGCGCGGTGAATTTGCCCTTGTATTCGGGCCGCAAGGGCGGGGTTCGGCTCTCGGGGCGATTGTCCGGCACCGACCATGTGGTCCCGGTATATTTGTTCTCGCTATCCGCCTGTACGACGCCGCGCGCGTCCGTGTAGACGACCAGCACATTGCTGCTCTTCTGCGCGTTGAACAGGTTGACGATTTCCGCCGGGGTAAACTGCGTGAATTGCCGGGCGTTCGCGGCCCCCGCGACGGTCTGGCCGAAGGACGCGAGCCGCTCGATGGCATCCTGCCGCTGATAGTAGCGGATCACATACGCGGCGGCGGCGCTCGTCGGGATCAGGCACACCGCGATAATGAGCAGAAACGCGAGGCTCAGTTTACCGCGAATCGTGTGCATGGATACCCTTCCGCACGCCCGATCAGGTGCGATGCCAGCCTAGCGTATGCCTGTAAGAATACCTCCCAGCACTTGTAAAGGAAGTGTAAAATGCCTTTATGTGCCGGACAAAACGCGCCCACCATAGACGCCGGGGAGTGGGGTGTACGGCACATCATAGCCGAACGCGCCCGGCCCGACCACCGCCAGTGCGGCGGGCGTCTTCAACTGCGCCGGGGCCGGGATGCCGAGGATCGCGACGCGCAGCCCATAGCGCGCGATCTCCGTCGTCACCGGGTCGCCGGAGTCCTCGTCCACGAGTGTAATCAGATCGGGCACGGTCGCGAGCACGCGCGCGCGATGCGGCTCTGCCCACGCGATCAGGTTCTCGTTCTGGAAGGCGATCTCCACCGCGCGGCCGGCGTCTGCGCCGGTCCCGGCGATCCGCAGGAGGCCGCGCGCGAAACCGGCGGCCAACCGCCGCTCGACATCCGCGATCCGCCCGCGCAGGAGCAGGCCGCCGCCCGCCACCGCCAGAATCGCGGGCACCGGGTCGGTGTGCGCCGCACGCGTCCCCAGCACGGCCCGCCCGATCGCATGTGCCAGCGAATACGAGCCGCGCACCGCCGTCCGCTTCATCTCCGCGCCCGTCATGATCGGGAATGCATACCCGGCCCGTGCGCCCATCTGCACCGTGACGGCGCGCGCGAACCGTTCGAGCGTCCGCGTGTCGCGCAAGGCGGGGAAGACAACCGTATCGTGGTGGCAGTCGGCGATGGCGGCGGGCGTGCAGGGCAGGCCGCCAATCGAGAAGGTGCAATGTTGCAGTTCGGGGAACGCACGCCCCATGCCGTCGCCGTCCACGGCCTGCAGCCCGCCCAGCGCAGCCTGGATGAGCGGTTGCATGGCGTTCGCGCCGCCGACCTCACCGGCGATCAGGTGCGTAACGCGGCGGCCGGTGTGCCGTTCCAGCGCGCGGAGTGCGGCGAGCGGCTCGTCGCCGCGCGGCAGTTTCTCGATGCCCACCGTCGGCGCACCCATCGCGCCGATGCCGCAGACGACCGCATCGTCCGGCACATCCGCGACGCCAACGACCGTGACCGTCCCCCCACGCCGCAGCAGCTCGCGCGTCATCAGGAAGCCGAGGTAGGGGTTCCCGCCCCCGCCGGTACCGAGAATGCCCGCGCCGATCGCGATCGCCTCCGCCGCCCGCTCGTCAACGATCAGCATCTACGTGTCCGTTCATGGCAGGTCACCGACCACTTTCACCCGCAGGCGCACGGCATTCCCCGGCAGGTACGCCAGCGGCACTTCGTCCACCTCGACGGTGGCGAGCGTCGCCTCCGCCGCCCCGGCCTCCACGGCGACGCGCCGCGCGTCGCGCACCGCCGCCTCGACCGTCTCCCGCCTGCTCCCGCCATCGAGCGAGACGACACGGTCAACCTCCCCGCTCACCTGGGCGAGCGCGGCGCCGATCGCGTTCGCCACATCGCCGTGCTCCGGCCGCAGGAACGACGCGACGCCGGGCATCGCCGCCTCCCCGACCAGCAGCGCGCCCCCGCCGACCAAGATGACCGGCACCGCGGCGGCGGTCGCCTTCATCCGGTCCACGACATCCGCCAGCATCGCATCAATCGCCGCGCCCGCCCGCTCGGCGACGGCGCGCGGGACGGCGGGATCGCGCCCCAACGCGCCGCGACCGAGGGCGACCGCGACGTCCGTCGCGGTCAACACCGACCCGCCGAAGACCCGCGCCTCCTCCGTCAGCCGGTTGCCGACGCTGCGCGGCCCAACCGCCGCGCCATCGTCCGACACGACACTGCCGCCGCCGAGGCCGATGGAGAGGAGATCGGGCATGCGAAAGTTCGTCCGCACGCCGCCGACGGCGACCGCCGCGCCCGCCTCGCGCGGGAAGCCGTGCACGAGCGCGCCCGTATCCGTCGTCGTCCCGCCGATATCGAGGACGATTGCATCCTCGATCGCGCAGAGATACGCCGCACCGCGCATCGAATTCGTCGGCCCGGAGGCGAAGGTTCGCACGGGAAAGCGGCGCACATCCGCCGCGCGCATCAACGTCCCGTCGTTTTGGGTGAGGTAGAGTTCGGCGTGCAGGTCCATCCGCGCGAGCGCCGCAGTGAACGCATCGGTCGTACGTTCGGCTAGTCCGCGCAATGCCGCGTTGAGCGCCGCCGCATTCTCCCGTTCGAGCAGGCCAATCCGGCCAATATCCGCGCTGCACACGACCGGCACGCCGGGCATCGCTTCGGAGACAATTGCCGCCGCCATCCGCTCCTGCGCATCGGAGACCGGCGAGAAGATCGCCGAGACGACAACCGCCTCGACCGCGGCGGACTTGAGTGCCGCGACCGCATCCCGAATCGCGCGGGGATCGAACGCGCTTATATCTCGCCCATCGAACTCCACGCCGCCGGGCACGATCACGCCGCGCCCCCCCACCGCGCCGCGCACGTCGTCCGGCCAGTCAACGAAGGGCGGCAAAATCTCCGAGGCGGGCGCGGCGAGCCGGATCATGGCCGTACGGAGCAAGTCGCGGCGCTGGACGACGGCATTCGTGAAATGCGTCGTGCCGATCATCACCCGACCAATCGCCGCAGGCGCGATGCCCGCGCCCCGGATCGCGTCCGATAACGCGGCGACAATTCCCGCCGTCACATCCTCGGAGGTCGGCCATTTGGCGGCGCTCAGCAAGCGGCGCCCGTCGAGGATCACCGCATCGGTATTTGTGCCGCCGACATCAATGCCTGCCCGAATCACCGCGCGCTCCGTTCATCATATACGGATTGTACACAAAACGCATCCGCTTTGATGCTTAATGTATACTCATGTTGTATACATCGCAATTATGAGAAATAGACCGGGCGCTGATCCACAACATCGCCCGGCCTGCACGCAATTACCGTGATGGCGCATACTCGCGGATGATGCCCGCGAGGATTTTGACGCCCCGCCGAATTGCCTCTTCATCGGAGAAGGAGAAGGACAAGCGGATGTTGCGCCGCCCACTGCCGTCGAAGAAGCAGCCCGTGCCGGGGAGGAAATCAACGCCGTGCGCCCGCGCCTCTGGCAGCATATTCACGGAATCGCACCCAGCGGGAAGCGTCAGCCAGAGGAAAAAGCCGCCATTCGGCTCCGTCCATTCGACGCCTTCCGGCATCTCGGCCTTGAGTGCCTCATGCATCGTGTTCCGCCGATGCCGATAGATCGCGATCAGTTCGCCGACGTGCTCCTCCAAGTCGCCGGACGCCGCATACTCCGCCGCCACATTGGACGCGAAGGGGCTGGTGCCGCCGTCGGCCTTCAGTTTCGCCATCTTCTCGATCAGCTTGGCTGGGCCGACGCACCAGCCGAGGCGCATCCCTGCCGCCATGATCTTGGAGAAGGTGCCGGTGTACATGACGAGGCCCGCATCGTCGAGCGTCACGAGCATCGGGATGCGCTCGCCGGAGAAGCGTAGGTCGAAGTAGGCGTCGTCCTCGAGGATGGCGACGTTGTACTCCTTCGCCAGTGCGAGGAGGCGCATCCGGCGGTCGAGGGGCATCGTCACGCCGGTCGGGTTCTGGAAGGTGGGGATCGTGTAGATGAATTTCGGTTGGACGCCTTGCGCCTTGAACTCCGCGAGGCGGCGCTCCAGCGCATCCATCCGCATCCCCTCGTTGTCCATCGGCACGCCGACGCACGTCGCTCGATGGGCATTGAACAATTTCACCGCGCCCTGCCACGTCGGCTCCTCGGAGAGGACGATGTCGCCCGCATTGAGCATCGCGCTACAGACGAGATCAATCGCCTGCGACGCTCCGGCGGTAATCAGAACCTGCTCGCGCTCCACCATCACGCCATTGTCCCGCGCCAATTTGGTGCGCAGTTGGTCAATCAAGCCGGCGTATCCGACGCCCGCGCCGTATTGGAGCGCCCATTTGCCATTCTTCTCCATCGCCCGCGCGGTCGCCTCGGCGATGCGCTGCGCGGGCAGGCTGCCCGGATCGGGGAAACCGCCGGTGAAGGAGATGCGGTCGGCATTGGCCGCCGAGAAGCCCTGCGGCGCGCCGGCGGGCAGCGCCTTCGCCTGGTCGGAGAAGAGGCTTTCCAATCGCGATTCTTGCACCTGTGCCATCACTGACTCCCTCTCGCACAACGTATCCGTGCGGAAAATCAAACCGCCAAGACGCCAAGAGCGCCAAGGAGAGAAGAGAAAACGAGAAAGGAAAATAAAGGCCCCTATCTTTCTTTGCGTCCTCTTCGCGTCCTTGGCGCATCGGCGTCTTGCGCAATCACCTCTGCGCCGATTCCGCCGCGACGGGATTGCGCAAGACGCCGATGCCGTCAACTTCGACCTCGATCGTGTCACCCGGCTTCATCGGGCCGACGCCCGCCGGTGTGCCCGTGATGATCACATCGCCAGGGTCGAGGGTCATGACGCGGGAGATGAAGGCGACCAGTTTCGGCACGCTGAAGATCATCTGCGACGTGCGCGCGCTCTGCCGCACCTCGCCATTGAGGCGGGACTGGACGGCGAGATCATCGGCGCGCAGACCGACGACGACGGCGGGGCCGAGCGGCAGGAAAGTGTCGAACCCCTTCGCGCGGGTCCACTGGCCGTCCTTCGCTTGCAGGACGCGCGCGGAGACATCGTTACCGCAGGTGAGGCCGAGGATGTAGTCGTACGCATCGGCTTCGGAGACGCGCCGCGCCCGCTTGCCGATCACAACCGCCAGTTCCGCCTCGTAGTGGATATTCTCGGTGTCCATCGGCAATTCAATCGTCGCGCCGTTGCCGATCAACGCGCTCTGCGGCTTCATGAAGATGACCGGCTCATCCGGCACATCGCGGTCGCGCCCGCCCTCCTTGACGTGATCCACGTAGTTCAACCCGACGGCGACGATTTTGCCGGGATGGACCGGCGGCAGGAGCGTCAGACTGTCGAGCGATCCGGCCGCCGCGCCCGGCGTGAGGCCGGAGAAGGGATCACCCGTCGCGGCGAGCACCTGCGTACCTTCAAGCACGCCGTAGCGCGCCCCACCATCGGCCATGTAGCGGACGAACTGCATCCTATCCTCCCCATACGATCGTGCGATTGCCTGTCGATGCGCGATTTTCGGTCGCGCGGTAGTTTATCATGTGCGCAACCGGGCGCGGAACCCCTTTTCATGGTGCGAAGGCCGCTATCGTCCGGCACGAAGGCGGCGCGCTGTCGAAAGCGCGACCGAAACGCCACAAAGAGTTGACAATCTCACGGATGGTCGCCGGTCGTGCGGTGACGGGGCGAGAGGGAGGGTAATGAGAATGCTGGCGCTCACGGCGGATGACATCCGCGCGCTCGTCCCGATGGGGGACGCCATCGCGCTGATGAAGGAGGCGTTTCGCGAGTTGTCCGCGGGCGGAGCCGTCGCGCCGCTACGGACGCCGATCGAGGTCGCGCCGGAAGAGGCGGTGGCGCTCTTCATGCCCGCCGCCGTGCCGTCGGTCGGCGGCCTCGGTCTGAAAGTCGTCTCCGTCTTCCCGAACAACCCCTCACGCGGACTGCCGACGATCCACGCCCTCGTCTGCCTGATTGATCCGGGAACCGGCGCGCCGCTCGCGATCATGGACGGCACCTATCTGACCGCCCTCCGCACCGGCGCGGTTTCCGGCGCCGCGACCGACCTGATGGCGCGGCCGGAGGCGCGGACGCTCGCGCTCTTCGGCGCGGGCGTGCAGGCCGTGACACAGGCGGAGGCTGTCTGCGCCGCGCGACCGATCGAGGAAATCCGGTTGGTTGCACGCTCCCACGAAAAAGGCGAGGCATTCATCGAACGATTGCGCGCGCAGACACCCGAGATCGCCGAGCGCATCCGCGTCGTCCTCGATGCCGCCGATGCGCTCCGTGATGCGGACATCGTCTGCACGGCGACCCCGGCCACCGCCGCGCTCTTCGCGGACGACATGCTGGAACCGGGGACGCACATCAACGCGGTCGGGGCGTACACACCGGCGATGCAGGAAATACCGCCGGAGACGGTCGCGCGGGCGCGGATCGTCGTGGATCAGCGGGAGGCCGCGTGGGCCGAGGCGGGCGACCTCGTGATCGCGCGCAACCGTGGCCTGATTACCGAAGAGAACATCTACGCGGAACTGGGTGAACTGGCGAGCGGCGCGCAACCGGGCCGCCAATCGCCGGACGAGATCACCTTCTTCAAATCGGTCGGCAACGCCGTGCAGGACATCGCCGTCGCTCGCCGCGCCGTGGACCGCGCGGCGAGCCAGGGGCGCGGGCAAACAATCAACCTCTCGTAGCGAGGGTACAAAACCACCGAGACACCAAGAACACCAAGGGGACACCAGAATAAGTCTCGTATCTTCTTTGTGTCTCTTCGTGTTCTTGCGGGTGCCCCCTGGGCGGCATTGGTGGTTCGTCTTCCCACGATCCTCCGCTAGATTTTCACCCCACGCCGCTAATCAGCGGCGAGCGGCAATTCGCGGCGATTCGGTCCGTCAATGCACCGCTCCTCGAACTCCTCGCGGAACTTGAGGATCATGCTCTGCACCGGCACCGGCGCGGCCTGGCCGAGGCCGCAGAGCGACAATTTGATGATCTGATCGCTCGTCTCCATGATGACGTCGAGGTCGGCGACGCGCCCCTGCCCGCGCTGGAAGCGGTCGAGGATGTCGAGCAATGCCTGCGTGCCGAGGCGGCACGGCGTGCACTTCCCGCAGGACTCGTTCCGGTTAAACTCGATCATGTAGTGCGCCATGTCCACCATGCTCGTCGTGTGGTCGTAGATGACGAACCCGGCGGAACCAATCAGGCCACCGGCGGGCTCGATTCCCTCGAAGGTCATCGGCAGATCGAAATCCTCCTCGGTCAGGACGCCGCCCGAGACGCCGCCCGTCTGCAAGCCCTTGAATTGGAAGCCGTCCCGCATGCCGAGATGGACCTCGTTGATCAGTTCGCCGGTCGTGACGCCGAACGGCACCTCGCTCATGCCGACGCCCTTGATATTGCCGCCCATCGTGTAGACCTTCGTCCCCTGGCTCTTGTCCACACCGATGCTGGCGAACCACGCCCCGCCCTTCTCGATGATGTGCGGCGCATTGGCGAGCGTCTCGACATTGTTCACGACGGTCGGCTTGCCCCAGAGGCCGTACTCCACCGAGCGCGGCGGCTTCGTGCGCGGCTGGCCCCGCGTCCCCTGGATCGAGTAGAGCATCGCCGAGGCCTCGCCGCAGATGTACGCGCCACCACCGACGCGCACCGTCAACTTGATGTTGAAGCCGCTGCCCATCACGTTCTCGCCGATCAACCCGGCCTCCTCCGCCTGCCGCACGGCGTGGCGGAAATGGCGGATGGCGAGCGGGTATTCGCCGCCGATGTAGATATAGCCGCGATCCGAGCCGACCGCGTAGCAGGCGATCAGGATGCCCTCGATCGTCTCGTGCGGGTCGAGTTCGAGCATCTTCCGGTCTTTGAAGACGTTCGGCTCGCCCTCGTGGGCGTTGCAGCAGACGTACTTCGGATAGCCCGACGACGCGCGCGCGCCCTCCCATTTGATACCCGCCTGGAAGCCCGCGCCGCCGCGACCGCGCACGTTGGAGGTCTTCATCTCCGCGATCACTTCATCCTCGGTCATGTCGAAGAGTGCCTTCGCGTACGACGCATAGCCGCCGCGCGCGACGTACTCATCGAGGCGCAGCGGATCAATGAGGCCCGCCTTGCCGAGGACGATGCGCTGCTGCTTGCGCCAGAACTGATCGTCCTTGATCGCCGGGATGCCCTGGAACGGCTCCGGGCGCTGCTCGTCCGCCGGGCCGTCGAAATAGACGCCGAGCGGCCGGGCGACATTGGCGCGGCCATCCCGGATGCCGTCGAGGATCGCCGGCACGTCGTCCGGCGTGACGTAACCGTACATCACGGCGGGCCAGCCCGCCCGGCGCACCTCGACGACCGGCTCGGCGTAGCAGTTGCCGAAGCAGCCGACCTCGCGAATCTCGACATCCATCCGCCGCGCGCCCGTCTGCTCCGTGAAGGCGGCGATGACCTGCTCGACGCCCTTCGCGCGCGTGCATTCGCTCATCGCGATGCTGACGACGGGGCGATCCGTCGCCGCCATCATCCGCCGGTACCGCTCGGTCGCCTCGGCGCGATAGCGATTGAAGACGGCGCGGCTCGTCAGTTTCGGGACCGCCGGGGAGGATGCCGTGGTGTGGGTGCTCATGCGTGCGCTCCTCCCGATGATGCGACCGGCGCTTCATCGCCGCTGTCGGTCAACATCTCATCAATCAAGGTATTGAGTTTCGCGTTGTCCATTTGCGCGTGGTACGCACCGTCCGCCATGCAGAGCGGCGCTTGATCGCACGCGCCGAGGCAGCCGGGGAAAATCTGCATCGTGATCTGCCCGTCCGGCGTCGTCTCCTTCTCGCCGAGGCCGAGGCGGGGGTAAATCACGTCGTTAATCAACCGCTGCGAGCCGACGACGCGGCACGCCATGCCGTTGCAGATCAGGAGGACGTGCGCGCCCGGTTTCTTGAAGCGGAAGTCGTTGTAGAAGGTCATCACGCCGAAGACGCGGGTCTCGGAGATGTCGAGATGGGCGGCGATCACGCTCACCGCTTCCTCGGAGACGTAGCCGTACCGCTCCTGCACCTCCTGGAGCGACGGGAGGATCAACTCCTGCGCGTCCTGATAGTCCTCCGGCGTGAAATGCTCCTCCATCACCCGACGCACCCAGTCGAGGTCAATATCTTCCCCGGTCAGTTTGAACATCTGGCGCTCCTGCCTGCTGGCGGCCGTCCTCGGCGACGGGCCACCCCGTGGAGACAACGCAATCGGCGGCGCCCCGCGCCCCAATCGAAAGTATACGGCGGCGCATTTTGCCCGTCAACGCGGGAAAAATCGCGGGAGTGGCTAAAGAGGCAATGGTGGGGGATACTGCCCGCTATGGAGAGTATTGCTTGCCCGCACTGCGGGTCGCCGCATCGCGTGCGCAAGTGGGGACACAACCGCGCTGGCACCCGGCGCTACCGCT
>JAICIL010000084.1 GCA_025924435.1 Chloroflexia bacterium | reverse complement strand
GGTCGTTGAATTCGATGTCCGGATACTCCTTCGCCACCTCCTCGGCGACGTGCAGGAAGAGGCCGTCCGTGAACTTCATGATGTTCGCCTTGTGGACGGCGGTGACGAGGCGGCGCTTGTTCTGGCGCGCGTACTCGAAGGCGTAGGTGACGATGCGGCGCGAGGCTTCCGGCGTGATCATCTTGATCGAGATCGCCGAGGAGGGGGCAAGTTTCCGCTTCGTGAGCGGATTGATCGCCTCGATCACCTTCTTGGCGTCCTCCGTGCCGGTGTCGAACTCGACGCCCGCGTAGAGGTCCTCCGTGTTCTCGCGCACGACGACGATGTCCACATTGTCGTAGCGCGTGCGGACGCCGGGGAAGATGCGCGCCGGGCGGACATTGGCGTACAGGTTGAGCGCCTGCCGCAGCCCGACATTGACGGAGCGGAAGCCGGTGCCGACCGGCGTGGTGATCGGCCCCTTGAGGCCGAGTTTCGTCGTGCGGATACTCTCGACGGTCGCCTCCGGGAGCGTGTCGCCGTGTTTTTCCAGTGCGTCCAGCCCGGCATCCGCCGTGTGCCAGGTGAAGCCGACGCCCGTCGCGTCGAGCACGCGCCGCGCCGCCTCGACCACTTCCGGCCCGATCCCATCACCGGGAATGAGTGTGACATCGTACGCCATTGCGGTTCCCTCCAACTACCAGACCACCGGCACGGTGGCGCTTGCGACGATCATCGGATCTCTCGTCACCAATGGCGCATTGTATACGAGCGCAGTCGCCACGATGATCCGATCAAAGATATCCAACCGCGCCCGCAAAGAAAGATAACGCCGTAATACCACTTCATCAAATGGCACGATGCGGCAACCTGTACCGGGTATCGACTCAATAAACGCCGCGAGATCAACGGACATGCGATGCTTTGCGATGACCGTCTGCATCTCAGCGAGCACTAGCGTCGGGAGTATTGCCTCGCGTTTCTCCAAAAACACCGGTTCAATCGCGGCGCGTGCTCTCGCGGAAAGCGTCGGAGCCTTGATGAGATACCAGATGAGCGAATGTGTATCGAGGGCGATAGGATCATCCATCGGTAGACGTCACTTCGCCGTTCTCCTCATCCCATTCCCGTTCCCATTCGCGCGATGCTTCGTCGCGGATGCGCCGGAAATCTTCGATAGTCAACTCCGGGCCGTATCCAGCCCACGCTCCATACCACTGCTCCGCCAAATTCTGCTCGAGCGGCGTATCGAACGCGGGGTCGGTGAAGTCGCGCGGCTCGGTCTCCGGCAGGCCGAAGGCGCGGGGCGGCAGCGGACGGTTCACGCCGAAGACGAGGTCGGGATAGTCGCGCAGCGGTTCATGCTGAAGGCGCTGCGCCACGATCTCGCGGATGAACCGCGTGAATGTTTCCGGCGTGACCACACGACCCGCATCCGCTTCCTTGCGCGCGTGGAGGTGGGTGTAGCCGAACCGCCATGCGATCCGCGCGCCGGAGGGTAGTTCGACATCCGCCGCATACCAGATGATATTCCCCGGAATCGGCAGATCGTGGATCGCGACGTGGGATGTGCCGCCGTGCGCGGTCGCGATATCCGACAGAACCGTGACCATTGTTCCTCCGCCAATCCCGGCCATGCGGAACGCCGCATGGATGGCCCCATTGTACCGCAGCGTGGCACGCGGCTCCTCGGCGGCGTCGGCGCGATGACGAGATAACCCCTTCGGCAATCCGCCGGTGGACGATCTGCGTCTAGTGTGGGAGAGAGGCGGCGAAGAAAGGGGAGTGCAATGGCGACCGCGACCGTTGAGCATGCGACAACCACATCCGCGCCCGATCCCGCGCCCCTCGTGGCGATCAGGGCGGCGCGCGACCGGCTGGCAACGGACCGCGCGGCGGCCCTCGCCGCGCTCGATACGCTCTTCAAGAGCGGGGCCGTGCCGGAACGGATAGCGGGGCCGCACGCGGGCATGCTCGTAACGACGATGTTTGGCGCGCCCGCGGACCGGCTGATCGCCGCATGGGCGGAACGCAACCTGCGCTGGCTCGGCAAGCGATTCACCCCGACGGGCGGCGACAACATCTGGTGGCGATACCGGCGCGCGGGGGACGCACTGTTCTGGAAACTGAACGCGCTCCTCCGCTGGCAGGCTGTCGCGGACTCGGCGGGGACCTATCGCGCATTCCCGTTCCGCACGGCGGTCGGGCGCGGCGTCGCGGACACGGAGTGTACCGTCCTGAAGATCATCTACGATGCCCGCCCGAACCCGCTGCCCGTCCGTCATGTGCTGGACGAATTGGTCGCGCTCGGCGACGGTGTCTATCTCGGTAAAGCGCACGGCCGTCTCTTCGGCCGCTGGCGTCTCCTCGCCTATTTCGTACTCATGGCGCCAGCGGGCAGCGGAGATTAGCGTTCGCTGCCCGCCGCCCGCCGCCGACTGCCTGCTTGGGAGGGAACGATGTACGCCAGCATCCTATGGGGCGACCGGGAGCACGCGACGGGAGATGTCGAGGCGCTCTGGCAACAGGTGATGGCGCAGCCGGGATTAGTGAACGCCTACGTGCTCGCGAATGTGGAGGATATGCGGGATGGCCTCGTGCTCTCCGTCTGGGAGAGCGAGGAGGCATTCAATCACTACGCGGCCTCGACGCTGCGCGAGCAGGTCGAATCCGTCGGCGCGCTCGACCGCAAGAATTACTTCGTATTGCGTGCGGCGGTCTGAATGATGAGCAATGAGTGAGGCGCATTATCAACTCGTTGCTCATTGCTCATTGCTGCCGAGATCGATGAACTCCGCACGCACGTCGCCCGCGCCGACGGTGAGGATGGCGACGGAGGGTGATTCGTCCCGCGCGTGGGCGATGGCGCCGGGGTTGAGGAAGAGTATCCCGCCGACGCGGCGCAGGAACCGCCGGTGCGAGTGGCCGAAGATCAGCACATCCGCATCGGGGAAGCGACGCCGGTTGCGCTCCATCAACTCCTCGTTGAAGGCGTCGCGCGTGTCCGTTGAAGGCTCACGCCGGATGAAACCCCGTCGCTTGTCCCAGAGCCACTGATGCGGCCGCCCGTGGCCGTGGGTGAGGACGACCCGCCGCCCCAGCACGTCCAGATAGACCGCGTACGGGAGGTGCGGGCTGGAGCGGGAGCGGGAGGCGAGATGGAGATTGCCGCGCACCGCGATCACCGGCGCGATTGCGGCGAGCGGGTCCAGCGCGCCCGGCTCGTCCACATCGCCCGCGTGGAGGATCAAGGAGACGGCTGCCGCCCGGAAGACTCCGGGGATCTCCGCGGGGAGCGTGGCGAGCCGGTGCGGGATGTGTGTATCGGCCAGGATGCCGAGCCGGACAGACTGCACGAGTGAGTTCCTTCACTGGCAACATCGCCGGGACCGTTCCTCGGTTCACAGACATAACGCCGGATCGCCGCGCCAGTTGCATACCGGGAGTCCCGCCGCGTCGTCCGACGAAGAAACGTTCACGACCCGGAGTGATTGAATCGTTTGGGTTTGCGGGCTGTGCAAGCGATTTTTCCCAACTTCGCCGCTGGCGACCATCCGTCCCGATGCGCTATACTCCGCCGGGTGCATGAAGCGGCGGTGTGGACCCCCAAAAGGATAGGTTGGATTGAAGCAGACGAATTGCATGCACCTCGTTCACTCGACCGGATATGCTCGCGCACGGATCATTCATATCGCGCTCGCACTCGCGATGCTTTTCGGCGCTATCGCGGAGATCGCGGCTCCCGCCGGGGGAATTGTTGCCGCCGCGGACCCGCCCGCAACCCCGCTCCAACCCACACCGCCACCCGCGCCCGTGCCTGCGCCGCCCGCGCCCGCCGCCCCGGCCCCCGCCGCAATACCGGCGGGTACCCCCCCGCGCACATTCATCCGGCGGCTCGGCGCGCCCGCCCCCCCGAAACCGCATATCGGGCAACCACTCCGGCTCAAGATTCCGGCGATTAACGTGGATGCGGCAGTAGAGGATGTTGGGCAGACGTCGGACGGCGCGATGGATGTGCCGAAGGACTTCAACGACACCGCCTGGTACGATCTCGGCGCCCGGCCCGGCGAGCAGGGGAACGCGGTCGTCGCGGGGCATGTGGATTCGACGACGGGGAAAGCGGTCTTCTGGGACCTGCGGAAACTGGTGAGCGGCGACCAGATCATCGTCGTCGGCGATGATGGCGTGGAGCGGCAGTTCGTCGTCACCGCGTCAGAGGCGTACGGGCGTGCGGATGTGCCATTGGATCGCATTTTCGGCCCGACCACCGAGGCGCACCTCAACCTGATTACCTGCGATTCCAGCAGCGCCTTCGACCGGACCAAGCGAGAATACGCGGGCAATCTGGTGGTGTACGCGAAGGCGGCTCCATAGCCGCGCCTCGCGCCGCGATTCTATCGCGCCGCGAACTCCGGCACGCGATACGGGGTCTGCTCCGGCACGTCAATGCGGACGGTGTCCCCCTCGCGGATCATGCCCGCGCGCTCCACCCAGCCGACCACACCGCGCAGATGGTACGCCCCCCGGGGGAACTGCCTGCCGATCCCCGGCCGGTCCGGATAGTGGCTCTGGATCGCTTTGCCGGGATAGACGCAGGGATGATTCTCCCCTTCCAGCGCGATAGCGGCCAGTTCGGGGAAGTACACGCGCGTCATCGGCGGCAACGTCGAGAGGTTCGGGATGCCGCCGAGGACGAGGTTCGCGCCGATCCACTCCGGTTCGATCACCGGCACGCCCATGTTCGCCGCGATCGCGGCCAGTTCCTCCTCGGCGACGAGCGAGACCTGCCGGCTGTTGTGGATCTCCGTGCCGCGCGGATACTGCGGCGCGCGGGCGTCGGCGCGGCGCGTGAACCCGGCGTGCCGGTCGCCCGCCAACCCTTCGAGCGTCGCCCGCACCTCCGGCACGCGCGTGGAGACGAGGTACTGCCCGTCCGGCGAGGCCTGCTTCTCCGCCAGCGGGACGAGCGGGTACCGCCCGACCAGGACCCGCGTCACCGTCGCTTCCAGCGTGATTGTCATACCGATGCCCGCCTCCCGCTCCCATCCCATCATCCAGACCGCCCCGCATATAGTACGCGAAGATGGCAAAGCGGGCAGCGGGCAGCGGGCAGCAAATGTTGACGACTCGCATCGCCTATCTTCTCTCACCGCTCATCACGCATTGCTGCTTGCCGCCCGCTGCCCGCTGGCCGATCATGCAACGCCAGGGCGATGAGGGCGGAGAGGGTGGCCGCCACGACGACCATGACGAAGACCATGCGGAAGCCGTCTCCGCCCGCCGCGCCGAGCAGCCCGGCGAGGATGCTCGATCCGATGATGCTGCCGAAGTAGCGGCTCGTCGAATAAACGCCGGAGGCGACGCCCGTCTCGCGCGGGCCGACGGCCTCAATCGCCGCCGTCTGCATCCCGGCGGACGACAGCCCCAGCCCGATGCCCGCCACAAGGAGGCTGCCGAGCAGAATCGGCACCATGATTCCGCCGCCCGCCAGCGCCAGCGGCAGCACGCCGAGCGTCAGGAGGGCGAGGCCGATCACCGTCGGCCAGCGCCGCCCGATGCGATCCGCGAGGCGGCCGCCGAGCGGACTGCACACGACCATCGCGCCGGAGAGCATGACGAGCGCCGCGCCGATCCGCGCGCTCGACCAGCCGCCGCGCCGCGCGAGCAGGATCGGCACGGTCAGGAGTGTGGAGTACATCGCCAAGTTGCTGAGGGCAATCGCGCCGTTCGCGGCGGCGAATGACCGCACGCGGAAGAAGCGCGGTTGCAGCACCGGGTCCGGGTGGCGCAATTCGTAGCGGATGAAGTAGGCCGCGAGCGCGATCAGCGCGAGGCCGCCGATTGCTGGCAGCACGGCGCTCTCGGCGCGCTTGCCGAGCGTCAGCAGCACCGTCAGGCCGATCAGGACGGCGGAGAGCAGGCACGCGCCGACGACATCGAACGCGCGGCTGTCCCGATGGGTCCGCGTCGCGGGGATGGCGCGCCAGCCGAGGAGCAGCGCCGCGAGGACGACCGGTACGTTGGCGAAGAAGATCGAACGCCAGCCGAGCGCTTGCACGAGCAGGCCGCCAATCGGCGGGCCGAGGGCGGCGGCGAAGGCGGTCGCGCCGCCGATCATCCCGAACGTGCGGGCGCGCCGCTCCAGCGGGACGACATCGCGCACGAGCGCGGTGCCGTTCGGCAGCGTGACCGCCCCGGCAATCGCCTGCTGGACGCGGAAGAAGAAGAGCAGCGGGAGGTTCGTGGCGACCGTCGCGCCGAGCGAGGCGACGCCGAAGTAGATCAGCCCGCCGAGGATGAGGCGGCGGCGCCCGATCCGGTCGCCGAGTTTGCCCGCGACGGGCTGCAACGCGGCCATCGCGATCAGATAGGAGGTGACGAGCCAGCCCGCCGTCGAGATGCGGACGTGGAAGTCCTGGATGATCCGGGGCAGCGCGACCGCGATCATCGTCGAGTTCAGCGGCGCGAGCATCGTGCCGAGGGCGATGGAGAGGATCACCCATCGCTCGACGGCGAGCGGCGCGACCGTCTCTTCCGGCCGTGCCAGCACGGCGATACCTACCGGCGCCTCACCGCTCAACGACGGCGTTTTCATTATCCAATCCCGCTTTCCGCAGCATCATCCTGTTCGAAAACATCGTTAGCGCTGGCTTTCCTGCTTGGGTCCCGCCCGCAGGGTGCAAAGCCTGCGCTACCGGACACGTTGATGCCGCTACCCCCGATGGGGGCAGCGGCAGAGATACGTCATCCGATCAGCCGATGATCCGCACGGTCCCGGCGTCGCCGTCCACTTCGAGCATCATGCCGTCCTGGATGATCGCGGTCGCCATGCCGATCCCAACCACCGCCGGGATCATGTACTCCCGTGCCACCACCGCGCAGTGGCTGAGGATGCCGCCGGTGTCCGTCACGACCGCCGCCGCCGTCGCGAAGAGCGGCGTCCACGGCGGCGCGGTCGTCTCCGCGACGAGGATGTCGCCGGGCTGGAGTTTGCTCGCCTCCGCCAGCGAGCGGATCACCTTCGCCGGGCCGCGCGCGATGCCGCGCGATCCCGCATTCCCCTTCAGCACCCCCGGCTCCGGCGATTCCTGCGGCGGCCCGCCGAAGAAGCGGCCGATCGCGCGGCCGATCGCGCTGTCCGGGGGCGGGCCGGGCGGCTCCGTGCCGAGGGCGAACGGCGGTTGGACATCCGCGAAGCGCGCCATCTCCGCCTTTCGCTCCGCGACGACCGCCTGCCGCGTGTGCTCCGGCACCGCCGCCGTGTCGCGCATCTCGTCGAAGGTGAGGAAGAAGATGTCATCCTCGGTATCAATCGCACCCGCCGCGACGAGTCGCCGCGCGATCTCGCGGATAATCTGGCGCATCTCGTAGGTGCTGCGATAGTCAATCCAGAAGTTGTGGTCCTCCTGCAAGACCGTGCCGGTCTGCGCCGCTTGCAGCAGCCCCTCGAACTGGCCCGACACCGACTGGGGATAGCCCGCGAGCCGCGCGCGGGCCTGCGCCACCGCCGCCTCGCGCGCGGCGGCGAGCGCCGCCATCTCCTCATCCGGGTCGCGATCCGCTTGCGCGACGTAGTCCTTGAGGGTGTGGACGACGGGGGCGGGGTCGTCAATCCACGGCGTCTCCGCGAGCACGAACCAGGTGTTGCCGCGCTTGCCGTAGGTTTCGAGATAGGCGCGCAGGTCCGCGAGGAAGGCGCGCCCCTCCGGCGACTCTTCCAGCGCCGGGATGACGTGCGCGGTCGCCTGCTCCTCCAGCGCCCGCCGCACCGTGTCGGATGCGCGGGCCGCGCGGCTCAACTTCCACAGCGCGCGGTTCGCCTCGATCGTCTTGTTGTCGAAGCCCTGCAACAGCGTGTAGGCGGCGAAGGCGTCGTCCCCGCCGAAGAGGTCGGTGTAGAGTTCGTCGAAAAGGCTCATGCCGAGGAGCATCGGGATCGCGAGGAGGAAGTGGATCTCCATCAGCCGCTGCGCGCGCGCGAGGCTCTCATCGAGATGGGCGATCAATTGCGGCGTGCTCGCCCCCGGCAGGTCGAAGGCCTCCCAGTCGGCGACATAGCGCATAATTTCCGGCAGATATTCCTCCCGCCACGCCGCGCCGAAGCGGCCCACCGCCGCGCCCAGGCGCTGCTCGGCCTGCTGCTCGATCGCCGCGAGTGCGACAGGGTCGGTGGTGATGGGGACGAGCGCCTGATAGAAGTGGGTGTTGATGCGCCGGGCGATGAAGTGGACGGGCAGGCCGAGCGCCCTGGCCGCGCTGGCGAACCCGTGATCCATGAACTGGCGCAGGTACGCGCCTTCCAGCGGGGTGATCTGCGTCCCGAAGTGCATCGGGTCGCGCGTCCAGAAGGCCTGCGCCTCCTCCGGCCGCTCCCACGCGACCGGGAAGTCCGGCGGCGTCGGGATCGTCCGCACAGCGGGTGCCATCGTTGCCTGTGTCGTCTCCTGTGCCATGCCATTCCCTCCATTGGTGCTGTTCCGCGTTCGCGTGCGTCCGTCGCCCGCGATCGTTGGTGTTTACCTACCGGCGACTGCCGCCCCTGCCCGCGCGCCCTGCAAGACGAGCGCGGGGGCCGGATGCTCGGTGATCAGGGTGGTGATCGGGCGGCATTGGAGTAGGGAGAGCCGGTCGCCCTGCAAGGCGCACTCGATGTCCACCGGCCAGCCCATCGCCCGCTCCAGGGAGGCGGCGAGGTCCGCCATCGCGGCGATGTGCGGCCCGTCCAGCGCGGGCGCAGCGCGCAGGAAGCGGGGCACGTCCACCTCGCGCGTGCCGCCGGGGATGGCGACGGTCATCCGCCGCTTCTCCGCGATCCGGCGCTCGACGACCGCGCCGCTCGCCCGGTGGACGACATATGTGTCGGGCGTCACCGTGCCGCCGACGATGGACTCGCCCAGCCCCCAACTCGCGTTGATGACGACCTCGCCGCGCTCCCCGGTCACCGGATTCGCGCTGAAGACGACCGCCGATACATCCGCCGGGACGAGCCGCTGCACGAGCACGGCGAGGCCGATCCGATCGGTCGCCAGGCCGTGCTGGCGGCGGTAGTCGTAGGCGCGCTCGGTGTGCGCGGAGGCCCAGCAGCGCGCCACCGCCTCCATCACCGCGTCGCTCCCCGCGATGTTGAGGTAGGTCTCGTGCTGCCCGGCGAAGGAGGCCGCGCTGCCGTCCTCATCCGCCGCCGAAGAGCGGACGGCGACGCGCGGCGCGGCATCGCCGCTTACCTCGGCGAGTCGTTGGTAGGCAGCGGCGATGCCCTGCCGGAGCGCGGCGGGCAGCGTAAAGGAGGCATCCGGCGCCGCCAGCGCGGTCGTCGGCACGCAGAATCCCGTCGGGACGGTGTAGGCGGCGGCGAGGCGGCTCAGGTTGGCGACCTTGCCGCCGACGAGCGCGGTATCGTCGCACTTCGCCTGGCCGAGCCAAAGCATTTCCATTTCGTGCTTCCCTCCATATTCCGATTCTGGCCTGCTCACAAGGACGTGTGGTGTTAACGCATCGCCGGTGGCGATGGGATTCGTTGTCCCGAAATGCCTGCGAAGAATATGGGCCGCGACACGCCCTGCGTGATTGCGCGCCGATCACGTCTCTATCACATTAACGATCAGTATGGCGGTGGCGGTTCCGCAGCGGGACGGACGTGCGGACAGTTCCGTCCCTGTTCGGATGGACAGGACGGCCTACCCCCCGGCCCCCTCCCGGAACGGGAAGGGGTGACTCATTTCGATATCGGGGCATTCCTCGGAACGCCGTGATCTTGCGGAGGCTTACTCCCCTTCCCGCGTCGGGAGGGGGCCAGGGGGTAGGCCAGTTCCCGCAATTTGACACATCCGCCGTGTCCGTGCAGTCTGTTGCGGTCACGGCGGGGGCGAGGTACGTGCCGCCCCCGGATGGTGCGGCGGGACCGTTTCACGGGAAGGATGCGTGGGAATGCGGCGAACACTGGCACTGACGGCGACCTTTGTGCTCCTCGTATCGCTCGTCGGGATGGCGAGCATCCGGGCGGCATCGTCATACGCGGATCCGCAATTCAAGACCCAGTGGGAGCAGGGCGAGGCGATCACGCCGAACTTCTGGGGGCCGCTCGCGAACGCGAAGGACGGCCAGCAGGAGCCGTACAAAGAGGCATCCGGCGGGCAGCGCCTCGTCCAATACTTCGACAAGGGGCGGATGGAACTGACCAACGGCAAGGTGACGAATGGCCTCCTCGCGTCCGAGATCGTCAAGGGGCAGGTGCAGGTCGGCGATGCGACTTTCCAGGGGCAGGCGCCGCCCGCGATCCCGATTGCCGGTGACCCCGATAACCCGTCGCCGACCTACGCGACGCTCGCGACAAAGGCGGTTTCGCTCCTCGCGGCGGCGCAGTCGAAGGTCGGCAGCAATGTCACCGCGACGATCTCGGATAAGGGTGACGTGACCAACGGCACGCCGGCCGCCGCGCCGGAGACGACGATCAGCGCCTTCGACACCGACACGAAACACAATGTGCCGAAGGTTTTCGCCGATTACCGCAGCAAGGCCGGGTTGCAGACGATCGGGCTTGGCATCTCCGAGCCGTTCCGCGCCAATGTGAAGGTGGGCGGCAAGGCGACCGACGTGATGATTCAGGTCTTCGAGCGGCGGGTGCTGACCTACACCGCCAGCAACCCGGACGCCTTCAAGGTGGAGATGGGCAACATCGGGGCGCATTATTACCAGTGGCGCTATCCGAAGGGCGCGGCGCCGGCCGCCCCCCCGCCCGCGAGCGCGGCCGCGCCGAGCGGTGCGACGACCGCGCCCGGTGTCGCGGGGTCGAAGACGCAGCCGACCGCGCTGCCCGCGAGCAGTGCGGGGGGCGTCGGCGTCACGCTCTCCGATGTCTTGCAGACGGTGAAAATCGGCGACATCCAGACGGTGAATATCCTGACGAACGGCAAGATTGGCTGCGGGATTGATGTCACCTACGCGGGCAACACCCCGATCAAGTCGCCGCCCCAGCCGCGGCAGACGGACGAGCAGGGCCATGTGAGCTTCTCGTGGACCGTCGGCCCGGAGGCGAAGCCGGGCAACGCGACGATCACCGCCAATTGCCTCTCCTTCGGCGCCACGGTCGCCGGCACGGCGACCGCCTCGTTCACCGTTTCGGGATAGGGAACCTCAACCCCCCTGCCCCCTCTCCTTTGCCCGGCGGCAAAGGAGAGGGGGAGTCTTTTTGTGGAGAAAGGGGGTGAACTGCCGATCGTCCCGTGCCGTGATTCCGCGTATCGGCTACAATCCCGTTTACTGACGACTGATTACCGGCTGCTGACGACTGCAAGGAGGCGGAGATGCGCGGCACGTGGTACATCGTCCCGACGGCGTTCGGCGCGGACGGCGCGCTCGATCTGGAGAGCCAGCGGCGGCTGATTGACGCGGCGATCGGTTGGGGCGTGGACGGCCTGACGGTGCTCGGCGTGATGGGCGAGGCGAACGCGCTCTCCGACGACGAGCGGCGCGCGGTGCTCGACGCCGTCCGGGAGGCGGCGGCGGATCGCGTGCCCGTCGCGGTCGGCTGCACGGCAAGCAACGCGCGGGGCGTCGTCGCGCTGGCGCATGAGGCGCGCGAGCGGGGCGCGTCGGCGGTGATGGTCTCCCCGCCGACGCTGCTGGCCAACATTGATCTCCTGCCGGACTTCTACGCCCGCATCGCCAGAGAGGGCGGATTGCCGCTCATCATCCAGGATCACCCCGCCTCGAGCGGCGTGAACATGCCGGTGAGCGTCATCCTCCGCTCCGCCGAGGCGAGCGGCGCGACGACGATCAAACTGGAGGACCCGCCGACGCCGCCGAAGATCACGCGCCTCTTGGCGGCGCGGCCCGATTTGCAGGTCTTCGGCGGGTTGGGCGGCGTCTCCGCGCTCGGCGAGATGGCGCGCGGCGGCTGCGGCACGATGACGGGCTTCGCCTTCCCCGAAGTGCTCCGCGCCGTCCGCCTCGCCATCGAGTCGGGCGACACGCGCGCCGCCGCGCTGATCTTCGACCGCTATCTGCCGCTCATCCAGTTCGAGGGGCAGGCGGTCGTCGGGCTGGCGATCCGCAAGGAGGTCTTGCGGCGGCGCGGCGCGCTGGCGACCAACGTCACGCGCGGCTTCTCGCCCGCGATTGACCCGATCACCAACGCCGAACTGGACGACGTCCTCGACCGCCTCGGCATCAGCCCGTCCATCGAACCACTCGCCGTCGTCCAGCCCGCCATCGCGCGCTGATCGAAACCGGGGAGAACCGCGGAGGCGCAGAGGACGCAGAGGAACGCAGAGAGGGAAGAAGGAACAGATGGTCTGCTCGTCTTCCTTTTTCTCAAACGCTTTTCTCTTCTCTGCGTCCTCTGCGCCTCCGCGGTTCACGTGTTTTCAGGAGGGGATGATGGCGAGCAGGAGCGGGACGTTTTTCGGCGAGCGGGGGGTGGCGGGCTTCACGCATCGGGCGTTCACGAAGGCGATGGGCTACGACGATGCGGACATGGGCCGCCCCGTCATCGGCATCTGCAACACCTTCAGCGAGCTGAACAACTGCAACAGCAACCTGCGCACATTGGCGGAGGCGGTCAAGCGCGGCGTCTGGCAGGCGGGCGGTTTCCCGCTCGAATTTCCCACCATCTCGCTCGGCGAAATCTTCCTCAATCCGACCTCGATGCTCTACCGCAACCTCGCCGCGATGGACACCGAGGAGATGATCCGCGCCCAGCCGATTGACGGCGTCGTGCTCCTGACGAACTGCGACAAGACGACGCCCGCCGCCCTGATGGGCGCGGCGAGCGCGGACCTGCCGACGATCCTCGTTTCGGGCGGGCCGATGCTCTCCGGCCACTTCGAGGGGCAAATTCTCGGCGCGTGCACCGATTGCCGCCGCCTGACCGCCGAGTACAACGCGGGCACGCTGGATGAGGCGACCTACCGCTCCATCGAGGACGGCATCGTGCGCAGCGTCGGGCACTGCATGGTGATGGGCACCGCCAGCACGATGAACTCGCTCGCCGAGGCGCTCGGCATCGCCCTGCCGAACAACGGCGCGATCCCCGCGCCGGACTCCCGCCGCCTGCGCCTCGCGGAAGCGGCGGGGCGGCAGATCGTCGCGCTCGCGGCGGCGGGGCTGCGCCCGTCCGCGATCATGACGCGCGAGGCGTTCGAGAACGCGATTGTGCTTCTCAGCGCGCTCGGCGGCAGCACGAACGCCGTCGTCCACCTGCCCGCCATCGCCGGTCGCCTCGGCGTCGAATTGCCTTTGAGTCTCTACGACGAGATCAGCCGCCGCACGCCGCTGATCGCCAACATGCGCCCGGCGGGGCGGTACCAGATGGAGGACCTGTTCTACGCGGGCGGCATCCCCGCCGTGCTGAAGGAACTGCTGCCCCTCCTGCACGGCGACGCGCTCACCGTGACGGGGAAGAGCCTCGCGGAGAATGTGCGCGACGCCCGGATCACGAATGGCGATGTCATCCGGTCGCTCGACAACCCCTTGCAGCCGGAGGGCGGCACGGCGGTGCTCCGGGGCAATCTCGCCCCGGACGGCGCGGTGATCAAGCACGCCGCCGCGACGCCCCGTTTGTTGCAGCACCGGGGCCGCGCCGTCGTCTTCCGCGATCTGGACGATCTCCACGCGCGCATCAACGACCCCGATCTCGATGTGACGGAGGACGACGTGCTCGTCTTGCAGACGGTCGGGCCGGTCGGCGGATTGGGCATGCCGGAGGTCGGCAACTTCCCCATCCCCGGCAAACTGCTCACGGCGGGCGTGCGCGACATGGTGCGCATCTCCGACGGCCGGATGAGCGGCACGGCGTTCGGCACGATCGTCCTGCACGTCGCGCCGGAGAGTGCCATCGGCGGCCCGCTCGCCCTCGTCCGCGACGGCGATCAGATCGAACTCGATGTCGCCAATCGCTGCCTCCACCTCCACGTCCCCGACGACGAAGTGGCGCGCCGCCGCGCCGCGTGGCAACCGCCCGCCCGCGCCTTTCGCCGTGGCTACGGCCGCCTCTTCACCGAGCACGTCAACCAGGCCCCGCTCGGCTGCGACTTCGACTTCCTCCTCGGTGCCGACCCGGTCCACGCGACGCAGCAGTCGAAATTTTAGCGAGATATATTTATGTTTAGATAGAGCTCCATCTCTCCCGTGTCTGCGGGGACGAATGACCACCGTATTTATTCCTCTCCAGACGGAGTGCATGTGGCAGCGCGGGCATTTTTCCGCTATCATCCGACTATCAATTACTGAGACTCGCCACACTCCGATAAGGATCTCTATGTCCGACACACATCCATCCGGCAATATCCCCAATGAGTGGAGCCAGCACAATCCTATACCATTGCCTCCGCGCTATCGTTTCGAGGCGGTACTCGGTGAGGGCGGACTGGGCACGGTCGTTAAGGCGTACGATACCCATCTGCGCACCCCCGTCGCCATCAAAACAATCCGCCACGAGATTGCATCCTTTGACCAGCATCAATACGCTCAACTGCGCGAGCGCTTCCAACGCGAGGCGATCGCCGGGGCGCGCCCACTGGTACGTAGCTCTCCCCACATTGTCACTGTCTACGATCTAGTCGTGGACGAGGCAGGCAACGCTTTCTTAGTCCTAGAATATGTTCCCGGAGGTACACTGCACGATTATGTTATCGGTGGACCGCTACCCTTAGCGATAGCACTCCGCTTGACGGCGGATGCGGCGCGC
>JAICIL010000083.1 GCA_025924435.1 Chloroflexia bacterium | reverse complement strand
GGGTGGGGGGGGGGCCAGGGCCATTATTCTAGCCTTGTCACGCGGCTCGGGGGGGTGCGCCCCCGTGCGTCCGCGGCGCGGGGGCCACCGCCCGCGCTACCAACATGTCGCTACAGTAGCGCCGTCGGGCCGCGGCGGACGAGGTCGCCACTCCCCGGCGCGCCGGTGACGGTATCGTCCTGGAAGACGACTTCGCCGCGCCGCAACGTGGCGACCGGCCAGCCCATGACCGACCAGCCCTCGTAGACCGAGTAATCCGCGTTCGATTGCAACATATCGCGCGTCACGGTGCGCGTCCGCTCCGGGTCGAAGAGGACGATGTCCGCGTCGCTGCCGACCGCGATCGCGCCCTTGCGCGGGTAGAGGCCGAAGAGCCGCGCGGCGTTCGTCGCCGTCACCTCCACGAAGCGGCGCAGCGAGATGCGGCCAGTGCGGACGCCCTCGGAATAGAGCATCGGCAGCATCGTTTGCAGGTTCTCCGCGCCGGGCCGCAGGCGCGTGATCGTCAGCGCGGGGTCGAGTTTCGCCGCCAGCGACCACGGCGCGTGATCGGTGCAGACGGTGTTGACGACGCCCTGCTGAATGCCCGCCCAGAGCGCGTCCACGTCGCGCCGCTCGCGCAAGGGCGGCTGCCCGACGTACTTCGCGCCGTCCGCTTCCTCCAGCCGCTCACGCGTCAGGTGCAAATAGAACGGTCGCGTCTCGACGGAGACCGGCACGCCGCGCGCCTGGGCGTCCGCGCAGACCGCCAGCGCGCGCTCGGACGAGAGATGGACGATGTAGACGGGCGCGCCGGTCGCCTCGGCGATGGCGATGGCGCGCTGCGTCGCGACCACCTCGGAGACTACCGGGCGGCTCTCCGCGTAATGGCGGAGCGATGTCCGCCCGGTGGCGGCCAGTTGCGCCGCCGCGTCCGCCATCAGCGCATCGTCCTCGCAGTGGATGAGGGTGAGCAGGTCGCTCGCGCCCGCGCGTCGGGTCGCCTCGACGTAGCCGCGCACCTGCCCGTCGAAGGTGGGCGTGGACATGAAATACTTAATCGTGTTGCACCCGGCTTCGAGCAATTGAGGAATCTCGTCCAGCACCGCCGCTGTCGTCTCGCCGAGGACGGGATGCAGGAAGAGGTCGGCGATCGTCTGCGTGCGGGCGACGGCGGCCTCGCGCGCCAGCCCGGCGAGCGGCGTCTCGCCGGGGGCGAGGAAGGTCATGTTGCCGAGCGTCGTGATGCCCCCGGCGAGCGCGGCGCGGGAGCCGCTGGTGAAGTCGTCCACCCAGCGATGCTCCTGCTCCACCCGACCGGGTGGCGACGAGAGATGCACATGTGCGTCAATCCCGCCCGGCAGGAGCAACCGGCCCGTCGCGTCAATCTCGCGCGGGGCGCGCATCTCGCCGCCAATTTGCGCGATTGCGCCGCCCGCGATGCCGACATCCGCCGCCGCGACGCCGCCCGCGTTGACGATCCGGCCGCCACGGATGACCAGATCAAGTTCCGCCATCGTTCCTTCCCCCGCTTGATGGCGATTGCCATCGCCGACACGCCCACGGTGGATTATCGCCGCATCCCGCACCGCCGTCACTCATCCCTGACGAGAATTGCGTGGAAACGGCGAAAAGGCTTTATACTCTTGCACAATGCCGGGACATTTTCCGATCTCCGATGGCGAGATTTCCCGTCCATCG
Source organism: Chloroflexia bacterium (assembly GCA_025924435.1). Next base: position 13,093 of record JAICIL010000083.1, on the reverse strand, counting down.
GAGGAATGGGGCAGCGTCCATTCAGCAGCGGCATCGGCTCGCGGTGCCGGTCGCCGTCCGCGTCCCTTGAACCGCGCGAGCGCATCAATCGGAGGAGTGGAGAGCGATGCATGACGACAGCGGGATGCGCATACCGATGACGACGTCCGCGACACGGCTCGGCCGCCGCCGCTTCCTGCGGCTGGCCGCCCTCGCGAGTGGGTCGGCCACGCTGGCCAATCTGCTCGCCGCGTGCGGCGGTTCGAGCACCGCGACCGACACGCCGAAACCGGCCGCCGGGGCCGCGACCGCCGCGCCCGCAACGACGGGGAGCACGAGCGCGTCCGCACCGGCGGCGACGACCGGCGCGAGCGCGGCGGCATCGCCGACCGTGGCCGCCGCGGCCTCGACGGGCGGCGGCACACCGAAGAAGGGCGGCACGCTGAAGGTCGCGCTCGAATCGGACATCATCGGCATTGACCCGCACGGCGCGTCCGCCGGTGTGGATCGCAATGTCTACACGACCGTCTACAACGGCCTCGTCGCGCCGGACAAGAACCTTAAGATCGTGCCGGACCTCGCGGAATCGTGGACGACGCCGGACCCGACGACGTATCTCTTCAAATTGCGCCCCGGCATCAAGTTCCACGACGGGACGGACTGCGACGCGGCGGCGGTCAAGAAGAATTTCGACTACATCCTCGACCCCGCCAATGCGTCCGCGCGCCGCCCGGAGATTGACGACGTGCAGGAAGTGGCCGCGCCCGACCCGCTGACCGTCAAGGTGACGCTGAAGACGGCGTTCTCGCCCTTCCTCTCGATTATCTCCGACCGCGCGGGGTACATCGTCTCGCCCGCCGCCCGCGATAAGTTCGGCAAGGACTTCACGCGCAATCCCGTCGGCACGGGGCCGTACCAGTTCGTCGAATGGGTGAAGGACGATCACGTCACCTTCAAGCGGTTCGACGGCTACTTCGAGAAGGATGTCGCCTACCTCGACCAGATCATCTACAAGCCGATCCCCGATTCCTCGGTCGCGCTGACCAACCTGAAGACGGGCAACATGGACTTCCTGCGTTCGGTGGACCCGAAAGATGTCGCCGAGATCAAGGCGAACAAAGCCCTCAGTTACCTCGAAGGGGAGGGCGTCGGCTATACCGGGTTCTGGATCAACACCGCGAAGGGGCCGCTGGCGACGAAGGCGCTCCGCGAGGCGGTCTCGCTCGGCATTGACCGCGACGAATTGCTGGCGGCGGCGTACTTCGGCATCGGGGAGATCGCCAATGGGCCGATCCCGCCGAGCAGTTGGGCATACGACAAGGGCGTCCAGCCCGTCGCGCGCGATGTCAAGGCGGCGAAGGCGAAACTGGCCGAGGGCGGGCAGCCGGGCGGCTTCAAGTTGGTGCTCAAGGGCGACAACACGCCGCTCACCGCGAAGATCGCCCAACTCTTCCAGGCGCAACTGAAGGAAGTGGGCATTGACGTGCAAATCCAGGTCCTCGAGTTCGGCGCGCTCCTCAAGGCGGGCGAGCAGAACGACTTCGACGCGCTCTCGCTCGGCTGGAGCGGCCGGATTGACCCGGATGGCAACATCGAGCCGATCTTCCAGACGAAGGGCGCGTTCAACTACGGCAAGTATTCCAGCCCGGACGTGGACAATCTCGTCGCGCAGGCGCGCCTCGTCGCCGATCAGGGGCAGCGCAAGGCGATCTATCAGCAACTGACGAAGAAGATCAACGACGATGTGGCGTACGTTTTCACCCGCTTCACGCCGACGGGCTACGCGGCGGGGAACTACGTCAAGGGGTTCGAGGTGACGCCGGACGGGCTGGCGCGCTTCAAGCGGACGTGGCTGAACAAGTAGCGGGCGGGGGACGATGTGCTCAAATTCATCCTCGCGCGCCTCGTCGCGACGATCCCCGTCCTGCTCTTCATCAGTGTCGCCATCTTCCTCATGCTGCACCTGACGCCGGGGGACCCGGTGAAGATCATGCTGGGGGACGACGCGACGCCGGAAGCGGTGCGCGCGCTGCGCGCCGATCTCGGCCTCGATAAGCCCTTGCCGGTGCAGTACCTCCGCTGGCTCGGTAACCTGCTGCGCGGCGATCTCGGCCGCTCGATCCGCACGCACCAGCCGGTGACCGAGGCGATCGTCAGCCGGTTGCCGGTGACGCTCGAACTCGCCTTCCTCGCGCTCGTCGTCGCGCTCCTGATCGGCATCCCCGCCGGGATCGTCGCCGCGATCCGGCGCAATTCGGTGGCGGACATCGCCTCCACGACCTTCGCGCTGATGGGGATTTCGCTGCCGAACTTCTTCCTCGGCATCCTGCTCATCCTCCTGCTCTCGCTGCGGCTGCGCATCCTGCCGCCGAGCGGCTATGTGCCGTTCATCCAGAACCCGCTGGAAAACCTGAAATTGATGGTGATGCCGGCCATCTCGCTCGGCGCGGCGCTGGCGGGGATCATCGCGCGGCTGATGCGCTCCAGCCTCCTTGAGGCGCTCGGCGCGGAATACGTGCGGACGGCGCGGGCGAAGGGGTTGAGCGGGCACGCGGTGATCCTCGGCCACGCGCTGAAGAACTCGCTGATCCCGGTCGTCACCGTCGTCGGCCTGCAAACGGGAGCGCTGCTCGGGGGTGCGATCCTCACCGAGACCGTCTTCGCGCTGCCCGGCATCGGCCGCCTCGTCGTGGACAACATCTTCGCGCGGGATTTCCCGGTCGTGCAGGGCGTCATCCTCTTCCTCGCCCTCACTCGCATCGCCAGCAACCTCGTCGCGGACCTGCTGTACGCGAAACTCGACCCTCGGATCACCTATGGATAACAACGGGGAACGAAACCGGATCGGCGCAGAGTGCGCAGAGACACAGAGAACACGGAGAGGGAACGAGGAGAATATTTTTTCTGTATCTCTTTTACTCCGCGTCCTCCGCGTCCTCCGCGTCTCTGCGGTTCAATCGGTTTCGTCCCCGCAGTCGTGGGAGAAATCTTGATGGAGGAAACGACGCGCGGCACACTCCTGCATCCGGCGATTGAGCGGTCGTTCACGCCATCCGGCGCGGCGCCGGTGCGGGATTTCCTGCGCCGGTTGTGGCGCGTGCGGCTGGCCGGGGTGGGCATAGTCATCGTCGGGGTCGTCGTGCTCACCGCGCTCTTCGCGCCGCTCATCGCGCCGTACGACCCGACGCAGAAGAACACGCGCAATCTGCTCAAAGCGCCGACGCTCCAGCACCCTCTCGGCACCGACGAACTGGGGCGGGACACGCTCTCGCGCGTCATCTACGGCGCGCGCATCTCGCTGGAAGTCGGCGTGATCGCCGTCGGCATTTCGCTGGTGCTCGGCGTCCTGCTCGGCCTCGTGGCGGGCTACACCGGCGGCGCGACCGACTCGATCATCATGCGGATCATGGACGGCCTGCTCGCCTTCCCCGCGCTCGTCCTCGCGCTCGCGATCACGGCGATGCTCGGGCCGAGCCTGAACAACGTGATGCTCGCCATCGGCATCACCGGCATCCCGTCGTTCGCGCGCCTCGTGCGCGGGCAGGTGCTGGCGACGAAGCGGCTGGAATACGTCCAGGCGGCGCAATCGGTCGGCGCGAGCGACTGGCGGCTGATGCTCCGCCACATCTTGCCGAATATCGTCGCGCCGATTATCGTCCAGGCATCAATCAGCGTGGCGGCGGCGATCCTCGCGGAGGCGGGGCTGTCGTTCCTCGGCCTCGGCATCCAGCCGCCGACCGCCAGTTGGGGCTCGATGCTCAACGTCGCGAAGGGCTATCTGAGCCGCAGCACCTGGCTCTCAATCGCGCCCGGTACGGCGATCTTCATCACCGTCCTCGGCTTCAACTTCCTCGGCGACGCGATCCGCGACGTGCTCGACCCGCGACTGCGGTCATCATAGGGGGCAGCGATGGCAACGACGACACAACCGGCGGCGACAATTGCGGACGCGGGCATCGCCACCGGCCCGCCGCGCGACGTGACGATGGCGCAGCGCGGCATCGTCGCGTCCGCGAACGTCTACGCGAGCGAGGCGGGGCTGGACGCGATCCGGCGCGGCGGGAACGCGGTGGATGCCGCCGTCGCCGCCGCCGCCGTCCTCTGCGTCGTCGAGCCGCGCAATGGGCACCTCGGCGGCGACACCTTCATGCAGATCGGCCTCGCGGGGGAGAAGCGGATCGTGGCGATCAACGGGAGCGGGGCCGCGCCCGCCGCCGCGACGCTGGAGCGGTATCAGGAAATGGGCGGCATCCCGGAGTTCGGCCTGCTCGCCTCGACCGTGCCCGGCACGGTGAGCGCGTGGGCGCTCGCGCTGGAACGGTTCGGCAGCAGATCGTTCGCGGAACTGCTCGCCCCCGCGATCTGGTACGCCGAGCATGGCGTGCCCGTCACGAAGCGGCTGCGCCGGATCATCGAGAATGAGGCGCCCTTCTACGCGCAAAACCCGGACGCCGCCCGCGTCTTCCTCCCCGGCGGCAATCTCCCGACGGTCGGGACGCTCCTGCCGCAGGCGGGCCTCGCCGCCAGCCTGCGCCGCATCGCGGAAGGCGGGCGCGACGCCTTCTATCGCGGCGATCTCGCGGCGGAGATGGTCGCCGCCTCCGACCGATACGGCGGCCTCTTCGCGCGCGAGGACTTTGCCGCGCATCGCAGCGAGGAGTTGGAACCGCTGGCGATTGACTATCGCGGCTACACCGTCCACGAGCAGCCGCCCGTCACGCAGGGGTTGATCGTCCTGCTGGCGCTCAATATCCTCGCGCAGTTCGACCTCGCGGGGATGGCGCCCGGCTCGGCGGATGTCATCCATCTCCAACTCGAGGCGCTGAAACTCGCCTTCGCGGATCGCATGCGCTATCTCGGCGACCCGTGGTTCGTGGAAGTGCCGCTGGCGATGCTCCTCTCCGAGGAGCACGCGCGGGAGCAGGCGGCGCGGATTGACCGCCGTCGCGCCAGCCCGCAGCCGCTGCCCGCGAATATTCAGCCGGATACGACCTCGATGGTCCTCGCGGACGGCGACGGGAACATGGTTTCCTATATCCACAGCCTCTTCTCCGGCGCGCGCGTGATCCTCGGCGAGACGGGCGTGCTGATGAACAGCCGCCTGCTCGGCTTCACGCTCGACGCGGGCAGCCCGAACTGCCTCGCGCCCGGCAAGCGCCCGGTGCACACGCTGAACACCTATGTCGTGTCGAAAGGGGGCGAGCCGTGGCTGGTCGGCGGGACGCCCGGCGCGCACTGGCAGGTGCAGACGAACCTGCAACTGCTCGTCAACCTGCTCGATTTCGGCATGGATCTGCAAGAGGCGATCGAGGCCCCCCGCTTCACCGTCGGCGATCAACTGGAGGCGGGCGACCCGACCGTCAAGATCGAAGCGCGCGTCGGGGAACAGACCGTCGCCGCCCTGCGCGCGATGGGCCATCCCGTCGAGGTGATCGGTGCGTGGGATTCGGGCGGCGCGGTGCAACTGATCGCGCGCGATGCCGCGAGCGGCCTGCTCCGTGGCGCGACGGAGGCCCGGCGGCCCGGCAACACCGTCGTCGGCTTTTAGGGGTCGGTGATGGCGGGCTTCAGCCTGCTACAGCGAGGCGGGCTGAAGCCCGCCACCACCCTGATCCGGCATTACCGAAGGGTGTAAGGAGGGGGAGAATGGCTGCACCGATCCTGCTCGCGCAACGCTCCTGGCCGGAGACGCGCGAACTGCTGAAAACCAATGCGATCGTCCTGCTGCCCGTCGGCGCGCATGAGCAGCACGGCCCCGGCATCGCGATGGCGACGGATACCATCTCGGCGGACGGCCTCTGCCGGCGGGCGGCGGCGCTGCTCGGCGAGCGCGCGGCGGTCGCGCCCGCCGTGCCGTTCGGTGTCTCGTGGCACCACATGCATTTCCCCGGCACGATCACCCTGACGCCGCAGACGCTCTCGACGCTGCTCGTGGAAATTTGCTCGTCGCTGGCGCGGCACGGCTTCCCGCGCGTCGCCATCGTCAACGGCCACGGCGGCAACAGCGCGGCGATCGCGACCGCCGTGGAGACGTTACGACAAACCGTCAATAGCATGCGCGTAATCGGCATCTTCGGCTACGCCTTCATCGGCGAGCAGGCGCGCGCCCTGATGCCGGAAGGCTCGATGGGGCACGGCGGCGGCGACGAGGCGGCGGTCGTCTACGCCGAAGCGCCCGACTACGCGAAGCCGGACGCCTTCTGCGCGCCCGAGCCGCACGCCGAGGCGGCGGCATTTTCCGCCCGACTGCGCACCTACGGCGGCACGCACGGCGCGTACTACGACGAGATCACCGCCAACGGCGCGACGGGCGACACCCGCCACGCGACGCCCGAAGTCGGCAACGAAATCCTCACCCGCGCCGCCGCCAACCTCGCCGCCCTGCTCGAAGACTTCATCGCCCAAACATCGGGCCTGCCGACCGTGTAGCGGTGGCACGGACTTCAGTCGGATACGACTGAATGGGGTGGAACGAGAACGATAAGGGGCGACCTATTGGACGAGCGACGATCGTTGCTTCGGGAGTTACGCCGGGCGTATCACCGCAAAATATGCGACAACATCCTGGGGCACCGCCCCGGCTCAACTGTCTTCTCCAACGCCGACACGAGCAGCATTGCAAGTAAGGCAATCGCCAAGGGTATGGCCGAACATATCGGCGGTCCGTTCTGCGAAAATCCGCCGAGCGGGCAAGCGGCAGGCACACTGTTTGGCGAGTATACGAAGGAGTATCTCAAGGACGCATTTCTTCTCATCGGCCATCTCCGGCCCGGTGACTGGGATTTCAGCACGCGGCAGGCTCCATTGGGTCTCTCGTTCTTCGACCAATACGAGCATTTGGCACAGTTGCAGGAAGTACTGGAACAGCACAACGAACTTAGAGCGATGTTCGGCGGCGATTACTTCATCAAGCCCGATGTGGTCATCGGGCGAATTCCTGTCCGAGACGAAGAGATTGACCGGCCGCATCCGGTGCTCGGCGACGAACCGGCGATAGCCATGCACACTCCGTTGCGAGCGGCAAATCATGACGGTGCGAGGCCGATCCTCCACGCGAGCGTGTCGTGCAAGTGGACGATGCGATCTGATCGGTCCCAGAATACGCGCACGGAAGCGCTCAACCTGATTCGCAACCGGAAAGGGAACACCCCGCATATCGTTGCGGTCACGATTGAACCGCTGCCAAGCCGCTTGGCCTCAATTGCGATGGGAACCGGCGACGTGGACTGCACATACCATGCCGCCCTCTATGAGTTGCAAGCGGCGGTCGAGGAGATCGGTGCGCCCGGTCGCCGGGATCAGCAGGAAGTGCTTGAAATGCTGGTCGGGGGGAGACGGCTGAGGGATATTAGCGACCTGCCTTTTGATCTCGCCGTGTGAAAATAGAAAAAGTTGCTCTCTTCATGTATTGGCGTGCGGCTGTCTCTCCGAAAGGCCCGATTTCAACAGCCCGATCACGTACTCCTCGTGCATCCGCTGTTCAATAATCGAATCACTCTTCTTGCCGAAGCGGGCGGGCATCATCCGCTTATTCCGGTCGAGCATTCGCTGCACGACCCCGGCCACATCGAAGCCCACGTCCGCGGCGATCTCCGCGAGACAATAGTGTGTCTGAACATCAATTCCTCGCATGATCGAAGTGCCGACGACCACGATTGCCGACGAGTCCGGCCGCAGAACACGATGCATCTCGGAGAGGATTATCCGCATCTCGACATAGTATTTGCGGAGAACTCGCGCCTTTCCCCCGTCGCGTTCTCCCAATTGTTGCACAATGTGTTCTGATCGCTCCGGCAACGGCGGATATTCGGCATCTCCCGCACGCTCGGAGCCAACATATTTCGCACGGAGTTCCGACAACTCGGTGATGGATTTTCCCAACCAGACGAGCGAAAACTTGTGGGCGCGCATATAGTCAATGGCGTTGGCGTACGGTGGAGAAGTGACGATGAGGTCCACGCTGCCATCCGCGAGCGGCATAGCGCGGGCATCGCCGGCGAGTGGCGCCGCCATACCCCCATTCGCTGCCAACCGCGTGATACTGGCGGCATTTTTCTTCATGCGGAGAGCAAACTGGTCAATTGCATTCTTCGGCACCTTATCCGCCACCAGATGCGGCCGGCTATGTGCCAAGTCCCTGGCGCGAGAAACGCCGCCGGACTTCGTGACGATGATTGCCGAGAACGTCAATTCAAGGAAGCGACGCATCGAAGAGTCTTTCTCTCCTTGAATCGCAAGGATTAGCGCCATCAATTCGCATTGCGTGTCCGGAAAGAACCAGTAATCTACGAATGCCCTGGTTTTTGCATCGAATCGCTCCGCAATATGCTCCTCAACCGTCCGTCGGTCAGCCAGGAGCGTTCGCGCTCTTGCAACGATCTCCACACCGATCGCGGCGATGATCGATGTGTCCAGCAGGGTCGTCTTTGCTCGACTTATTTGAAGGGCTAATGGGTCCAGATCGAGACCAATCCCATGCCGCCCCTCGATCTGTGCTTCAACGACCGCCGTGCCCGATCCCATCATCGGGTCAAGGACACGATCCCCGGGTTTTGTCAGGCCGCGAATGAAGGCGCGTGGCAACTGCGGAGGAAACTTCGCCGCGAACGCGTGGACATCATGTGAGGCGTAATTGCCGTTGGAACCATGAAAGTTTAGCTCGCCTTCGAGCAACGTGATGAGTCTCTCCCGGGCGGAAAGCGCTCGGTCAAGGTCCTCTTGAGTGATTGGCGAATGCTGTGGAGAACCGAAGGCGAAAAGGCGCAACTGCTCCTTCATCGCCTGCGAATTTACGATTTTCGACGCGCGTGCAGTCGGCATCTTCTCGCCATCCTGATAGGAAAACCTGTTCCGTACGTACACATCTGAGAATAACAGGAAGAGAGATTACCTGCAAATTTGGGACGTCAGCGCGACGGCGAGCGCCGAACTGGCGGGATGTACAACCGAACCCGCGTGGAATTGTACACGCGCCCTCGTTGACGGGCGCATGCACCCGCCGTAGACTTGCCCCGCTTACCGGGGGTTGTACATCAGCACAAATGCCGCGATCAGGGGAAGGAGTACGAGCATGCACCGCGCCCGCCGTTTCCGCGCCGTCCGGTTCCTGAGCGTCGTTCTGTTCGCCGTGCCGTTGCTGGCCGGGTGCGCCTCGAAAGCGCCCGCCACCCCCACCGTCGCGCCGACGACCGCCCCGGCGGCGACCACCGCCTCGGCTCCCGCCGCCACGACCGCATCATCGGCGGCCTCGCCCGCGACGGGCGCGACCCCGGCGACGAGCGCGACGACCGCGCCGAAGCCCGCCGCGCAGAAGGGCGGCCGCCTCGTCGTCTCGCTCGATTCGGCGCCGCCGACGCTCGATCCGCAGGCGTCGCCCTCCGCCGTCACCTACGAGATGACCTCGACCGTCTTCGAGACGCTTCTCTACCTCGACAGCGCGCGCAAACTCTCCCCCTACCTCGCCCAATCGTACGATGCCTCGGCGGACGGCAAGACGTACACCTTCAAACTGCGCACGGATGTCAAGTTCTCGGACGGCACGCCCTTCAACGCCGACGCCGTGAAGTACAACTTCGACCGCATCGTGGACCCGAACTACAAGGCGGGCGGCTCGCTCACGGCGCTTGCCGGGTACGACAAGACCGAGGTCGTGGATGACGCGACGGTGCGCGTCTCCTTCAAGGCGGGCAACGCGCCCTTCCTTGTCTACGCGGCGGGCGGCACGCTCGGCATGATGTCCCCCACCGCGACGAAGAGCCAGGGCCAGAAAGTCAATGAGACGCCGGTTGGCTCCGGCCCGATGGTCATCAAGGAACTGGTCGCCAACGACCACGCGATCCTCGCGCGCAACGAGGGTTATAACCGCCGCGCCCCGTGGAGCGACCACGACGGCGGCTCGTACCTCGATGAGGTCTACTTCAAGTTCGTCCCCGAGGACGCGACGCGCGCGACGACGCTCGAATCGGGCGAGGCGCAGGTGATCCACGTCATCCCGCCGCAGAGCCTCGGCCGCTTCGAGGGCAACGCCGGGTACAGCGTGCTCAAGCCCGCCTACACGGGCACGCCGCGCTTCACCGCCCTCAATGTCAAACTCTTCCCGACCGACGACCCCGCCGTCCGCAAGGCGATTGAACTGGCGACGAACAAGGACGCCATCGTCAACAACTCGTACAAGGGCGTCGGCACCGCCGCCTACGCGCCGCTCACGCAGGGCACGCTGCCGAATCCGAACCTGAAGAGCCTCTACCCCTTCGACCCGGCGCAGGCGAAGAAGATGCTGGACGATGCCGGCTGGAAGGTCGGCTCGGACGGCATCCGCGCGAAGGACGGCAAGCGGCTCGAACTGGTCATCAACGCCATTGACCGGGGCAGCGGCATTGACAACTACATCCAGCTCCTCCAGGCGGAGTGGCACGATGTCGGCATTGACGCCAAGATCAAGGCGCAGGCCCGCGCGCCGTGGTACGAGGACAACTACAAATGCGCGACGAACGCCATCCCGCTCTTCCTGCGTTCGAGCGACTGGGACGGCATGTTCGCCCTCTTCCACTCCTCGATGATCGGCACGAACTTTAACTTCTCCTGCTACAGCAGCCCGGACGTGGACAAGTTGCTGACGGACGGCAAGAACGAGACGAACACCGACAAGCGCAAGGCGATCTACCTGCAAGCCGAGCAGAAGGTGATGGAGGACGCCGTCTTCCTGCCGATGGTGGACGAACTCTCCGTCTGGGGCATGAAGGCGAACGTCACCGGCCTCAACTTCGACGGTTCCGCGTACCCGCACTTCTCGGACGTCTCGATCGGGAAATGATCTGAACCACCAAGACACCAAGAACACGGAGAACACCAAGAGATAAAAAGGCGTTCTCCCTTGGTGCCCTTGGTGCTCTTGGTGTCTTGGTGGTTCTCCCGGAGTGGCTGATGTATCGATTCCTTTTAGGGCGGTTGGCGGCGACGATCCCCGTCCTGCTCGGCGTCTGGTTCCTCGTCTTCATGATGCTGCATCTCGTGCCGGGCGATCCGGTGAAGATCATGCTGGCGGATTTCCAGACGAACCCGCAGCAGGTCGAATTGCTGCGCTCCCAGTTGCACCTCGACGACCCGCTGCCGAAGCAGTTTGCCCGCTTCGTCGCCGATGCCGCGCGGGGCGACCTCGGCCTCTCGATCCGCTCGAAACGGCCGGTGCGCACGGAGATCGCCGAGAACCTCGGCTCGACGCTGCAGTTGGCGGTCGCGGCGCTGCTGATCGCCATCGTCGTCGGCGTGGTCCTCGGCATGATCGCGGCGATCAACCAGAATGGCTGGCTGGACTTCGGGCCGATGCTGCTCGCGCTCTGCGGCGTCTCGATGCCCTCGTTCTGGCTCGGCCTGCTCCTGATCTTCTTCTTCTCGCTCCGCCTCGGCTGGTTCCCCGCGACGGGCGCGGGCGATCTCAAGCATCTCGTCCTCCCGGCGCTGACGCTCGGCCTCAGCGCCTCCGCGATCATCGCCCGCCTGACACGCTCCTCGATGCTCGAAGTGCTGCGGCAGGAGTACATGACGACCGCCCGCGCCAAGGGGTTGCGGGAGACGCGCGTCCTCATCCGGCACGGCTTCAAGAACGCGCTGATCCCCGTCGTGACGATCTTCGGCCTGCAATTCGGCAGCCTGATGGCAGGCACGGTGATCGTCGAGACGGTCTTCGCGCGGCCCGGCATCGGGCGGCTGATCGTCACCGCGATCCTCGCCAAGGATTTCCCGATGGTGCAGGGAATTGTCCTGCTCATCGCGACGACGTACGTGATCGTCAACCTGATCGTGGACATCTCCTACGGCGTCCTCGACCCGCGCATCCGCGTCGGAGGATAAACGCAGGACTGAGGGCTAAGGACTGAGGACTGAGAGACCATCTCCCCTCCCCTCTCTATCGCCGGACGGACCGATCCGTTCCGCGATCTGAGAGCGATGGAGAGGGGCCGGGGGTGAGGAGAAACGATGGCACAGAGCGGGACATTGACTGCGGGGGCGGAACGCACGGCATTACCAACCGCGCGCGTCGGGCGGGGGCGCGCGCTCTGGCAGCGGCTGCGGCAGAGCAAGGGCGCGCTCGTCGGCATCGCCATCCTCGCGGTGCTCATCATCGTCGCGCTGGCCGCGCCGCTCCTCGCGCCCTTCGACCCGATCAAGATCAGCGACAACGCGCTCTTCTCGCCGGGCAGCCCGTACTTCTTCGGCACGGATCAGTATGGGCGCGACATCCTCAGCCGCGTCATCTCCGGCGCGCGCATTTCGCTGACCATCGGCCTGATCTCGGTCGGCATCGCGGCGACCTTCGGCGTGACGATCGGGCTCGTGGCGGGCTACTACGGCGGCTGGGTGGACGCGATCCTGATGTACGTCATCAATGTCATGCTCGCCGTGCCGGGCATCCTGCTCGCGCTGGCCATCGTCACGATTCGCGGCAAGCCGAACCTGACGAACCTGATGATCGCCGTCGGCATCGCCGGCATCCCGACCTACGCGCGGCTCGTGCGCGGCTCGGTGCTGGCGGCGAAGGAGAATGTCTACGTGGACGCCGCGCGGGTGAGCGGCGCGCCGACGCGGGTCATCCTCGTCCGGCACCTCCTGCCGAACGTGATCGCGCCGGTGATCGTCGCGACGACGCTCGGCACCGGCACGGCGATCCTCGCCGCCGCGTCGCTCTCCTTCCTCGGCCTCGGCAGCCAGCCCCCCTCGCCGGAATGGGGCCGGATGCTCAGCGAGGGGCGCGGTTACCTACGCGACCAGTGGTGGATCAGCACCTTCCCCGGCCTCGCGATCATGCTGACCGTCCTGGCGATGAACCTGCTCGGCGACGGCCTCCGCGACGCCCTCGACCCGCGCCTGCGCCGCTGAACGGATATGGTATGAACCGCCCAGACGCCCAGCACGCCCCCAGATAAAGACGCAGAGAGGGCGCTTACGGCGCACCGATTTTGGTCTCTGGGTCGCGGTTCGTGGCGTCTTGGCGGTTCAGAAATCCCCATGACAAGGAGGAACCCCTCGGATGGCACACACGCACCCGCCGATTATCCCCATTCTCGGGCCGCTGGAGCCGGGGACGACGCAGCGGCATATGGTGACGCTCCCCGGT
>JAICIL010000082.1 GCA_025924435.1 Chloroflexia bacterium | reverse complement strand
TACCCCGTCGGGCCGAGCGCGGCGGCGACAATGATCGCGTGCGGATCCGCCGCCCGGACGGCGGGCGCGGCAGCCTTCAGCAGTTCCACGTACGCGCTCGGATCAACGCGCGGCCCCCATTCGAGCGCGAGATTCGGCTCGTTCCAGATTTCGTACGCCCCGACGCGCCCCGCGAATTTCGTCGCCAGCGCGGACATGAAGCGCGCGAAATCGGCCGGATCGCGCGGGCCACCGTTGTCACCGGCCACCGTCGCCCATGTCGGGCTGCCGGAGACGGTCAGGAGGACGTTCACGCCCTGCACCTTCAGGTCGTTCAGGAGGAGGTCGAGGCCGCCGAAGTCGTACTGACCGGGCGCCGGTTCGAGCGCGAACCACTGCACCGGCTGCCGCACCCAACGCACGCCGAGGTCGCCGACCATCTTCAGGAGTTGGTCGCGCGGCTGGTTCGTGAACTCGGTGACGAGGCCGATCTCCGGGTTGGAGGGTGTCTTCAGGCCCGGCACCTGCCCGATCACGCCGGGCATCTGGGTGCTCTCATAGAACTGGTAGAGTTGCGCGCCGAGGAAACCGAGTTGAATCTCATTCGGCGTCCCGGCGTACTCGGGGTGCCGCTCGAACTTGGCGCGCTCGAAGTACTGGACATCGTACCGCTTGCCGTCCGTCGGATTGAGTTCCACGAATTCCTCGGAGATCGGCAACCCGAAGACCGTGACGCCGCCGTGCTCCTCCCAGTAGGCGCGGAAGCCGTAGGCGAGGCTGTGCTTCGTCTCGGCGAAGTAGCGCGCGTCCGCGTTGACGCTGCTCGACGCCAACGGCTTGAAATCGCGCCCGGAGGAGAGGATCGCCCCCGCGCGGGCGAGTTGGACGACGCCGCCATTTATGGGCATTTCGAGCCGCGCGCGCTCGGTGTACTGATAGCGCATGCCGTCGCGCGTGATGACCGGCGAGATCGGCAAACCGAGGATGTCGGTCCCGATGCTGCTCGCGAACGGCTGGAAAATCGGATCGAGCAGAAACGGCGCGGCGGCACGGACCGTCACAACGGAACACAGCAGGGGAAAAAGCAGCACAAATAAGCCGAACGCCGCGCCCCGGCGCGCGCCCCCCCGCATCAACGTCCTCACAGTGTCCACTCCTCGTCGCGCCTCACCCACAAGGCCCCTCACCCTTGCAGAAGGTACAACGGATGAAAACGCAATTGGTGATGCGATTAAACGGCGAAAATCTAAAAATGCCAAGAAATACGGGGAGAACAAACAGACACTAGCGTACGTACAGATGCTCTATCGGCATCTTGTTCCCTATTTCTCTCTTCGCGTGCTTCACGGCTTGGCGGTTCGTACGTCGCTCGGCCTCAGTGGCGGAAGAGGAGATAGTCGGCGAGGCTGGCGACTTCGCGGACCATATAGCGGCGCTCCTCGTCGCTGCCGGGGAGGATCGGGCTGGTGCGCGTCGGGGAGGTCGCCGCCCGCACGCCGAGGTCCGTCGCCATCCGCTTGAGGCGGTACATGTGGAACGGGTCGGAGACGAGGAGCGCGCTGTGCCAGCCGTTGCGCTGCATGAGCAGCGTCGCACCTTCCATGGATTCGTAGGAGGTGCGGCCCCGGTTCTCGGTCAACACGGCGGCGGTCGGCACGCCCTTTCGCAGGAGATACTGCCGCGCCACCTCGCCCTCGGAGTAGTTATCGCCCACCCCGACGCCCCCGGTGACGATCACCTTCGGCGCGAGCCCGGCGGCGTAGAGATCGAAGGCGTGGTCGAGCCGCGCCTGCAAGACGGGCGACGGCTTGCCGTCCCACTGCGCCGCGCCGAGCACGACGATCGCATCCGACGGTCGCGCCTCATCCCGCCCCGCCTGACGCTTAATCAAGACACCGAGCGTCAATGCGGCGACAAGCGTGAACGCGAGCGCGGCGAGCACGAGCGCGCCGACGAGGCGAAAGAGCGGGACGCGCCGACGCGCGCGACTGACGCGCCGCGCCGCAGGCAGCGGCCGGGTGCCCGTCGTGGCGCGATAGGAATAGGGACGTGCGGAATGAGCCACGAGACGCATCCTTTACCGAGACGTGCATTGGAAATATCACGAGCGCGTGTAGCAGCAGCCCCACAACCCCGCGCGCAATGATCCGTCCGATGATCGTCCCACGCCTCCAAATGTTTTGTCAACTGTCCGTATAGGGAAGAAAAGCGTCGTCAGTAGACGCGCGCCGGTCGGGCATTGACCGTGCGCGCGGTGATGGACGACGAGGACGGAAGACGCCCCCGCCGTTCCATCGAAAGCGGGAGAGATGACCTGTCGGCCTTGTCCCGGTGGCGGCGGCCTTCATCCGAAAGCCCGCCACTCCACCGCTGTCTGGCGCTACGTCACCTCGTGCAGCCGCCCGGTGTGGATATCGTAGATATAGCCGCGCACGGGGATTTCGGGGAGCAGCAACGGCGAGGAGCGGAGCGCCGCGACATCGTCGCGCACGCTCTGCTCCAGATCGGTGAACGGCAGGAATGCGATCTCGGCATGGACATGCAACTCATCGTGGAGTTTCCGGTGCAGTTGCTCCTCGGTGAACGACAGCATGCCGCAGTCGGTGTGATGGATGACCGCAATTTCGCGCGTGCCGAGCAGTTGCTGCGAGATGACGAGCGAGCGGATCGCATCGGCGGCGCGGCCGCCCGCATTGCGGATGACGTGCGCATCGCCCTCTTCGAGGCCGAGGAATTTCGCCGGATCGAGCCGCGCATCCATGCAGGTCACGACGGCAATTTTCCGCTCCGGTGGCGCGGGCAGATCGCCCTTCGCGAACGTCGCCGCGTATCGCTCGTTTGCCCGAATGAAATCGTCAACGTTGGACATGAGATCCTCCCCACGGCTATCGCATGAGAAGAGACGAAGTGCGCCAAACCCACGCACCGATAGATATAGCATCCACTTGATTGGTTGTCGAGTTAATCACCCGATTTGGTTTACTACACGCGTGAACGGCGAGGAACATCAATCGTGTCGTCGCACGCGCGACGCACCGCGTCCGCGATTGGTCCGGTCGCTATGCTATGCTACGCGCAGAGACGACGCGGACGGCGCAGCGAGGGGACCATGCAGACGCGCGCACCGGCAAAGAATCGCGAACCGGCGGCGATCGCCATCCGGCCCATCCACGACCCGGCGGAACTGCGCGCCTGCCAGGAAGTCCAGCGGCGGACGTGGGGCATCACGGAGGATGGCTATGTCGTGCCGGTGGCGACGCTGGCGGCGGCGAGCGCGTACGGCGGCCTCGTGCTCGGCGCGTTCGACGGCGACCGGCTCGTCGGTTTCTCCTTCGCCTTTCGCGGCGTGCTGAATGGGACGCCGATCTTCTACTCGCAACTGACGGGCGTGCTGCCGGAGGCGCAGGGTGGCGGCGCAGGGCGGCGCATCAAGCAGTGGCAGCGGGCGTGGGCGCGCGAGCAGGGTTTGCCGCTTGTCGCGTGGGCCTTCGACCCGTTGCAGGCGATGAACGCGCACTACAACCTCGTCGCCCTCGGCGCGGTCGCCACGCACTATCACCCGAATTTCTACGGCCCGCGCGAGGACGCCCTCAACCCCGGCCTGCCGACCGACCGCCTCCTCTGCGTCTGGCCCACCGCCGACCCGATACCTCCGAAGCCCGATCCGGACGACGCGGAGATCACCTTTGCGGTGCGCTCTTGGCGGATGCATGGCAGCGGGCGGAGCGGGTCGGTTACTCCCTCCGTTGAAATCTGGGAAAAAGCGCGATACATCGGCATCGAGATTCCGCGAGACCTGAAGACCTTGCGCCCGCACGGCCCGAAGTTGCTGGAAGATTGGCAGGCGGCGATCCGCCTCGCCTTCACCGAGGGCTTCGCGGCGGGCTACCGCGCCGTCACGTTCCGCCGGGGCGACGAGCGCGCCTATTACATTCTCACGAAGGAGTAAGCCGCCATGCGCATCACCCGCGTTGACCTGTTGCACGTCCGCATGGAACTCGTGCGCGGCTTCGAGACGAGTTCGCATCGCAAGAACGACCTCAATCACATCCTCGTTCGCGTCCACGACGACGCGGGGCATGTCGGCTGGGGCGAGTGCGCCGTGCCGACCGACCCGTACTACTGCCCGGAGACGACCGACACCGCGTGGTCCATCCTGCGCGACTTCATGGCCCCGACCGTGATCGGGCAGGAGATCGCCTCGCCGGAGGACCTCTTGGCGCGCTACGCGAAGGTGCGCGGCAACAACTTCGCGCGCTCCGGGCTGGAGATGGCGTACTGGGCGCTCCTCGCGACCGTGGAGGGGCGGCCACTGGCACAGATGCTCGGCGCGACGCGGCCCGCGATCACCTCCGGCGTCTCGCTCGGCATCGAGCGCGATGTTTCGCGGCTGCTCGATGTTGTCGGCGAGTTCGTCGCGCAGGGCTACCCGCGCGTCAAACTGAAGATCGCGCCGGGGTGGGACGTCGCGCCCGTCGCGGCGGTGCGCGAGCGGTGGCCCGACCTGCCCGTGCAGGTGGACGCGAACAGCGCGTACACGCTCGATCAGATCCCCCGGATCAAGGAATTGGACCGCTTCGGTTTACTCATGATCGAGCAGCCGCTCGGCCACGACGATATCGTGGATCACGCGCGCATCCAGGCGGAACTTGAGACACCGATCTGCCTCGACGAGTCCATCCACACGGCGGAGGACGCCCGCAAGGCACTCGACCTGAACGCCGGGCGGATCATCAACATCAAGACGAGCCGACTCGGCGGCTTGCTCGAAGCGAAAAAGACGCACGACCTCTGCTACGCGCGCGGCATCCCCGTCTGGTGCGGCGGCATGCACGAATACGGCGTCGGGCGGGCGGCGAACGTGGCGATTGCCGCGCTCCCCGGCTTCACGCTGCCCGGCGATGTCTCCGGCTCGGACAAGTATTACGCGCGGGACATCACGACCGTCCCGATCCTCGCCACCGACGGCGCGATCCCCGTCCCGACCGCGCCCGGCCTCGGTTACGATGTGGACGAGGAATATGTCCGCGCCCAAACCGTCCGCGCCCTCACCCGCTCCGCCGACGCCTGGCGGGACGGCGACGCGGCATGGGCGGGCTGAAACCGGGTATGAACCGCAGAGGCGCAGAGAACGCAGAGGGCGCAGAGGAAAGAAAGAGGAAAGAAAGCAAGGAAATCCGCCCTTTCGTCTTTTCCGCTTCCTCCCTCTCTCTGCGTTCTCTGCGCCTCTGCGGTTCAATCGTTTTCTCCCTGATGTTCCTTGTCGCGTGCGGGGGCGGGGCGGTGACGCCGACGCCGGTGGCGCTGACGGCGCAGCAGACGGCGCTGGCGCACTTGACGGCAGCGCCGGGTACGACCGCCACGCAAGGGACGACCGTCGCGTCCACGCGCCCCGCCGTGACAGCGACCGCGCGACCCTCCGGCAGCGGCGCGGCGGGGAGACCGGGCGGGAGCATCGCCGTCACACCCGTCCCCGTGGCGGAAACGCCGGGCTTGCAGCCGCTGGCGGGCGGCACGCCGTACACGAATGCCGCGAAGACGTATCGCATTGACCTCCCGCCGGGCTGGACGGCACCGGCGCCCGATCCCGCCAAGCCCGGCCGGGTCGTCGCGCGCGCGCCGCAAGACGCCGCGACGCTGACCATCGAGGAAGGCCCGACACCGGACAACTGGACGAGTCTCGCGCCCCCCGTCGTCGCGGCCCTCCTCGACATGGCGTACCGGGCTGGTGCGCCGGGCAGCACGCTGCAACGCGCGGCGCTGACCAGTGTCCGCGGCGCGAGCGATGTCGGATTGCCAACGTACGATTTCGTGTACACGAGCGGCGCGGGCGGCTCCCCCATGACGGTCGAGCGGTTCGTCACGCTCACCTTCGCGGGCGCGATCACGGTTACGGCCACCGCCGCACCCGCCGCCGCCACGGCGACGCGCCCGGCGATTGAGGGGATCGTCGGCTCGCTCGTGCCGCTCAAACTCGACGCGCCGACGCCCGCCGCGCTCGCACCCGCCGGAGGAACCGGCACCCTCACGCGCACGCCGTCCGGCCTCGGCGTCGTGTTGCCGGACGGTTGGGCCGCCACCGCACCGCCCGCGACGCCGCCCGGTGTCGAGTTCGCCGCCCGGAGCGCGACGGGCGAGCAGCGCGTCCGCGTCGTCCGCAAGCAGGTGACCGACAGCACAAAACTGACCGACTTCGCCGCCACCGTCGCGGGCGAATTGAAGGCGAGCAGCGCGAATTACGAAGTAGACGCGGAGGGCATGAACACGATCGGCGGGGTGCGGGCCGTGCGGAACCTCTACCGCGCCACGGTCGGCGGCGAGGAGGTCGTCGGGCAGAGCGTCGCGCTCATCAAGGGTACGAGCGGCTACGTCGTCAGCGTCGAGGTCCCCGCCGCGCAGTACGACGCCAAGCCGGACGACGCGCAGGCGCTTTTTGATCGGATCGAAAGTAGCGTCGTACTGCCGTAGTACGTCCGAATGAAAGGGGAACGCGATGACGGAGCAGGGCGAACAGGCATCGGTGAGCGCGCATTACACGGCGGGCGATTTGGGCGAGAGGCTGCTCGCCGCGCTCCGCGCGGACGGCAAGGACCCCGACGCGCTCACGCTCGACGACCTCACCCCCGTGGATCAGTTCCACCTCGGCGGCAAACCCGCGACGCTCTCGCTCATCGAACGCGCCGGGTTCCGGCCCGGCATGCATGTCCTCGATGTCGGTGGCGGCCTGGGCGGCCCGGCGCGGACACTTGCGGCGGTGGCGGGCTGTACCGTCACCGTACTCGACCTATCGGAGGAATTCTGCCGCGTCGGCGCGATGCTCACCGCCCGCACGGGCTTGTCCGGCGCAGTGGCGTTCCAGCACGGCAGCGCGCTCGACATGCCCTTCGCGGACACGACCTTCGACGCGGTTTGGACGCAGCATGCGACGATGAACATCGCGGACAAAGCGCGGCTGTACGCGGAAATCCACCGCGTCCTGCGGCCGGGCGGACGGTTCGTCATGCACGATGCGATAGCCGGGCCGGTCCAGCCGATTCACTTCCCGGTCCCCTGGGCGCGCGATCCGTCCATTAGTTTCTTGTATTCGCCGGAGGCGACACGCACACTGCTGGCGGACACCGGCTTTCGCGAGGTGGCTTGGGTAGACGAGCGCGAAACGATCGTCGCCGCCTTGCGGCGACAGGTTTCGATCATGGCGGTGAACGGCCCGCCGCCGCTCGGCATTCAACTGCTGATGGGGCCCCAGTTCCCGGCGATGCTGCAAAATGTCGCGCGCAACCTCGAAGAAGACCGCCTGACGATCGTGCAGGCGGTCTTCAAGCGGCCGTGAGAGCGGCCACACAATGCGGGCGTTGAATATTTCATATGGTCACATCGGCGCGCAGCATCCTCACAACCGCCTCGATCAGTTGTCCCAGAGAGTCGGGGGTCAGCGTTCCAGCCTGCGCCACCATCAAAGCGGAGTTGGCGGTGAACAATTTTGCCGGTCGTGCGTAGCTTGTGATGGGCAACGATCCTTAGGCAAAACTTGTGGCGGTGAGCATGATAGCCCGACGGTCGCCATAGGGATTGCTGGTAATCTGACACAGAATCCAGTCATCGCGCCCCGCATCCGCCAGTACGACTGCCGGGCGTCGCTTCGCCTGGGACAAGTCGGAGAATGGAAAGGGCACTATGACGACGGCGCCGGCAAGAGGTGTGACCACGCCTCATCCTCCTCGGGCCGATTCCAATCCACGGCGAGCGCGGATTGACTGAGCAATGCCGTTTCGGCCGGCTCATCCTCCAGGATCGTCACAAGCGCCCGCCGCGCGGCGGGGAGATGGACCGGCTCTCGCAAGTGGATGTTTCCCTGTTCATCAATCACCGCTTCAATTGTTCGCAACATCATGCACCTCCGTGCACATGATACAGGAGAGATCGTCCGATGCATGCGTTTGTGGCACTGACGCCCGTTCTTTGCGCCGTTCATCGGGTAGGCGGAGGGCGCAGAGGGCGACAATCGCACCGAGGACGCCGAGGATGCCGAGGGCGAGGCGGAGCGAGAGCAGGTCCGCGATGCTCCCAACCAGTGGAGACGACGCGGCCCACGCGAGGTAGGCGAGCGCGAAGAGCACCCCGGAGACAAGCCCCATCGCCCCCGGCGCGATCCGCCCGACGATGATGAATCCGGTCGGGAAGACACCCGCCGTCACCACCCCGAGCGCCGCGAAGCCGGCAATAACCAGCCACGGCTGGCGGGTCAGGAGCGTCAGCGCATTGACGACGACAATCGCGCCGCCCGCGCCGATCAGGGCCGCGCGCGGGCCGATCCGGGCGAGCAGGCGCTGGTTCATCAGGCGGCCAACCGTCATCGTCGCGTTGAACACGGCGTATCCGATGCCGCCAATCCACGCCGCCAGCCCGATGTCCGCGCGCAGATAGAGCGTCGCCCATGTGCCCATCGTCCCCTCGATGACGAGGCCGCAGCAGAGGATGACGGCGACCAGCCGCATCGTCCGGTCCGTCCGCATCGCGCGGAGGGTGCCACGCCAGTCGCGCTGCTGCGTCGCGTGGCCCGTCTGCACCGGCGGCGGGATGCGCCAGATCGCGACGAGCATCAGGCCGTAGAGCGCCGCCAGCCCGGCGAGGATCGCCTGATACGGCACGCCGACCGAGCGCAGCACGCCCGTCGCAATCGCGCCCGTGACCGCCCCCGCATTGAAGCAGGCATGGAAGGCATTGAGGACGCTCCGGGGCGCGCGGCGCTCGTAGTCCACCGACGCGGCGTTGATGCCGACGTCGTAAATGCCCGCGCCGACGCCCTGAAAGATCACGGCGAGCAGGAGAAGCATGATGGAAGCCGGGCCGATGAGGGGCAGGCAAAAGGCGATCATCAAGAGGGTGCCGAGCGTCGGCAGGAGGCGCGGGCCGATTCGGTCGCCGAGGTAGCCGCCGAGCAGCATGATCGGCACCCCGGCCACTGGCATCACCGCGAGGATGCGCCCGAACGTCGCCTCCGAGATGTGTACGGCGACGATGATGTCCTTCCAGAGCACGCTGACCATCGCGAATGTGACGCCGAAAATGGCGTACTGCGCCGCGATCAGCCAGTAGGTCAGCGGGTGGTGCGGGGATTCAATTCGGGAGTGGGCAGGCGGGGCAGGCGTCGCGGTCATGCCCGGAGTGTCGCATGCGCGCCGGGGACGGGCAAGCGAACAACCACGCGCTCAGGATTCGGCATCGTTATCCTTGCGGTCCAGGAACGGATAACGTGCATCTACGATGGTGAGGACGATGACGGTGTCACCGACGACACGATAAAGCACGCGATATGGTGTGACGATCAACTCGCGTCGGTCATCATCACGCGTTTCATAGGTGCGCCGTCCGAGTTCGGGGAAGTCACGGAGTTGGTAAATCCGCCCCATAATGCGCTGACGAAGCGCGCGAGCAGCCAGAAAGCCAACAGCCTGCCGCCGATGGAGAATGATCGCCGCGAGGGCATCATCGGCAGGCGCGCTGAGTCGAACCGTCGCCATATCTACTCTTCGGCAAGGAGGGCATCGAGCCGCGCTTCAACTTCTTCCATACTCACCAATTTCCCCGCGCGTGCCGCATCCTCCCCTTCAAGGATCGCGCGGAACAAGGCGCGTTCCTGAGTCTCTTTCTGGTACTGCGCGGCGTCAATGATGACGACTGCGGCGCTCCCGTTCTGGGTAACAACGATCGGCCGCTTCGTCTCCCGCGCGCGTTCGATCACCGAGCCGATCTGCTCGCGCACCTTCGTGACCGGGATGATGTCTTCCACGATATTGATTGCCATAGCGTTCTCCCGTGATAACGTACGATATACCGTACGTTATCACGGAGGAAACGGGAAAACAACGATTTACGGCTGTTTGGATGCGAAAATTTCCCATTCGCCGGGGCCGAGCGCGAGATCGCCGGTGTAGAGGGCGGTGCCGGTGATGGCGGCTTCGACGCCGGTGACGGCGGCGAGGAGCGCGAGATCGTCACGATCCTTGACGCCGCCGGAGGCGATCACGGCGAGGCCGCTCGTCGCGATCGCCGCGAGGAACGGGACGTTCGGGCCGGTGCGCGCGCCGTCGCGTCCAATATCGGTCGCGACGACGCGGCGCACGCCGCGCTCGGCCATCGCGCGGGCCAAATCCACCGCGCGGACGCTGCTCGTCGCCAGCCAGCCGCCGGTGGCGACGTAGCCGTCCCGCGCATCGAGGCCGAGGACGATCCGCTCCGGCCCGTGCGCCGCCAGCGCCGCCACGACGAGATCGGGGTTCTCGATCGCCGCCGTGCCGAGCACGACGCGCCGCGCGCCCGCCGCAAGCGCGTCGTCAATATCCGCGAGCGTGCGCAGGCCGCCGCCGACTTCGACGGGGATCGGGATGGCGGCGCACATCGCGGCAATCAGCGCGGTCTGACGGGGCGATCCCGCCGCCGCGCCATCGAGATCCACGACGTGGAGGATCGTCGCGCCCGCTTCCGCCCAGTGGCGCGCCATCGCGACCGGGTCGTCGCCGTAGACCGTTTCACGGGAAAAGTCGCCGTGCAGGAGACGGACGCACCTGCCGCCGCGCAGGTCAATCGCCGGGATGACGATCATCGGACGGCGGCGGGGAGGGGCAGCGGCGCGCGCGCGCCCTCGACGATGCCGACGAAGTTCCGCAGCAGGCGCAGCCCCGCCGCGCCGCTCTTCTCCGGGTGGAACTGCGCGCCCATCACATTGCCGCGCGCGAGGACGGAGGCGAAGATGACGCCGTATGCCGTCTCGCCCGCCCGCCACGTCGGGTCGGCGATGTCGCAGTAAAAGGAGTGCAGGTGGTAGAAGGGTGTCCGGTCCGCGATGCCGTCCCAGAGCGGGTGTTGCCGAGTCTGGCGCACGGCGTTCCAGCCCATGTGCGGCACGATGATTCCCTGCGGCAGCCGCCGCACCGCGCCGGGCACGACGCCGAGGCACGGATGCGTCTCCCCCTCCTCGCTGCGGTCCAGGAGCACCTGCAGGCCGACGCAGATGCCGAGGAAGGGCGTCGTTCCCCGGTCAATCACCTCGTGGATGATCGGGACGAGGCCGCGCGCCTCCAGCCCGCCCATCACATCCGCCGTCGCGCCGACGCCGGGGAGGACGACGCCGGGCGCGCGCCGGATCGTATCGTGATCGGCGGTGACGACGGCGTGCGCGCCCTCGTGCGCGAAGGCGTTGAGGGCGTTCGCGACGTTACCGCCGCCGTAATCGAGGATCGCGATCGGTTCCATACCTCACCCCCCGGCCCCTTTTCCTTTGCCCGGAGGCAAAGGAGAAGGGGCGAAATGACGGATTGTTACACACATTTATCGCATGAATCGCGGAATGCGGCTAGCCTATCCCACCGGGGGTTGGCGAAGTGTCGTCATCAGGTAATGCGTCTCGGTTTCGCCACTGATGACAAAGCCGAGCCGTTCGTAGAGCCGCCGGGCGGGGTTGATCTTCAGCACGCGCAGCCGCACCGGGAGATGCCGTCCGTCCGCTTCCGCGATGACGCGGCGAACGAGCGCCGCGCCCAGCCCGCGCCCCTGATACTCCGGCAGGATCTCGATAGTGCAAAGAAACGCCTCCGCCGCGCCCCACTCCACCGCGACGACGCCGACATCCTCGCCGTCCACGACGACAATGCGGGCGGGCGCGGGGTCGAAGTGATCCGCGAAGAACCGCTCCTGCCACGCGTCATCCCATCCCCACACCCGCGCGACGAGATCGCCCATCGCCGCGACATGCAGCCGGTAGAGGAAATCGTCATCCGCATCCGTGGCCTGCCGCAGTTGATACTCTGCCATGTCGTTCTCTTCTCCCCTCCCTTTGAGGGAAGGGACCGGGGGCTTAGGTTTCCCCATCCAGCACGCGCAGCGTAATCGCGACACCCCGCGCCAGCGCGGCGAGGTCATAGCCGCCTTCGAGCAGGGCGACGATGCGGCCGTCGCAGCAGGCATCCGCCCATGCGACGACGCGCTCGGCCATCTGCCGGAAGCCGTCGTCCGAGGCGAGCATCTCGGCGAGCGGGTCGTCTTGCGCGGCGTCGAACCCGGCGGAGATGAAGATCAGTTCGGGCCGGTAATCGAGGACGAGCGGGCCGATCAGGTCATCGAAGGCGCGCAGGTACGCCGCGTCGTCGGAACGCGGCGGGAGCGGGATATTGAGCGTATACCCCTCACCCGCGCCCGCGCCGCGCTCGGTCGCCCGTCCGCTCCCCGGATAGAGCGGGTACTGATGCGTCGAGACGAAGAGCACATGCGGATCATCGTAGAAGATGTCGTTCGTGCCGTTGCCGTGGTGGACATCCCAATCAATGATCGCGACCCGTTCGAGGCCATAGCGGTCGCGCGCATGTTGCGCGGCGACGGCGACATTGTTGAAGAGGCAGAAGCCCATGCCCGTCTCCGCCGTCGCGTGGTGGCCGGGGGGCCGGACGAGGGCGAAGACACGCCGCGCCTCCCCGGTCAGCACGGCATCCACGGCGCGGACCGCCCCGCCGGCGGCGAGCAGCGCGACATCGAAGGACTCCGGCGAGACGACGGTGCTCGGCTCGAGCCAGCCGCCGCCCGCCGCGCAGAACCGCTCCAGCGCGTCCACATATGCGGCGGTGTGCACCCGCGTGACCGCCGCGCGCGGCGCGTTCTCCGGCGCGAGGAGGGGGCGGCCCGCCAGCAACCCCTCCGCGTCGAGATGCTCGATGATCGCCACGAGGCGCCGTTCCGTCTCCGGGTGCGGGCCGGTGTGGTGATCGAGGTAATGGTCGCTGTAGACAATCGGCGTGCCGTCCATGACGGGAGTCTCACACGCGGGCCGCGCGCCGTCAATGCGAAAATAGTGGGCGGTGAGCAGTGGGCGGCGAATAGTCGGAGGCGAGCGCCACCGAGTGGAACCACCGCTTGACACGCCGCCTGCTGCCTGCTGCCCACTGCCCTCCATCTGCGGTAGAATAGCGGCGCGGAAAGCAGCATAGGCGCGCAATTGCCTCATGCCGAACGCCCGTCCGCCGCGCGCGGCCGGAGGTGTGACCGGCCGGGATCGTCCGTGCGGTGTATTGGGGGCTGATGTGCGGCGACGCAACGGTACGTTGCTCACCCTGCCACGGAGTGAATCGGCGCGCTCATCCCTGAGCGGCTACGGGCTGGCAATCGCCGCCAGCCTGGTCGCCGTGCTCATCTCGCACTTCTTCCACGGCCTCTTCTCCGCGGTGCCCTTCCTTCTCTATTTCGCGGTCGTCATCATCGGCGCCTGGTACGGCGGCTTCGGGCCGGGCGCGCTCGCGACAGCCATCGGCGCGGTGTCGGCGCTCTATTTCTTCCTCATGCCGACCTACTCCTTCTCGATTGACGATCTGCGGAGCGCGTTCCAACTCGCGGCATTCATCGCCATCGGCCTGCTCACCAGTTACTTGAGCGGCGCGCGTATGCGGGCGGAGGAGGGGCTGCGGCAATCGCGCGACCAACTCGCGGCGATCCTGGAGGGCGTCGCGGACGGCATCACGGTGCAGGACGCGAGCGGGAAGGTGATCTATGCCAATGACGCCGCCGCGCGGTACATCGGCTACCCCTCCGCCGCCGCGCTGCTGGCGGCCACGACCGAGGAGACGCGGGCGAAGTTCGACATCACGGACGAGCATGGAGAACCGATCCCACTCGCGCGGTTCCCGGGGCGGCGGGCGCTGCTCGGCGAGCGGCCGCCGGAGATCGTCCTCCGCTTCCGCCCGCGCGAGACCGGCGAGGAACGCTGGAGCATCGTCCACGCGACGCCCATTTTCGACGGGCGCGGCGCGGCGCGGTTCGCCGTCAACATCTTCCGGGACATCACGGAGAGCCGCCGCGCCGAGACGGCGCTCCGCGCGAGCGAGCAGCGGTTCCGCTCCCTGATCGAGAAGAGTTCGGACGCCATCGCGCTCATTGATGCCGAAGGGATCGTCCGCTATGCCGGCCCCTCCTCCGAGCGGGTGCTCGGCTATCCCGCCGAAGAATTGGTCGGTCGCGCCATCTTCGATCTCATCCACCCCGACGACCGCGAGCGGGTGGCCGCCGTTCTGGGCGGGCTGCTGGGCCGGCCGGGCGCGAGCGGGACGGCGCAGTACCGGGTGCTCCGCAAGGACGGGGCGTGGCGCTGGTTCGAGGGCACCGGCACCAACCTGCTGGACGAGCCATATATCCGCGCCATCGTCGGCAACTATCGCGACATCACCGAGCGGCGGCGCAGCGAGGAGGCACAGCGTTTCCTCGCGGAAGCGAGCGCGCTGCTCGCCGGTTCGCTCGATTACGAGACGACCTTGCAACACGTCGCCCAACTCGCCGTCCCGCACATCGCGGACTGGTGCGCCGTCGAGATCGTCGAGGGCGAGACCTTCCGCCCCGTCGCGGTCGCCCACAGCGACCCCGCGAAGGTGGCGATGGCGCGCGACATCCGGCAGCGTTATCCGCCCGATCCGGCGGAACCCGGCGGCATACCGGGCGTCGTCCGCTCGCGGCAGACCGTGCTCGCGCCGGAGATCACGGACGACATGCTCGTCGCCGGCGCGCGGGATGCGGAGCATTTGCGCGCCCTGCGAGAACTCGGCATGCGCTCGGTGATGATTGTGCCGCTCGTCGCGCGGGATGCGGTGCTCGGCACGCTTTCGCTCGTCGCGGCGGAATCGGAGAGGCGGTACGACGAGGCGGATCGCGCGCTCGCCGAGGAACTCGCCCGGCGCGCGGCCATCGCTGTGGATAACGCGCGGCTCTACCGCGAGGCGCAATCCTCCGAGGAGCGGTTCCGCACGCTCTTCGAGGGGGTCGGGGATGCGGTCGTC